>CAZURU010000001.1:0-12402 GCA_964623585.1 uncultured bacterium
ACGAAAGAACACAGATAAACATTGAGTTCGGAACAACTTTGATAAATATCAGTTAATAACTTGTAAAACTCACAGGACTTTCTTTGTAAGGCATATTTATTCGTTTGCCTTCTGTGTTCTTGCTTACTACCAAGGTAGATTCATGGTAAAATAGGGATTTAAGGGTAATGGTCGTTCTTTATTTTCCATTGGAAAAAGGTTCTGAATAAGATACGCTTCAGCATTTCTTTGATCATTCTTATTTGGGATAATTGTCCATGTCACACATAATGAACCCTTGAACTTCCTACGTTCTCGCATCGGATTATAAAGAGTATACGCTGCAAGTCTGTTCTTAATTTCTCCCTTACCAACATAATGAGCTATTGGAATGTTCTTATAATTTGAAAAAACAGTGTAGACACCCTCAGCACAAGGGGGGATAATATCTATCGTATCATCCCTGAATTGGTACCAAGTATTGTTATTTGGCTTTTGCCAGTTCACATGCATTTTTATCTCCTTGTCATAAGACTATTTCGAATTGAAAATACATCTTTATTAATGCAGAATACAAAACGCGTATTCTGCGATAAACTTCCAGTTTGTATCGTTCTCCTTCTCATTTTTAACAATTGGTGAAGACTGCAAAATTATTAGAAGTAGTGAGACTAAGAGAGACTATAGGTGAAGAGGATTATCGTATTGAAGCCTGCAAACGGGTCTCTAACTTCCTTCGTAGGATCACACCCCATTGTCCCACGACCCAGAGTGTCCTTCCATTTTTTGCTTTACTGATAATGTAGAGATCGTTGTCAATATCTGTGTGTTCCTGTTGCCAAGTTTCTCCACCATCTTCTGAATGGATTATTGTTCCACTATTTCCTACGGCAAATAGTTCCTCATCTGAGATTGCGATGATACTATTCAGTGTCTGTGCAGTACCTGTCATATTCGGTTGCCATGTGAAACCACCATCTACAGTCTTTAGCACAAGTCCAGCTTCCCCTACGATCCATCCGATCCGTTTTGTGGCAAAATCTACAGAATTGAGGTGATAGATCGTATTGGATTCATGCATTTTCCAGTATTCACCGCCGTTGACTGTTCGTTGAATTGTCCCGACTTGTCCGACAGCCCATCCGAGTGGCGCAAATTTCATGTCAATACTCCGCAATGTGTCATTTGCTGTTGTTCGCTGGAGTGACCAGGTTGGTCCGCCATCTCTATTATGTATTATATCCCCGTATCTCCCAACTGCCCATCCTTCTGAGAACTTACCGAAATCAACATCGTTTAGGGAGTATGTTCCCGGTGGATCCCCTTCAATAAATGGGGGTTGCTCTGGTGTTTCTCCAGCACTCCAAACGGTTCCATTAGTTGTATAATGCACTGTGCCATCACGTCGCATGGTCCAGCCCCATTTTGGTTCAAGACTTGTGAAGTGAATACCGATAAGGGGTTGACGCGTTCTGATGTTAAGTTTTTCCCAGGTCTGTCCTCCGTCATTCGTCTCAGATAGATTACCATCTGAGCTGGCAATCCAACCCACTTTGTCGTTATAGAACAGGACTTCCCTGATATCGCTGCGTTGTTGTTCACCGAGTTGACGTTCCCACTTCTTACCACCATCTGATGAGTGATAGATACTGCCAGCATTGCCAACTGCCCAAGCCTTCATGCTGTCAAGAAAATAGACACTTGCGACTGTCCCACCACGTTGACCTCCAAATTGTCTTCTTCGTTCAGGTTGAGGTCGTCGTTCCTGTGTTGTTGAGTTGGTACTTTCTGGTGTATCACCAGATGACACAGTACCATCAGGTGTTATGCGTCCTGGTCGTTGCAACTGTTGCCGAAATTGCTGTTGAAACAACTCCGCAAATGTATTGTCTTCTGTTGTTTCATCTTCATTCTCGGTATTCTCTTCGTCTGTGTCCTCAATTGCCTCTGGAGCAGTCTGTTGCACTGCTATCGTTTCTTCACCAGTACTCACAGATATGCTCTCCCAATTTTTTCCTTGATCGCTTGTGATATAGGCTCCACCTCTACCCATACCCCACGCTGTATCATGGGATCGAAATGTAATTCGGCGTAAACCGTTTGTACTGTGCGTAGTGGTGTGTAGTCTCCAGGTTTCACCGCCATCTTGCGTCAACAATGAATCCCCATTTGCAAGAATTATCCATCCCTGTTTTTCATCAGCAAAATGGATAGCGATTCCAGCTTGATTTGTCTTCTGTTGTATTTTCCAATAGTTACCGCCATCTACGGTATGAAGGACGAAGCCACCATCTCGTCGTTGTGGTGCAATTGCCCATCCCACATCACTATTGATGAAATGTATGTCGGTAATGTTCTGATTGGTTGTACCCGTTTTCTGTACTTTCCAAGTTTTACCACCATCCTTCGTGTGAACTATCTGTCCGATTGCTGCAGCGAGCCATCCGGTTTCTTTATTGATGAAATGCATGGCGTTAATCCGAGGCAAATTCTGTTTAGTCGTATCAAGAAGAGTTTTCCAAGAATTACCGCCATTTTCAGTTTCCAATAAGACCCCGTTACCAAGGATACGTCCGTGTTGTGCATCGGTAAAATCAACTGCTCTTAAGTCTTCATTTACCCCGCTATGTTGTGGTAACCATGTATTTCCACCATCAGTCGTATGTGATATTGCGCCACCCGTGCCAACTGTCCATCCGTTCTTAGCATCAACAAAATGTGTATCGGTAAAGTTAGTTCTCCAGGTTGCTTGTTGGATTATATCCCAGTGGTAGACAATATTCTCTACTGGTGTATCTTCTTGAACGATGATCGTTTCTTCATCTGGTGCAGTTGGTGGAAGTTTCGCGGGTAGTTGTGTATTCTCAACGGAATATCGCATTGCAATTCCACCTTTACCGACAGCGACTACACCTTCCGGGGAAAGTGCTAATCCATATAGGTCATTTTCTGTCCCACTATTCTGTTGTTCCCATTTTTTACCACCGTTGATTGTGGTAAGCATCACACCATTGTCTCCGACTATCAATCCGTGTTGTGTATCAGCGAAATAGAGTTTGTTCAGGTTTGCTTGTGTTCTACTATGTTGGGGTTTCCAGTTAATTCCACCATCACTTGTGTGCAGTATGACACCGAATTGTCCAACGATCCACCCCCTATTTTCATCAACAAAGTATACCCCGTAGAGTTCATTGAAAGTATCTGTGTGTTGTTTGTGCCAAGTTAGACCTCCGTCTTCAGTTGTGAGACATATTCCGGGCCATCCGACTGCCCATCCATTCTTCTCATCAAGAAAGAACACACCTTTAAGCATCACTGACAAAAAATCTCCGACAGGAATCTGTTGTAGCCACGTATTTCCACCATCAATCGTGTGTAAAATGGTTCCGATATCTCCTACAATCCATCCCGTCTTTTCCGATATAAAATGTACTGCACGAAGTGTAAATGCTGAAGGTGCACGTTGGTTTTCCCAGTTCAAGCCGCCATCTTTCGTATGAATGATGAGTCCACGTTCGCCTACTGCCCAACCGTGTTTGTCTGTTGCGAAATAGATATTCCAGATACCGTCCCAAATATCAGAGTCAATCTCATTCCATGTCTTACCCCCATCGTTTGTCATCACCATTGTGCCGCGTTTACCTACAGCAATCGCGCGGTTTGCATCTGTGAATTGTACATTTTGCAGATCATTTGCAGTTGTTCCGCTGACCTTGTTCCAAGATGCACCTGCGTCGGTCGTATGTAGAATAGTGCCTGACCATCCAACTGCCCATGCCTCTTTCTGAGATGTGAACTGCACGCTTGTTAGGTTGTTTTCAGTACCGCTTTCCATCAGTTGCCAGTTTTTCCCACCATCTTCTGTCCGAGTGATAAAACCGACATCAGCAACTGCAATGCCGTAGTTTTCATTAGAGAAGTGTAGACTATTAATTGTATCACGCACGTGTCCATTAATTAAGGGTATGCGACTGTCCTGTTTATCCCATTTAGCCCCACTGGTGGTTGTATGGAAAATTGAGCCGTCACTTCCTGCTATCCATCCCTCATTATCACTGATGAAGAAAACATGTTTGTTGTCATTTATTAATCTGTCGCGTTCACCTTCAAAGCGATTGCTCTGTTCCTGCCAAGATTCCCCACCTGTTTTGGTATGGAAGATTCTATCATAAGTTCCAACTGCCCACCCTTTCTCTCTGTTAGCGAACCAGACACCGTTTAGTGGAAACTCACTTACACCCGTATAACGTTTCCACTGTTTACCACCGTCTTTTGTATAAAGGACATCAGCATCCTCCCCTACAATCCATCCTTCTTTACTGTTTCTAAAAAACACGTCGCGGAGCATTGCCACACTGCCGCTTTCTTGTATTGTCCAGTGTCTGCCACTGTCGTCCGTCGTAGCGATGAGCCCTTCATCACCGACTGCCCATCCATATTTTTCGTTTGCAAAGTAGACTGCTTTGAAACTACTTGTTGTATCTACTTCCTGCTGCGTCCAAGTTTTTCCTCCATCCGCTGTATGAACAATAACGCCGTCAAGTCCAACAAGCCATCCCATTTTAGCGTTTACAAAATGTAGATCAGTGAAGTTAGTTTCCCAATCCGCTTTACGGGTTGCTTCCATTTTCACACACCCGCTGATGACTATCATTGGAAACAAGACTGCAAGGATAGAAAAAAGTGCTATGATAGGACAAGAGTTATTTTCAGATTTATGACGATAGATAAATTGCATTGCGATTTCCTCCGACGGTACAACGGGTTCGTTGAATGAAAGTTGCTTATCTTTCTTTCAAACTTGTTTGAATTATATTATACCACAAATTGAATCAAATTGACAGGACTTACGCAATATTGGGTGACAAATAGAGTGATAAAATATTTACACACTCAGATTGTTAGATACTGTTACTCTGTCCCAGCGAATCAATAGGTGTCTGGTTGATATGTCTCGGACACCTTTTCCCACCGCGAATTTCCCTTTGACTCCCACCTCAAAATCTGCTAACATACCCTCATGCTTCAACTCAACCTAAAACCGACTCACAAACCAGTCCGCGACTACTACGCCAGGTTACAACAATACGAACAGCACGGTGTGACACACGAAGGTGCGGTCAGCGCGCCTTTTGAAACGCTTCTCAACACTTGTGCCAAGCAGGTAAACGCAACACTTATTCCACAATACACGATGCATACCGCAACAGGTGACCGCATCGTGATTGACGGTGCTGTCTTAAACGAATACGGAATACCCATCGCCTACTGGGAAGCGAAAGATATTGATGATGACCTTGACATAGCAGTACAACAAAAACGTGAAGCAGGTTATCCACTTGACAATATCCTGTTCCAAACGCCAGAACGCGGCATCTTGATTCAGAACGGACAGACCGTGCTGGACTTGGACATATCTGAGCCTGCAAACCTGATTGTGTCTCTCAAATATCTGTTTGCATACACTGCACCCGCACTTAACAATTGGCAGACTGCCGTTAACGACTTCAGATCACATGTCCCCGATCTTGCAAGCAAACTCATGGAACTGATTGAGCAACGGTATGAGATGGACCCAACATTCAAAAAAGCGTTTGCCGACTTCTACGAAATCTGCCGCACTGCCATCAATCCCAACCTCTCACGTGCTGCTGTTGAGGAGATGCTTATCCAGCACATTCTCACTGAACGCATCTTCCGCACAGTCTTTAACAACTCCGCTTTCACGCGTAGAAATATCATTGCAAGCGAGATAGAAAATGTTGTTGATGCGCTCATCCGCCACGCCTTCAGTCGCGAGGCGTTCCTAAAACCTTTAGACCGTTTCTATGTTGCCATTGAGCAAGCAGCCACGCTCTGCAGAGATTTTTCACAAAAACAGCACTTCCTCAACACCTTCTATGAGAAGTTTTTTCAAGGGTTTTCGGAAGATGTTGCAGATACACACGGTATTGTCTATACGCCACAACCGATTGTAGATTTTATGGTCAATAGTGTGTCGCACATCCTTGAAACCGAGTTCGGACGGTCGCTTTCGGACACGGGTGTGCATATCATTGACCCGTTTGTTGGCACAGGTAACTTCATTGTCCGACTGATGCAGGACATTTTAGGCACAACGTTAGAGGAGAAATATCGGCACGAACTCCACTGCAACGAGGTGATGCTGCTGCCCTACTACATCGCCAGCTTGAACATTGAGCAGGAGTTTTTTCAACGCACACAGACCTATCTACCGTTTGAGGGAATAACACTTGCGGACACCTTTGAGCTGCTTGAGGATCAGCAAATACAACTTTTCACGCGTGAAAACACTGACCGGGTGGAACGCCAGAAAGCAGCGGACATGTTTGTGGTTATCGGCAATCCACCTTATAATATGGGGCAAGTTAATGAAAATGACAATAACAAAAATCGGACGTATGAAACGATAGATAATCTGCTGCAAGAAACATATTCACAAGACTCAAAAGCCACAGGTAAAGTAGCGTTATCTGATCCGTATGTAAAAGCGATATTGTGGGCATCAAGGCGGATTGGGAAGGAAGGAGTCGTTGCGTTTGTAACAAACAACGGTTTTCTTGATGGAATATCTTTCGATGGGATGCGAAAACATCTTGCACAGGATTTTGACGCGATCTATATTGTAGATTTGAGTGGAAACGTCCGTAAAAATCCAAAGTTATCAGGAACAACGCACAACGTCTTTGGTATTCAAGTCGGAGTTAGCATCAATTTTTTCATCAAGAGAAAGGCAATCAACACAGATGCAGAAGCTACTTCAGAAACTGCACAAATCTTTTATGTGTGCGTTGATGAATTTTGGAAAAAAGAAGAAAAATATCAATTTCTTGATTCGAAGCAGCACTACCAAAACATTGAATGGCAGCTGATAACTCCCGATGGGCGATATACATGGTTCACCGAAGGACTTCACGCAGAATTTGACACCTTTATCCCGATGGGTACGAAGGAAACAAAAACTAATAAAGGCATTACTTCGGATGTGATTTTCAAAACATATAGCAATGGAATTAAAACTAATCGAGATGCATGGGTTTACAATTTCAACCGAAACGTCCTTGCTGACAACATTTCTCAAATGATTGAAACTTACAACGCAGAATCAATTCGATGGTCACAGCAGACTATTCGTGATGTAAAAAAGATTGATGATTTTGTGGAATCTGACAACACAAAGATTAGTTGGAGTGAGGGACTAAAGCGAAACTTGCAAAGAGAAAAAACCACCGATTTTTCTCAAGGAAATATCAGGTCATCTCTCTACCGTCCATTTACAAAATCTAACCTCTATTTTGACCGAATGCTGACCGAACGTGTTTATGTTTTCCCCTCTATTTTTCCAACACCACAAACAGAAATGGAAAATAGAGTAATTTTTGTCAATGGAATTGGTAGTAACAAACCTTTCATTGGTTTGATGACTGATGTAATTCCATCTACAGGTATGCTTGATGCTAATCAATGCTTCCCCTTCTACACCTACAACGAAGACGGCACAAACCGCCAAGAAAACATCACCGATTGGGCATTGGCAGAATTCCGCAAACACTACAGCGACAAATCCATCAGCAAGTGGGATATTTTCTACTATAGCTACGGCATCCTACACCATCCCGAGTATCGCGAAAAGTATCAGGCGAACCTTAAGCGTGACCTACCACATATTCCGTTTGCACCAGATTTCTGGGGTTTTGCCAACGCAGGCACTCAGTTAGCAGACATCCACGTTAACTATGAGTCGCAACCGAAATATGAGGGTCTCAAATATATTGAAACCCCAGACATGCCGATAGATTGGCGAGTTGAGAAAATGAAACTGTCTAAAGACAAAACGCAGTTGGTCTACAACGATTTTCTCACAATAGACGGTATCCCCGCGGAAGTTTTTGACTATCGGCTCGGTACGCGTTCTGCGTTGGAGTGGATTGTGGATCAGTATCGCGTCAAGGGGGACAAACGCAGCGGCATTGTGAACGACCCGAATCGTGCGGATGAACCGCGGTATATTGTGGATTTGATTGGACAGGTTATCACCGTCAGTTTGCAGACGGTTGAGATTGTGGAGGAACTGCCAGACATGGTAGGTACGGTTTCCTAACCGCACCGCATTGTCTGAATCTCAGATTAGACGGATTTTCATATCAAAGCTGCAGCTCAACGGAGCGACATGTTATCGGAAATATCACATCTTATCACGCTTTGTCACGTTACATGGTCTGCATAGAAGGGTTAAATTCTCCCATACAGTTAATCCTCCTTGAGAATAAGGTTTGATGTGATCAGACTCAAGTTGCCGAAAACCTGCAACTCCTGAGAAAACTTGATCACAGTCTGGACATACATATCCACCACGGTTATGGTTTAGGTTTCTGCGAAAATATGATTCTTTCCATTCTATTGGAAAATATCGACTCTGGGGATCACATGTCGGAAGATTAGTGGGCTGTGAACTCAAGAAAGATTCCTTTCTACAATCTTTGATAACAGGAGTTTTACCATGTCACATTGTGCTTTTTGTCCGCGTTTACCTCCCCAACGCCCTCTCTGTTCTGGGTAACCGCCTTTTTCGCCAAGCCACTTAGTTCCAGCCCGACGAGGTGCTCGTATAAACCCACCAATTGCATCCCATGCATCATGACTCAGCGTCTTCGGGTTAAGTTTCAATTCAACTGCGGCCCCTATCAATAGGGCAGTTTGCTTATACTTGTCAACGCTCACTCCCGGTAATCCGCGTCCGAGTATTTCTTCTATCCATTTAGCAAAATATTCAAAATCCTTTTCAAGTCCATTTCCGTATGTAGGGAAAATAAGTTCCTTATTTTTCGTGTCAGTAAATTGCAGCTGCGCACAAAAAGTATCAAGTGCTTGTTCTGTAGAACCGTTAAACGTCATTGCAAGATGTTTCATAGTGTCTGATGTTGAAATTAGATTGTGCAGTTTTTCTCTATGAGAAAACACAAGATACCACAGAAACATTGCGGATGGAGTTTGTCCTTTTGCCTGCGCTTTTCCATCCCACCAGTCAACCCAATATTGTTGGGCGGTAGGAAATTGTCGCCATGGATTTTCAACACCTTTTTCACGAGCCGCTGCTATCATCCGTTGTGCAGATGACGTGTCTGCATAAATGCCTGCTAATCGTACAAAATAAACAGACTTAGACTCGCTGTAATATGAGAGCCTTATATCTTGGGCGGTTAGAGGTGTGCCCCCTTCATTGATACGTCTGAATATCTCAAGTTTTGTCCCAAGATCCAGACGCGGTGGTAAATAAATAATTGTAAGTGGATAATCATTAAAAACTGCTTTAAATTTATCGGGAAGCTCAGAGAACTTTTTCCCACTATAGTGGACACTCTGTGGCGAAAGATAGTTAATGTCATCATCTGCCTCTAAACAAAATTCATCGTTTTCAAATTTCCGAATTGTATTCAAACGTTGCTGCCCATCAATGACTTCAATTTTACGACTCTCTTGATCTTCTAAAAAAAAGAGAGCAGGCGTTGTCAAATTATTCAATAACGATTCAATAAATAGAGATTCTTTCCGCGGATCCCACTGTTCTGAATCACGCTGGTAATCGGGAATGATAATTCGTTTGTTCTTCACACGACTAATAATTGTTTCTACATTCTCGCTTTGCGTTCGAGTCGCGTCGCTAACAATTGGGGCAATGTTTTCAACGTTTAAGCTCTCTGTGCTCATAATCCTCACCATTATATATATTTCTTCTTATATACTACCATCTCTGGTTATCGTATGTCAATCAAACGTTGTAACTATTTTTTATTGATATAGTATAACTTGTCTAAAGACAAAACGCAGTTGGCATACAACGATTTCCTCACAATAGACGGTATCCCCGCGGAAGTTTTTGACTATCGGCTCGGTACGCGTTCTGCGTTGGAGTGGATTGTGGATCAGTATCGCGTCAAGGGGGACAAACGCAGCGGCATTGTAAACGACCCGAATCGTGCAGATGTGCCGTGGTATATTGTGGATTTGATTGGGCGGGTTATTAGTGTCAGTTTGCAGACGATTGAGATTGTGGAGGCATTGCCAGACATGGTAGGTGTGATTTCCTAAATACACTGCATCGTCTGAATCGCGGATTGCGCGGAGGACACTGAAGACACGGAAGGAGTTTTTGGATCATTATTTGTATTGATTGTTCAGTCAACATATATCACGCATTTATCTGAATTATTGGATGATATTATAAATAAAATTGACTTCAGGTTTGTGTTGATGTGTTTTTATTTCTGTGTGCTTCTATACACCTGTCGCCCCGCTGGGACTGTTGGAAATTATTCAAAAAGATTTGTTGACGAATATAAAGCGTTTATTTTGGCGAAGGTATTGTAATACGCAATACCTAAAATTGGGTATAATACAATCTGGATGAAGATTAAATTGGGAGATCACCAAAAAGACCTGATCGCAACACTGCAATTCCAATTGCAATGCAGACACTTAACGCAATCAATCCTATCTGGATTAACTGAGACTTCCTTTTTGTAACAACTGCCAATAGCGGCGCAATAACCAATAGGAGGACACTTAATGATGGTACTTCTGCATAAAATCTTCCATTCAGCCATATACTAACGAGAAGTATTGATAGGACAGGGGCTGCGCCTATAAGTAAAACAGCGAGATCGTGTGAGGAATCAAGTTTTAATATTCTTGGTAAGACGATTGTAAGAATCCATAGCGCAGTAAATAGTGCAACTAAAATTGCGCTGTGAAGTGCTAATAACATGCTGCCAGAGAGTGCAAGAATCAGTGCCGTTCCACCGGATATGCCAAGATAGACAAAAGGAATTGTTGCATTTTGCGGTAGGGTCTTAAAACTCTGTTGGACGCTTCTCAGAAAGAAGAATATGGTGATGGCAAGACCAATCCACCACATTAACCCCTCATAAGTGCTCCATATATATTCATAGTATGATATAAGCAGGATACGTGGCACAAGAATTGATAACAAGACTTCAAATATCACACCAAACCCTTTATATCTGTGCCATACTCCGTTTGTACCAACAGTAACTATTGTAAGATAGAATATCCAATGTCTACTTTCAATCGGTTTAAGTGTCAATTTACCTTCTAAACCGATGTATCCGATAATGTAGGCTATACCAACAGCTGCAGCGATTAACCATTTTAACAGAATATCATTTTTGTCCAGTCTGCACAGATATGCAACACAACCGTATATAACTCCACAGGCTAAAGCAGGTAATAGCAAACTGATAGTTAACTGATTTAATGAAGGCACTACTTTAGTCTCCGGATGAATTGATTATCAACATAAAGGCAGTCGTTATTTTTTACCTGCTTCAACGCTAACGATTATCTGGATTTCATCATTCACTCCTTCTAAACCGAAATTAAATCCGTACTCAGTGCGTTTTATGTCAAATGTTGTATGGAAGCCAACGATTTCCCCGATCTGTGGTGATTCTTTCCTACCTGTAAGCTCCACATCTATAGTGATTGACTTTTTCACACCGTGTAGATTAAAATCACCCGTTACCTCCAAGACAAGCTCCTGTCCAGCCTTCTCAGTGACCTTTGTGCTTTTAAATGTAATTACTGGGAATTGTTTTGCATTGAAAAAATCTGGACTTCTGAGGTGTTGGTCACGTTTTTCGTTTCCTGTATCAACACTTTCAGTTTTTACCTGGAATTCAACTGCACTCTTTGACGCATCCGTCTTATCCACGGTGATGTTTCCAGAAAAGTCGTTAAAACGTCCATAATTGTATGCGACTCCCATGTGTTTTGCTCGAAAAAGAACGGATGAATGTACTGCGTCTATTTCATAAGTTGCGGTAGTTTCTTGTGATTCAGTCTTATCTGAGAATGTAATGATTAGTAGGGTTAAGATAAGCGTACCTAAGGCTGTAATCTGCATGCTGCGTAGAATTTTCGTTTTCATTGTATAATTCCTTTCTGATATTCATGCTAATTTTGTCGTTATTAACTTTAATATTTCATCATATTAGTGTTCTGTCAACAAGCTTTTGTAGGTCACGATTCGGAGATTGCTCCCACCAATACTCAGCTCTGTAAGAGGGAACTCCGATTCCCGACTTTTAGTGCTATCAAAGAACACTTGACTAAGCATTAGTTTATCTTTAATATGTTCACATTGTCAACGTAAAACCTTGAAACAGGTGTGTAAACTTCTTGTCACTTAATCTTCAATGTCACTTAATCTTCAATACCTTTCACCAATAATAGACATTCTGTTAGATTGTGCTTTTTCCTTCCACTCTTCCCCCCACCCCTTCCACTCTTCCAACCTTCCTCCAAACCATTCATCCCTCATTTCGTTACTCTTTGTAGCACATTCTGTTAGATTGTGCTTTTCTTTGTAGCACATTCATCCTT
>CAZURU010000001.1:12412-41868 GCA_964623585.1 uncultured bacterium
TCCACCCACCCTCTTCTTTTTTTCCATCCCCTCTTCCCCTCTTCCACCCACCCCTCTTCCAATCTTCCATCTCTTACACCTACCAAATAATTCACGGATATCCGTGAGACTATAATATTATACAGGCTAATTTGCATGCAAAGATATGCAAATTGTGATATACTTTTATCATGCAAATATCATGCAAAAACGCGATTTTTGAATTTTATAAAATAGGGATAAGAAGGGGGGATAAGAAGGTTGTCTCGACGTAAATTCTTCAAATATCTTGGATGGGGAAGTTTCACTGGCGCGCTCAGTTTATGTTTCGGCGCAGGATTAGTTAGGTATCTATATCCCCGTGTTCTATATGAACCATCATCTGTCTTTAAAGCAGGATTTCCAGCACAATATCCACCCGGAAGTGTCAGTGAAAAATACAAGAAGGAACCTTTCGGGGTTTGGATTGTCCGTCGTGAAGACGGTGTCTTTTATGCACTCCTTACCATCTGCACACATCTGGGATGCACACCACGGTGGCTTAGCTCTGAAGGAAAATTCAAATGTCCCTGTCACGGAAGTGGATTTGACCGTGATGGTATAAATTATGAAGGACCCGCACCACGTCCACTTGAACGCGTTAAGATAACACTCGCAGAAGATGGACAACTCCTAATTGATAAATCTGTAAAATTTCTGGGTGAAAAAGATCAGTGGGGAGATTCAGGTGCATCTTTGAAGGTCTAATTTCAATGGTTAATTTCAACGAGAATTGGAGTTAACAGAGCGCAGCAATCTATCAGTTTTAAAAAAGGAATATAATGAACGAAGAACGAAAAGGACTTAAAGAGAAGATTACTAACTCTGATATATGGAAATCCATTTTCAGACACGGGTATGAAAACACCGGCAGACGCTACACCTTACAAGTGCTGCAAAATGTATGGTTACATCTGCACCCACCCCGAATCTCACGACATGCATTACATTTTCGATTCACATGGTGTATGGGGGGTATTACATTCCTGATGTTTCTTGTGACCGCAGTCACTGGTGTCCTCTTGATGTTCTACTACCGTCCAACAGCAGAATATGCTTTTCCTGATATTCAAGCACTTGAATTTGACATACCGTTCGGTATGCTACTTCGAAATATGCACCGTTGGGCAGCACACGGTATGGTGATTTCTGTCATGCTGCACATGTTTCGCGTCTTTCTTACCGGTTCATATAAAAAACCACGAGAGTTTAACTGGGCAGTGGGTGTAATTCTATTGCTTATCACTTTCTTCCTGAGTTTTACAGGATATTTATTGCCTTGGGATCAATTAGCATATTGGGCAGTCACAGTCGGAACAAATATGGCAAGAGCAACACCTGTATTAGGGCATGAAGGTCCGTTTGCACCACCTGATATCACACAAGCAAACGATGTGAGATTTGCTTTACTTGGTGGAACAATAGTCGGTCCATCTACACTGTTAAGGTTTTATATATTGCACTGTGTTGCAGTTCCATTGGTCGCAAGCCTTTTGATGGCTCTGCACTTTTGGCGTGTTCGTAAAGATGGTGGTATATCAGGCCCGCTGTAAATTAATTAATAGTAGCAGGCACACTCGGTGTGCCGTAAACAAATGGATTATCATAATTGGATGGTTATAGTTGTTAGATTTGGATGAGGAGATAGGATTGTAATATGGAACCTTTTCTTGAGTTAATTAAGAAACCTGATAATGTACCAATTTTAGCCATACTCTTTTTAATTCCTTTTTTTCTATGGTTATCATATAAACAAGCACGTCAGACCGATAGGACAGGCGTCCCATCTGACGCTGCACTGAACGACAAAGTATATGTTTGGCCCTACCTATGTCGTAACGAGTTTGTCTGTGCTATCATCATTATGTTAATTTTAGGTGTGTGGTCAATCATGATTGACGCACCGCTCGAAGAACCGAGTGATCCTGCCAAAACACCTAACCCTTCAAAAGCACCATGGTACTTTCTTGCATTACAGGAGATGTTGGTCTATTTTGATCCATGGATTGCAGGTGTCGTATTACCAGGACTGATTATAGCCGGACTCATTGCTATTCCTTATATTGACATCAATCCAAAAGGAAAAGGTTACTATACACTTAAGGAACGACCATTTGCCATCGGAGTCTTCTGTTTCGGGTTTCTTATATTATGGATTGTTTTAATGATAGTTGGCACCTTCTTAAGAGGACCCGGATGGAACATATTTTGGCCTTGGGAGGAGTGGGACCCGCATCGTGTCGTCCCATTAACTAATGTCAATTTATCTTACCTATTCGGGATTCGGGATGACCTCACTGCTAATGTCTTCGGATTTGCTGTTGTTGCTGGCTATTTCGCACTCGGCCCCATCTTCTATTTCTGGAAGAGCAAGAGTAGTAAGTTCTTACAACAACTCGGACTAATACGATATGTCGTCGTATCATTTCTGTTTTTGTCAATGATGGCACTACCCATTAAAATGGTACTTCGCTTAGCGCTAAATATCAAATACGTATGGGTTACACCTTGGTTTAATATCTAATTTTCACTACACATTTCATTGAATTGACTGACTTGGAGGTTATAGATTACGTGAGGAGCAAAAAAGAGATCCCCGCAGAACAAAAATCTTATGCTGTGTTATTCTTTATTCTGTCTGCCCTGTTAGGTCTGGTGACTCTCTGGGGTTTTTGGAGTGAAATGATCACACGCCGACCCTGGAAAGGAATTCAACAAAAATTCTATTCTTACGAGTATGAAAAGACGAATATAGAATATGAAAATGCAAAGAAAGACTTACCCGAAGAACCCTCCAAACCAGACATTGATCAAGATAAATTAAGAGACGCATTGAAGACTGAGAATCAAAAACAGGTTCAGTTAGATGAGGCAATGCAGGCTCGAAAATTTGAACAGAGCAAATCTGATGCAATCAATTACAAATTCCAACACAGTCGGCACGAAGCAAAAGGTGAATATACTGACACAGTCCTAAAATATAAGAAAACATTGGATGAATATGAAAAACGGATTGAAGGGGAACTCACTTATGATGTCCTTGAGGCAGAAGCAGAATTCGCTGACGCAAATAAAGCACTCGCTGATCTGTATCTGAATAGCAACGATCCTACAAACGCGCTCAGTATCTACCTTATCGCACAGAAATACAAACCCAATGAAACAGAAATCGCTGAAGGTATAACAGCAGCACAGGAAGCACTTGCTGAATTGGAAACAGTACAAGCAAAGTTTGACGCTTTTGACCGTTTGGGACAAAAGTTGTCCGATGTTGGCGGTATCAAACGCACTTTTCTGGGGAGTCTGTTAGAGAACCCATTTAGAGAAACGAGAACTATCGTTCAATACTATCTTGAGGAATTCAATTATACCGCCGATAGATGTGAAACCTGCCACTTCAGTATCAATAAAAGCGGATATGAATCCTACGCTGAAGAGACTTTTCCAGTAGAAGGGGAAGGAGAGGAACTTGTCAAACGTCTGCTCAAACATCCCGCTGTGAAAATAGGAAGTGAGACGATTGTCATTGACGGTTTTGATGCGGAACCTGAAGAGTATGAGCTAACCGAAAAGGGATCGCTTACCTTCACTGACGCAAATGTATTCGGCGACGTAGAGATATCTTATGAAACAGATTACCCCCCTGTACTTCGCACACATCCAGATCGAGATGTCTTACTCGGAAAACATCCATCGGAAAGATTCGGTTGTACACCTTGCCACGGCGGACAAGGATACGGATTGACCGCTAAATCCGCGCATGCACTCACACATAAAGAGTATTGGCTTACACCCGTACTCGGTATGGATGAACATAAAGGTAGAACCTCAGAAGAGAAAAAGGGATATATGCAGTCTAACTGTAGACGATGCCATGACGGTGTGATGATGTTAGACTACGGCGTGGACCCTGAAACGAAGGCACCAAAGGACTATGCGGAAGACCTCACCAAAGGTATGGCACTATTTGAAGACCTCGGATGCCACGGATGCCACGCTGTTGAAGGTTATAGTGCTATTGATAAAATAGCGAAAGTTGGACCTTCACTCAATAAGATCAGTAGTAAGGTCAATCAGGCTTGGCTCGAAAACTGGATCAAGAAACCCGAAGCATATCTTCCACACACTACTATGCCAAATTTCTTCCCAGTGGAAGGGATGAGTCAGATAGTTTACCTAAAGAATGGTGGTCAACGCACAGGTCTTGTAACAGATATAGGTGAAGAGTACATTGTAAAGGCTGATGATGGAACTGAATATCCATACAAAAAGGATGAGGTGACTCGGATTGTTGATGAGGTTAAGTCTATCGCTGCATATCTCGCCAATATGACAGATCCAGAATTGGACAGGCTCTCAGTCAATTATTCAACATCTCAGAAGGATATTGAAGCGGGAGAAGAGACAGTAAAAACCGTTGGATGTCTCTCATGCCATAAAATCGGGGAACTGGGGAGCGATTTTGCGCCAGCACTTGACAGCGTCGGAACAAAGGTATCGGCTAATTATCTATACGAATGGATTGAGAACCCAAAGAAATACGATCCGGATACAACAATGCCGAGTCTACGCTTAAGTCAAACAGAATTGAAAAACGTCGTTGCATATCTGATGAGTCTTCGGAATGATACACAGAATGTAGTGTCAGAGTCAATTGGAGAAGCATTGGTTGATGAAGGTGAAAAACTGGTCAGAACGTACGGTTGTTTCGGTTGCCATGAGATTTCCGGTTTTGAAAATGAATCTAAAGTCGGAGCAGATCTCGGGGAATTCGGAGCAAAACTCGCTGACGAACTCGATTTTGGCGATACCGTTGACATACACCACAACTGGCACGATTGGACAGTTGGAAAGATCACGGACCCACGACGTTATCAAACACGACGTATCGTCTCACGTATGCCAGTATTTGAAACCCTGAAGAATAACGCAGAAGACGCAAAAGCAATCGCAGTGCTACTGAAAAGTTTCCAGCCTAATCCATACCCTCTCAACTATCAATTTGACCATGCAGCAGAACCCGATCGTGTTGAAAGACAGAAGATAATTGATGCGGGTAGACGCGTCGCAAAAAAATATAACTGTAAAGGATGTCACGAAATGGAACGTGAAGGCGGAGACTACAGAGATGTTATCGTTGCACATGAAGGATTAGACCAAACAACAGCAAAACAGTTTGCGCCACCTACACTACAAGCACAAGGCGCAAGAGTCTATCCCGATTGGTTGTTTAACTTCCTCAAAGAACCATCTCAGATACGTTATGGACTTAAAGTTCGGATGCCAACTTTTGGTATGTCTGACGAAGAGGCTACGACCCTTGTCAAATACTTCTCGGCATTAGATAATCAGCTGTTCCCCTACGAAACAATAGAAGAACCTAAACCGACTGCAGCAGATTTGCGATTAGGTAAACGGATATTCGACGAACTAAAATGTGATTCATGTCACCCCTCACAAGGCGAATTCATCCCTGATGGTAGTGACAAAGCAGGAAGACCTGACCTATCATTGGCGAAGGAACGTCTAAAAGCTGACTGGTTGATTGAATGGATGAAAGACCCGCAAAGTTTCCAACCCGGCACAGCTATGCCACAAGCATGGCCTCGCGTGGGAGATAGTTATATGCCATTTGAGGACTATGCTGGTGGGGACGCTGAAGAACAGATCCGATTGGTCAGAGACTACCTTATATCGTTAGGTCGATAAATGTTCTGACAAAATGTATCGCCAGAATGTACTTAAATATCCATAAGGAATTCCTTATATGTGAAACATCTACTGATAATTGTTGTCATGATTATCGTGTGGCTTAGAATATAACTATGCCAGATTTTGTGCTGGGTGCCACGGAAACAGCGGTGAAGGTAATGGACGTATCGGTAGGTTCAAAAGATTAGAACCAGCTGACTTAACAGATGCTGACTTCTGGCGCATGCATGAAGATGAAAAACTCTTAAAAAGCATCCACGATGGGAAAGATGACATGCCCGCCTTCCATTATTACCTGAACCCAAAAGAACAACGGGAAATACTTGAATACATAAAAGACACATTCCAACCCTAATTTACACGGATATCCGTGATTTCTATTTTTAAGGGGTTGCCATTTTAAATATTAAGGTGTTAACATAATATACAATAATAAGTTCTAAGGAGAAAGACCATGAAACATATAACACTCATTTTAGCTTTAATTCTATGTGTTACGTTAGTCGGTTCTGTGAATGCCGCTACTGTAACAGGTACAATCACCTTTGACGGAACAGAAGAATATACGGAAGTACCAGCTCGGAAACTCTTAGACATCAAAACAACAGACCAACACTGTATTTCGACTACAGAAGATGCAAAATCTGAAGAACTTGTCATTTCAAAAGGGAAGGGAATTCAGAATGTTGTTGTCTATGTCCGTGTTAGTGGTCAAAAAGCAACACCACTAAAGGAAAATCCGAAGCTTGACCAGAAAGATTGCAGATATTTACCACATGTCCTTGCAGTACCGACAGGAACTACCGTTGACCTAACTTCCGATGACCCGGTAGCACATAATGTAAACGCTCATGCAACAAAGAACGAAGCAAAAAATCTACTTATTTCAAAAAGAGGAACTACATTACCTTACAAGCTCACTAAAGCAGAAGCAATTAAGTTGACCTGTGATGTGCATCCATGGATGAGTGGGTATATCGTCGTTGTTGATTCCAACTTCTATACGGTAACTGGACAGAAAGATGAAAAAGGGAAGTTTATTCATCCGGATGATTACGAAAAATCTGCTGACACTGGCAAATATACTATCAATGACGTTGCCGCGGGAAGAGCAAGAGTGGTCGTATGGCACGAAACATTGGGAACAGCAAACAAAACTGTCCAAGTTCCTGAAACTGGCGAACTCAAGGTTGATTTCAAAAGTAGTGAATTCAAAAAGCCTAAGAAAAAATAACGACCCTTTCATAACTGTGAAAACTTCATAACTGTGAAAATTATTAGAGAGATTGAAAATGCGCTGTTGCTCTTTTACCCATAAGAGAATCTATTATCTCATCGGATTTGTCCTGCTCGGGATAATCTTATTCGTAACTATCCCAGCCTTTGCACAAGACTTGACCGATGCTGAATATCGTCCGTTCCCCAAGATTGGCAGTCGCAGTGCCGCTTGGATCGCTGCACAACTCCATCTTCTCTTCGGATCCTTTATTCTCGGTGTGCCGATGTTTGCAGTCATTATCGAGTTTATCGGATGGAAAACTAAGGAAGAACGATATGACAGAATGGCACAAGAATTTATAAAGCTCTGTATGGGTGCATTTTCAACAACTGCACTATTAGGCGGTGTTCTGGTATTTATTCTCGTATGGTGCTATCCAAACGTCATGAAGAAGATGAGTGGTATCTTCGGACCAACGATGATCTTCTATGTCATACTCTTTTTTGGTGAAACCTTTACACTCTACCTATATTCTTATGGATGGGATAAGATGCAGGGACGACATAAAGGCTGGCACCTATTCCTTGGGGTTCTGCTAAACGTATGGGGAACTGCCATCATGTTTGTTTCCAATACATGGCTGACCTATCAGACAAGTCCAGCAGTACAGTGGAAAAAAGCATCTGAACCTACACGAGAAAAATGGATTGAAGCACAATTAGCGAATAATACGGAGTTAACTCGTAGTGAGGTGCTTGAAGGCATCACGGATGGAACTGTTATCTCACTACATAATGAAGTGTCGGGTGATTTCTTAGGAACGGTGTGGGAAGCTGTCAACAACTTCACATGGATGCCTGTTAATATACACCGTCTCATCGGGAACATCGCATTTGGAGGGTCTATCGTTGCTGCGTATGCTGCATTCCGATACCTCGTCGCGAAAACTGAAGAAGAAAAGTCTCACTACGATTGGATGGGATATAACGGGAACTTCATTGCACTGTGCGGACTAATTCCCCTGCCATTTGCTGGTTACTGGTTGGGACGTGAAATATACATGTTCAACAATACAATGGGTATTGCCATGATGGGTTCTCTGTTCTCATGGTTGTTTATTCTTCAGGCGGTGATGATTGGTGTACTGTTCATTGGTGCAAACTACTATCTCTGGTCAGGCATGGGTAGAGTTTCTGACGGTGCAAAATATGCGCGTTACCGTCCGTATATGATCGCAATTATTGTCATCTGTGTTGCTGTTTGGATGACACCGAGAACACTTTCAAGTATTTCATCCGCTTCTGAACTGAGTGCAATGGGAGGATCAAACCATCCGCATCTCGGTTTCTTCGGATTGATGTCCGCTAAGAACACAGTCGTCAATATCGTTATCCTGACGACATTCTTGAGTTTCCTCTTTTATAGACGTTCCGGAAAAATCCCGACAGCAAGTTGGAAAAGTATCGGTAATATCATCATTTCGAGTATCTTCTTTTTTGGTACCGTAATAATTGTCGTGATCGGTATTTTAGGATTTGTCGTGAAACCGGATACACGCGTGAACGTGCTAACACCTTGGCAAGTATTAGTCGCACTCGGCGTCATGGTCGTTGTGACCATAATTGATATTTTCATGTATCGTAAAGCAACATCATCTGGCATTATTAATTGGGGAAAGATGACAGATCGTTCACAGTATGTCTTGATTCTGCTTGCCATTACCTTTACCTCTCTCATGGGATTGATGGGATATGCACGCTCAGGTTTACGAGAAGGATGGCACATCTTTGGCGTCATGAAAGATTCTTCAACAGATGCTCATACACCCTCTTTGAGTGAAGCGGTAAATATGGTATCCATAATTATGATCATTTTCTTTGCACTCGTTGGATTTATTTTCTGGCTCGGACTCTGGGGAGATAAGAAAAAACAGACTAATGTACCACTGGTTGAAACCGCACCAGCAGACGTAAGTAATAATAGGGATGATTGATAGGAGAATACACAGATGAAAAACGTTATTATCAAGATCGTAGGCCTCATCTTAATGGTAGTCAGTTTTATCGCTTATGTAGCAAAGGCAGATGCATTTCCTATCGCATCTGAAAACCTACTGCCTTGGTCGGTGTGGTTCACGATTGCTGTGTTGATAAACATGGTTGTTTGGTTCCCTGTCATGAAATTAGTTTCGTTTTCTATCGGTATTATCTGGTTCTACGCCTTCATTGCTGGTCTTATGCCAGATACATCCACTGCATCAGGTACAGTAGAATCATTGGATTGGGACGACCCGGATGGCGTGGCAGAAATCGGTGAAGCCATCTTTAATACCAAAGGACAGTGCGCTGCATGTCATACCCTGGATACATCTGCTCCTAAAGGAAGATGCCCTGACCTATCTGATATAGGTGCAATCGCTGCGAGTCGACAACCCGGAGTTTCATCAAAGCAATACTTAATTGAGTCTTTGTATGAACCCGCTAAGTATTTAGTCCCTGGATACGGCAAAATAATGCCAGAGGTTTGGAAGAACCCCATCGCGCTAACACAATTAGAGATTGAAGCTGTTATAGCATTCCTGCAAAGTAAGGGGGGCGATATAGACCCAACACCTTTTGATGAACCCATTAACAGAGCAGATGCTGATACAACGACAGTAACATTAGAACCACTACTGACAGGGGACATTGAAAAAGGTAGAAAGGTCTTTATTGATACCGCATGTGTGTCTTGTCATGTTGTGCAAGGAGTAGAAAACCCTAATGCCGGAGACGAAAATGTTGACTTTGAAGTCGTAACAGCACCTGAACTCTCTGATGTCGCAGCAGTCTATGAAATGCGATATATTGAGGAATCAATCCTACTACCCCACAAAGAAATATTAGCCGGATACGGTAATGTAAAAGTAACGGCAAACGGCGTCATCTACGATGGTACATTGGTCTCTGAGGATAAAGAAAAAATCGTCGTCAAAACAAAATCAGACGATGGTACAGAAACAGAACATACAATACGCCTCAGCGATATTGACGAAGAACCGATTGAAGACCTGTCTAATCTATTAGACGACGGTTATTTCACTATAACCATCACACCTGCTGGTTCTGACACTCCCATCAGCGGTGAAATCGTTGACGAGGATGCTGACACGATTACGGTTAAGGTAGGTGATCAGAATCAGATAGTATCAAAGACAGATGTCAAAATGCAAATGACCCTCATTGACTTTGATGGGGTTGAAACTGTAGGTGAACATGTATCTGGTACCATAGATGACGATGAGATCGTTATGATGGTTGATGGCGTTGAGGAAAGTATCGATCCATTTGATATTGAAGAGATCATTATTGCACGCGCTAAGGGTAGAAAGTTAAAAGAAAGATCACCTATGCCAGATAATTTTCCCATACTTTTATCCGTTGAGGATTTGGCAAACCTACTTGCATTCTTAAGTTCATTAACCGGAGCAACAACAACTGAAGCAACAACAACTGACGATGTTGGTGAAGTAATATCAGAATAAAGATTAAGTTATTAAATGTGTAATATTAGTTACCCCAACCCGGTAGGTGCGGTTTCCTAACCGCACTATCAGGGATGTAAAAGTAATTATAGAATTCACTATAATAGAGGATAAGCCTTGAAAAAGACATCGCTTTTCACAATATGTCTTGTGATTTTCATAGCCTGCTGGATATTTCTACGATTTGTCATCGGAGGAATAATCTCTGTACCCATACCCAATACTGTTATCGCAATGTATATGGCGTTAATATTCATTGCTATACTGGTGCATGTTTCCGTTGAAGACTCAAGGTTCACTGAGTTTCTGCGCCCTGTTAATGAAACCCTTCTTGATGACAATAAGCGGACACGTAGACTTATTCTGGTAATTCTGATCCCACTATTGCTGTCCGGTTGGACTTATTCAAATATTGCTCAGAAAGCTAATCCTCTGGGTGATCCGCGCCAAGCACATCCAAAACCACCCTTGGAATTGACCTACAAAGATGAAGTTATTGATACAATGCAAGATGCACAAAATCCTTACCGCCATTATGAAAAGGACAATCCTGAATTGTTTAAAGAACACGTAGAAAACGGACGGAGTGTTTATTACAAGAACTGTTTCTTCTGTCACGGTGACCACTTGGATGGCAAAGGGCATTTCGCAGCAGCACTTAATCCTCTACCTGCAAACTTCCAAGACCCAGGTATAATTCCGAATTATCAAGAATCTTTCTTCTTTTGGCGGATCAGCAAGGGAGGTCCAGGTTTACCAGATGAAGGAACGCCATGGAATACTGCCATGCCTATTTGGGAAGATATCCTCACAGAGGAAGAAATTTGGGATGTCATCATGTTCCTGTCTGAATATACCGGTTTTACATACAGAACTTTTGGGGAGGGACATTAAGCATGCGAATTACGATGCTAACGCTCGCTTCTCTCTTCATTCTCGCTTGTGTTGTCATGCTGCCTTCATTTGGACAAGAAGCTCAAGAAGGTTCCCTGATTGGGAAACAGGTCTACGACGACAGTTGTGCACATTGCCATGGACTTGAAGGTCGTGGTGATGGAAGTGGAGCCGAAAATCTTTTACCAAGACCCAGAGATTTCACTCGCGGACTATACAAAATCCGATCAACCGAAAGTGGACAACTACCAACGGATCAAGACCTATTTGATATTATTACTGTCGGTATGCCCGGTACTTCAATGCCAGGATGGGAAGCGTCCCTCAGTACTAATGAGCGTGAGGAAGTAGTCAAATACATAAAGACATTCTATAGTGGATTTCAGGAAAACGAAAAACCGCCACGCGAAGTCAATTTGGCTAACAAAATCCCATATTCTAAAGAGAGCGTAGAAATTGGAAAAGGACTCTATGTAGAACTCGGTTGCGTTGAATGCCACGGTAACCTCGGTAGAGGAGACGGAACATCAGCACCGACCCTCGTCGATGCTTGGGACTTCAAGACGTGGCCCGCAAACCTAACAGAGAATTGGAATTTCCGTGGCGGATCAGACCCCGAAGACATCTTCAAAAGGTTCATCGGCGGAATTGCTGGGTCTCCCATGCCCGCATTCCAAGGTGACACATTTTACCATTTTGGACTTACTGCTGAACAATCAGAACAGTATGCTGCACTGGAGAAAAAAGTGGAAGACGGAGAAGAATTAACAACTGAAGAAGAAGAACTGGCCGCAAAATATTTCGAGATAAATGACACTGCTGCCACCGCTGCACTTGATTGGGCAGAAGGATTGGAAATGTCACCTGAAACCCTTAAAATATATAATGATGCAATGAAGTCCGTCTATGAAAAGAGTTGGCATCTCGCAAATTATGTTAAATCTCTTTCACCAGAAAAACGACCAGAATTTGCAATCGGAAAACACGTGCTACGTTCTCAATACTTACAAGGAGAACTGCCCGCATTAACCGATGAAATGTGGAATACGCTCGAATTTAGCTACTATCCACTTTTCGGACAAATAGTAGTTGAACCGAGACAGTTCAATCCATCTATCGACTCTGTTAACGTTAAATCCTTTTACAACGACACTGAAGTCGTATTCCTATTCTCTTGGGATGACAAGACACATAATACATCTGAAGAGGAGAATGAAGAAACAGGTAAAACTTATCAGGATGCTATCGCTATACAGTTTCCTGTCAAACCGCCGAAAGGTCCGACAGACCCAAAACCCTATTTCCTATGGGGAGGTAAAAAGCCTGTATATCTGTGGCAATGGAAAGCATCGGCACCTGATACGTTGACAGAACTTACTGCAAAAGGTATTAACAACGCTGAAGAGCAAGAAGCGCAAGGTAATTTTGCAGTGGAAAGTGATTATACGGATGGAAGGTATACATTATGGGTAAAACGTTCACTAAAGACCGATGATAAAAAAGACTTACAACTTGATGCTGCAACATTTGTTCCGATAGCATTTTCTGTGTGGGATGGCGGCAATGGAGATATAGATACAAAGCGCGTCATATCAAGTTGGTATTCCTTTGTTTTGGAACCATTACCATCAACAAGAAGGTTCATCTATCCGCCACTGGTCGCGCTGCTTTCATTCGGTCTACTGGTCGGTTTAAGGAGATTTTTCCAACGAAGAAATTCATAAGTCTTAATAGTAGTAGGCACACTCCGTGTGCCGTCGCGTAATATCTACTTAATAGTAGTAGGCACACTCCGTGTGCCGTCGTAAATAGAATCCAAAATTTACATATATTAAAGGAGCAAAAAAATGAAAGCTAAAATGTTTCTAACCCTAACACTATTCCTTGCCTGTAGCTTAGCACTCTTTGTATTTGCAGATAACCACGAGGAAGAAGAAAAGAACGTCCTTGTTTTTCCTAAGGCATACAAAACAAAATCTGTAAGCAACGGAGGAAAAATAAACGGCATTGTAAAATTTGACGGCGAAGCACCAGAAATGAAAAAACTGGAAATAGTAAAAGACAAAGCAACATGCGGTAAGGTAGACAAATTTGACGAGTCACTTGTCGTCGGTGAAGACAACGCGTTAAAGAACACAATCGTCTATCTGATGGATATTACAGAAGGGAAAGACTTCGACACAAAGGCAAAGAAGCCAGAAATAGACCAGAAGAACTGTAAATTCACTCCGCATGTCCAGATCGTGCCAGTTAAGGTGCGTCTAACAATGCTAAATAACGACCCTGTTACGCATAATGTCAATATCGCTGATATTAATCTTAACAAACAGCAGACAAGAATGATCAAGCGATTAAGGATAAATGCTATGACCAAACCACAGGGACCTTATGAAGTTAAATGCGATATACACGGTTGGATGAGAGCATGGGTCGCTTTTGTCCCACACCCTTACTTCGCTGTGACAAACGAAAAAGGTGAATTCTCACTTGAGAATGTTCCTGCAGGCACATATAAACTCGGATATTGGCATGAAACGCTTGGCAATAACAACAAAGAACCTGTTACTGTTGAAGTTGCTGCCGGTGGTGAAGTCAAACAAGATTTCACCCTAAAAATGAAAAAGTAAAGTAAATAGGACTTACGCACTCCACCGGTAGGTGCGGTTTCCTAACCGCACCGAATTCTGTGAAAATACGTGAAATTTGGTCATATTGCGTAAGTCATGGTAAAGTAAAATGGGGTGAATAAAAGGATTGTCGTAGAACGTCTAACGCACAACTACAACACGAGGTGTGCGTTAGACAATATCAACTTCAATGTTGCTTCTGGTGAGGTGTTTTGTCTTCTCGGTCCAAACGGCAGCGGTAAGACAACGTTATTCAAGATTCTTTCTACTTGCATCTCACCTACATCGGGACATGTCACAATCCTCGGTTATGACTTGAGCACGCAAAAAAGAGCAATTCGGAAGTTAATAGGCGTTGTCTTTCAGAACCCAGGATTAGATGTAAAGCTCACTGTAAATGAAAACCTACGACATCAAGGTAATCTATACGGATTAAACGGACAGAACTTAAACAACAGAATCCTTGAACTGCTTGATAGGTTTGAGATAGCAGATAGAAAAAACGACATAGTAGAAACACTGTCAGGAGGACTAAAGAGACGAGTTGATCTCGCAAAAGCACTACTTCATAAACCCAGCGTATTGATTCTTGATGAACCGAGTACTGGATTAGATATCGGTGTAAGAAACCAACTGAGTCAGCACCTAAAAGAACTTGCAACACAGGAAAACATACCAATACTGCTGACAACACATCTGTTGGATGAAGCTGAAGGGTGTAACCGTGTCGGTATATTAGATAAAGGTAGGTTAGTTGCCATCGGTACACCCGATCAGCTCAAATCAGAAATCAGTGGAGATGTTGTCATAATAGAAAGCGGGGAGTGTGAGACACTTCGAAATGCAATTCAAGACAGGTACGATCTTCAAGTAGTTGCTGCAGATAATAATCTTCGCATTGAAACTGCTAATGCTCATGAGTTCGTAAGAGAAGTTGTCACAGCATATCCAAAGATGATTGAAGCTGCGCGTTTTGGGAAACCTACATTGGCAGACGTGTTCATCAAAATGACAGGAAAAACTTTTGATTAGGGACAACCGATGTTAAGTGTTTGGCTACCTATCAAAACAATATGGTGGCGAGAGATCATCAGATTTGTTCGTCAAAGAAGTAGACTGCTTAGCGCAATTTTGCAACCGCTCATATTTTGGATACTCATAGGAAGTGGACTAAGTGCATCATTTAAACCGCCCAGTACATCTTATGAAAATACATCTTATGAACAAGAATACACCGAGTATTTCTACCCGGGTATAGTGGTTTTAGTGTTGCTATTTACGGCTATATTTGCTACAATCTCAGTAGTGAATGAACGACGTGAAGGTTTTTTGCAGAATGTGCTTGTAGCACCAGTACCGAGATGGAGCATCGTACTCGGACAAACATTAGGAGGAATTACGTTAGCACTGCTTCAAGGTGTTTTACTATTAGGAATCGCACCTCTTATCGGAATCAAGGTCGGTCTAATTTCGCTACTAACAACATGCTGTGTTATGATTCTGATTGCTTTTGGATTGACGAACCTCGGATTGCTAATTGCATGGAGAATGGACTCAACACAAGGATTTCATGCAATTATGAATCTAATTCTCATTCCAATTTGGCTACTGTCGGGAGCATTTTTCCCACTTGCAGGAGTACCAAATTGGTTAGAATGGGTAATGAAGTTGAATCCCGTAACTTACGGCCTCGCTGCTTTCAGACACAGTCTTTATTTGGATTCGAACATAACGTTTGATGAACTGCCGACACTGATGGTTTCTATTATAGTTTGCAGCGTCTTTTGCTTATTGACATACACGGGTGCAGTGTTCACAGCGTCTTCACAACAGATTTAGAATAAATAAAACAGTTATAGTGTGCAGAATTGGAGTTTATATATAACCTACAACAGCATACATTTTTAGGAGAAATTAATGCTTGGATGGTATACTGAAAATATATCAACGTATGCAAAAGGTGTGGATTCACTTTTTGCACTCATATATTGGATTACTGTAGTTGCGTTTATATTGGTAATGGCAACACTAATCTGGTTTTTAATAAGGTACCGTCACCGTGCGGGACATAAGGCTGAGTATATTGAAGGAAGCACGAAACTTGAGATTATCTGGACAACAGCAACTACGGTGATAGTTTTTGGACTCGCCTTACTGAGTTTTCCTCAGTGGAATAAAATAAAATCACCGGCAGAGAACCCCGATTATACCGTTCAAGTCCGTGGAGAACAGTTCAACTGGTACTTTATCTATCCCGGGCCCGATAACGAAATCGGTACAGAGGATGATCTTGAATTTGAAAATGAGATGAATGTTCCAGTTGATAAAGTTATACAGTTGTATCTGACATCGAAAGATGTTATACACAGTTTTTTCGTTCCACAGTTAAGATTGAAACAGGACGTATTACCAAACAGAATTATCGATTTTACAAAGTTTAGAGCTCAGAAAATTGGCAAGTATGAGATACCGTGTGCTGAACTCTGCGGATTTGGACATGCAACAATGATAGGAACTCTCAATGTACTCTCACAAAAAGATTACGACTCTTGGGTTGCGGAGAATTGGCCACCTCAGGAATAGAAAACACCAAAAATAAAAGACTAACGGTTACATTGACCCGTAATCTTAAAAGGAGTTTATTAATATGCAAGAAAACGAAAACTTAACACCTGAACATGATGATGTCCACGACTCCCATGATGATCATCATGAAGGCTTCATCCGAAAATATATCTTCTCTCTTGATCACAAGATGATCGGTAAACAGTTCCTCATATACGGACTGTTAATGCTGTTCCTCGGCGGTGGATTAGCGATGCTATTTAGATGGCAACTCGCATATCCTGAAATAACCAAAGATGTGGCAGCAAAACTTGAAAATGTAGAGAGTAGATTAGCAAAACCACTTCCGATTATCGGTGCTTCAGATGAATTTCTAAAGGAGTACTTAGAAACTGGAGAACTAAAACCCAAAACAATGGCAGACAGATATTGGGTTAATGTCATAGAATCAGATGATGTTGAATGGGCAGAAGAGAACATCCCATTCGGTATTATGACCCCTGCATTCTATAATATGCTGTTTACCATGCACGCAACAATTATGGTGTTTTTCGTCGTTGTACCGATACTCGTAGGGGCTTTCGGCAACTTCCTCATACCACTGATGATCGGCACACGAGATATGGCTTTTCCTATTCTCAACATGCTCTCATTCTGGCTTGCAGTGCTTGCAGCTGGAATAATGATAGCAGGCTTCTTTGTACCTGGAGGACACGCATCCGCAGGATGGACAGGATACACCCCTCTATCTGCTGACCCAGAATGGACAGGAGTGGGGTGGGGGATGAACCTGTGGGCAATTAGTCTGCTCATCCAAGGATTCTCCTCATTGGTCGGCTCAATAAACTATATCACAACAATCATCAACATGCGGGCACCAGGAATGACGTTCTTCAGACTGCCTTTAGTCATCTGGGCACTCTTCATCGTTGCAATTTTGCTACTTCTCGCATTCCCAGTACTCTCTTCGGCATTGGCACTGCTCATCTTTGATAGACTCGCAGGGACAACTTTCTTTACAAACACATCTACTGGTGGCGGAGACCCGCTACTCTGGCAACACCTGTTCTGGTTCTTCGGTCATCCTGAAGTCTATATCCTAATTCTACCGGGAATGGGTATTGCATCTGAATTGATCCCTGCTTTCTCACGCAAACCGATCTTCGGATATCGATCCATGGTCTACGCGATGATTGCAATCGCATTCTTAGGATGGGTCGTATGGGGACACCACATGTTCCAAAGCGGTATGCGACCCGGAATGGGTGCATTCTTCATGACAACAACAATGCTGATCGCTGTACCATCGGCAATCAAGACATTTAACTGGTTAGGTACGATGCACAAAGGATCCATCAGATTCACAACACCAATGCTACATGCTATTGCATTCGTCTCAATGTTCGTTGTCGGTGGCCTCAGCGGAATCTTCATGGCGAATACACCCGTTGACATCGCTATTCACGATACATACTTTATTGTCGCGCACATCCATTATGTCGTTTTTGGCGGAAGTCTATTTGCAATTTTCGGTGGAATCATTTTCTGGTTCCCAAAAATGTACGGACGTTATATGAACGACACGTTGTCAAAAATTCACTTCTGGCTGACCTTCATCTCTTTCAATTGCACCTTCTTCCCCATGCATATACTCGGGATGGGAATGCATAGACGCCGTATAGAAAACCCATTGGCTACTGTATACACACAAGATTTTGAAGGCATGAATATATTCATAACCATGAGTGCATTTACGCTGGGTGTAGTCCAACTCATACTTGTTTTCAACTTCTTCTGGAGTATCTATAAAGGTAAAGTCGCAGAAAAGAACCCATGGCACGTAAATACATTAGAATGGGAAGCTCCCACACCAGTGCCACATGGGAATTTTGCACAAATCCCGACAGTACACCGTGGTCCCTATGAATATAGTGTTCCCGGCGAAGAATCCGATTGGATTCCACAGGCACAACCGGAACACGTACCCGCAAGTGCTGGCGATTAATGGATGTTGACGTCGCATAGACATGCATAACTTGCACATACAAGAGGAACTGCCTCTTTGGAAATCTGCATGAAGAAGCAAATCGGTTATAGTCCTTGGATATATCGAATTGCATGCGTAACCGCAGGGGCAACCTTCTTCTTAATAATCTTAGGAGGAATCGTAACAAGTACCGAGTCTGGATTAGCAGTACCAGATTGGCCCACGACCTTCGGTTACAATATGTTTCTGTATCCTTTATCCGAAATGGTCGGTGGAATCCTATATGAGCATAGCCACAGACTGATGGGGTCATTAGTTGGACTATTGACTATTACACTGCTCGTCATGCTATTGATAAGAGACTCTCGCAGCTGGATAAAATGGTGTGGCGTCGCTGCACTGATCGCAGTTAGTATCCAAGGCGTACTCGGTGGTCTACGCGTAACCGAACTGAATCTTAATTTTGCCATAATACACGCATGTTTAGCACAAGCATTCTTGGTACTGTTATGTGCAATCTGTTGGTTCACCTCGCGGGACTGGTTTGAGAAACAACAACCATTACCCAGCAATGGACAGAATACAACTGTTCAAAAACTGAGAAGATTGAGCCTGATCACAACAATTCTGATATATGTTCAACTCATCTTCGGTGCTATTTTACGGCATACAGGAAACAGACTTGACGCGCATCTACTGTTTGCATTTTTGGTTGCACTGCATATCGGTCTATTAGGACGACGCTGCTTCAGTTCAAGTGAAGATAGTCAGAAGATCGGTCAAATTTTACCACTGATTCTACTCGGTTCACTCGTTTTGCAGTTGATACTCGGTACTGGGGCATTCATATTAAGACGAACCGTAGTAGGAGAAACCGTTTCTGCTCTACTGACAGATATAGTAACGACTTCACACGTTGCGGTCGGTGCAATTATGTTAGTATGTAGTTTCTTGATTACACTAAAAGTCTACCGTATTACTTATGTAACTGCAGAAATAGAAACACAAAACATGTTGAATTATAACGAGGCAAATGAACAAAATCTACTATTACAACGGGAACAATAGAAATCTTGTCTGTCAAAATAAGACAATAGCGTGAGAAAACCATGTCTTTAACAACAACAGCAATATCAGAAAAAAATGACATTGCAAATCCTCAATCAAGAACTACAGTCTTTGTAAAACGTGCAGCTGATTACATTGAGCTCACCAAGCCGAGATTGGTTCTTATGATTCTGATAACCACCGCCGCTGGATTCTATCTCGGTTCACCCAACATGGTGAACTGGATGCAATTCTTACATACCCTTATCGGAGCAGGGTTAACCGCTGCAGGGGTGTTGGGACTTAACCAATACTTGGAACGGGACATTGATGCAAAGATGCCACGAACACAAAATAGACCCATACCAGCAGGTAGGATGTGTCAGATGAAGGCATTACTTTTTAGTGCATTTCTAACATCAAGCGGAATGGTGTATCTTACAGTTCTTGTCAATGCAATTAGCGGATTCGTCATCTCACTCATAGTCGTAAGTTATCTGTTCATATACACACCATTGAAAAGGAAAACATCATTGTGTACACTTATCGGTGCTGTTCCCGGTGCGTTACCACCTGTTGTAGGATGGGTGGCAGCACAAGGCAAACTAACTGGACCCGCATGGGTACTGTTTGCCATACTATTTCTATGGCAAATACCGCACTCTCTCGCTATAGCATACATCTATCGTGATGACTACGCGAAAGCTGGACTGAAACTATTACCAGTTATACATCCGGACGGGGCAAGTACACGTCGACAAATTGTTTTCAACTGTGTTGCATTATTGGGTATCGGACTGCTACCCGTATTCTTTAGTATCGCTGGGGGACTTTATTTTATCGCTGCACTCTTCATTGGAGGAGTATTCCTGTTGAGCGGTATCTATCTTCAAAAATCACGGTCAACAAAAGCAGCACGTTATGTATTGTACGCATCGTTACTGTATTTGCCATGTCTATTCATTGCAATGACGATTGACAAAATATAGCTGGAGCAATGAAATTAAAAATGAATCAAAAGAAAACCCGTCCGCCTAATTGGATAATTGGTCTAATATTAGCATTCTTATTTATTATCATATTTGCTATTGCGCTTATAGGGTTTATTGTAGGTTTCGAAGCTGCACCACCCCTTAAGAAAATCGTCGCATGGACGACGACAATAATAGCAGGAGCAATAGGTTTTTTCCTCATCAGTGCTGCGATAATCGATGTTGTTAAAGCACTCGTAAAAAAGAGTCTATATAAGAAAGAGTCTAAATGATGACACATACTGAAGTAGATATCATACAGAATCGACCAATCAGTAATGCCAAATTGGGAGTATTAGTCCTACTCGGTGCTGAAACAATGCTATTTGTCGGTCTGATTGGTGCATTCCTCGTCTTTAGAATGGGAAATGTGAATTGGCAACCACCATTAAGCCTCGGGAACTTCCAACTCCCACATTTGGTAACTGGTATAAACACATTTCTTCTCTTATTCAGCGGGTTAACTATGTTCTTTTCAGTGCGTTCTATTCAACAGGACAAAATCTGGGAGCATAAAGTCGCATTGGCAACTACTTGGTTTTTAGGAGTGGCATTCTTAGTGATTCAGGGAACTGAATGGGTACAACTTATTCGTCAAGGACTAACCCTACAGTCCGGCATTTACGGCGGCATTTTCTATGTTTTGATCGGTTGCCATGCCTTACATGTCTTAGGAGCAGTCATGTGGTTGTCAATTGTGCTCGCTAAGTCATTGCTTGGGAGTTTTTCCTCTCAAAAATATACGGGTGTTGAGACATGTATGTTATATTGGACTTTTGTCGTAGCATTATGGCCAATTCTATACATATTGGTATATCTTTATTAATGGAGAATAAAATGTTCTGTCGAATAATAATATTGCTGATGATCATTGGATTGGTAAGCCTACTGTTACCGAATACACTTGATGCATGTCCCGCTTGCAAAAATCTGGACGAACCAATCGCAAAAGGCTTCAATTGGAGTGTTCTCTTCATGATGGCAATGCCATTCACCGTAGTCGGTGTAATCGGGGGAAGTGTCTATTATCACTTTCGACGTGCAAACGGTGCATGAACATAATATAACAGTCAATAAGAAAACAGTGTCTATGGTGAAGTTTGAAAATAATTACATACTTTCAACCCCCGGTAGGTGCGGTTTCCCAACCGCACTGGTACAGAGGATATAATTAATTCAAAATTTTACCATAATATGAAATTAATATAAAAAAGGAGTTAAGTATAGTGGAACAAGCAACCACTTTCGACCATACTGAAGATGTATACGAACCGTCGCTGACACCAGACAGTCTCGGCAAACTCGGTATGTGGATATTTCTCATCGGGGATACCATGTCATTTGGTGCACTACTTGCCGCTTACGCAGCCCTACGAGCAGGGGCAGGGGTCATCGGATGGGTACCACCTGACGAGATTCTCGGAATCAATCTCACTGCTGGCATGACCTTTTTGCTAATATGTAGTAGTGTAACTATGGTAAAAGCTTTGGAGTCAATCCAGAAAGGCAATGTAGGTAGAATGTGTGATTTCCTTGGACTAACAATCTTAGGAGGTATTATCTTCCTCGGTTTGCAAGCCTATGAATGGACACACTTGATAAAACACGGATTGACACTGACAGGTATACCAGAGCACGGATTATCGGGTGATCTTATTACAGGTTCAAATCTGTTTGGTCCGACATTCTATGCAATTACGGGATTTCACGGATTGCACGTAACAGGGGGTGTTATCTATCTCATCGTCATTCTGAGAAACGGATGGACCGGAAGATACACCGCAGAATACTATCATGAAGTAGAAATCGTAGGACTCTATTGGCACTTTGTCGACCTAATCTGGATTATGGTCTTTACCTTTATCTACCTATTATAGGAGTATATACAACATGGCTGAAAAAGAACATAATGAACATCCGAGATATATGTTTATATTCTTATGGCTTGCAATTCTCACTGCTATAGAGGTCGCAGTTGCAATTCCTGAATATTCTATCGTCATAAAAGGAATCCTACTTATAGGATTGGCATGCGCTAAAGCTTTCTTGGTCGCAGCGTATTTCATGCATCTAAAACTTGAAAAACGCACCTTAGCACTCATCGTCATAACACCGTTTCTGATTTGTGTGTTTCTTGTTATAATGCTGATGCCAGATATAACCTTAGAATCAAGACTCGCAGAATACGAAACGCCAGCATCAGAAACACAAGAATCTAACGAACACTAATTCTATAACTATGGCTATAGTTAATGTGAGTTTGATAAATGTAGCGCAAACTTTCCAGTTTGCACAGGAATTGCCACAAACTGAAAGTTTGTGCTACAATTCACGCCTGTCGGATACGAAAATAGAGTGAGTAAACGCAACCGAAACCATTAATTAATTTAGATATGTGATCAAAATGCAAAATCAGAATGATAAACCAAAAATTGATAAAAGCACGTTACCATGGCTTGTGATGGGTGCAATAATAATAGGAATTGCAGGGTTCACTTTGTGGTCAACCTTCAATACGAACTCTGAACCAATTCCGAAGCACGGATCCCTGAGTGTTCCCGATTTTACATTGACGAATCAGCAAGCACAATCCTTTGGTTTAACTGATTTAGCAGGAAAAATCTGGGTTGCAAATTTTATCTTCACAAATTGTCCAACAATCTGTCCGAAAATGACACAGAAAATGGCAGAACTTCAATCCGAATTTGAGAATGAACCTGTCTACTTTGTTTCATTCACAGTCGATCCAGACAGAGACACAACTGAAGTCCTATCAGAATTTGCAAAGAGATATGCTGCCGACGACAAACGATGGCACTTCCTAACAGGCGATAAAGAACTGATCTATCAAATAGCAAACGAAGGTTTCAAGTTGGCAGCATCACCGCATGGAAACGGATTTCCACATAGTTCTAAATTCGCACTTGTTAGACCAGATGGGAAAGTTCATGATTATTATGACAGTCAGTATTATATCAGTCAAAGTAAAGCAACGTTAAAAAAACTCAGTTCAGATATCAGAACACTCCTTAATAAATGAAGGATTTGAACTTTCTAATCTCAATCGTGGCATTCGTAGTGCATTTTCCTTTCGGCTTTTTTCGCGTAAGATACAAAAAGTTCAGTCGTCCATGGAGTAGATGTTTATATATACCAATTGTCATAAACATAATCGTCAGACGTTTCTTACTCAACTGGCACTGGCAAATAGCAATGGTATACTTGTGGCCCGCAACCTTGATAGCACACATTCTTGGTGGTTACATCGGTTCACATTACAAAACAGGTGAAAACAAGAAATCAGAATAGGTTCATTATATAGGGGTGGGGTTACCCGATGAACGAAAAGACATGTGAGAATAATTATGAAAAAGATATATGTTCCAGTAGATAACTCAGATTATTCAGATGCAAGTATAGACTTAGCTGTAGAATTTGCCAAGAAATTCGACTCCCACTTAGTTGGCTCCCATGTCTATGCCGCTAAAATGCACGATGTGCGTTTTAAGCAGATGGAATATACATTACCAGAAGAATATCAGGACGAGGTAGAGCTGGAAAAACAACGACGAATCCACGACACACTCATCACTATGGGTCTACAACTTATATCGGATTCATATCTTGAGGTAATGAAGCAGAAATGTGAAAAATTAGACATCCCTTTTGAAGCAAAGATGCCTGAAGGGAAGCACTATATCAAACTCGTTGAAGACATTGGAGAAAACGACTACGATCTTGTCATTATGGGTGCACTCGGCATGGGTGCAGTGAAGGACAGTCTTATCGGCGGTGTCTGTGAACGTGTGATCCGAAGAATCACGACAGATACACTCGTCGTCCGGAATCTTGAACCGATACAAGAACAAACCGGTAACATCCTTGTCGGCATCGATGGTAGTCCGGAATCTTTCCACGGGTTAAAAACCGCAATCCGCTTAGGACAAAAGTTCAATAAACAGGTTGAAGCAGTTGGCGTATATGATCCCTATCTGCACTACATCGTCTTCAACTCTGTTGTCAATGTACTCACAGAAAGAGCAGCAAGGACGTTTAGATTCAAAGAACAGGAACAACTTCATGAAGAGGTGATTGATACAGGACTCGCCAAGATTTACCAGTCGCATCTTGAGGTGGCACGTTCAATTGCAAAGGAAGATCACGATTATCAACTCAAAATCACACTCCTTGATGGCAAAGCCTACGAAAAAATACTACAATATACACGCAAAACCCAACCGTGGCTTCTCGTTATCGGAAAAATCGGGGTGCATAATGAACAAGATTCTGATATCGGTAGCACAGCAGAAAACCTGCTACGGCTTGCCCCATGCAACGTTCTCCTGACAAGCCAACGTTACTTCCCACAGATTGATGTAAAAGCTGAAGAAACACTTGTTTGGACACAAGAAGCGATGGACCGTATGGAGAAAGCACCCCCTTTAGTCCGGGGAATCGCCAAAACCGCAGTTCATCGTTTTGCGATTGAACGGGGACACTCTGTTATCACTGAGAGTGTGATTGATAGTGCTATGCAAGCAATTATGCCGCAACGCGCATCCGAAAAACTAACACGCGTAGCCAAAGAAATCGCGGAGCAGAAGGTCTTAGATGCAGGTGATGTCCAAACATATATCTGTGGTGAATGCGGGTATGCAGCGCATAATCAACTACCTAAAAAATGTCCTGTCTGTAGCTCACCCCCTGAACGATTCCAAATGGTGGACAAAGGTACTATAGAACATATCGCTGTTGACGAAGGTGGAACTGCAGAAGAGGAAACATTCGATGGGGTCAGACTACAATGGTCAGAGCAGTCAAAGAAAGCATTACGCACTGTCCCTCGCGGGTATATGAGACGCAATGTTAAAGCACGGATTGAAAAATCTGCTCGCTCCCAAAAAATTCATACAATCACAAATGCATTCGCAATGCAGATTATTGATGATAGCATGGGTGAAGCGGCAGCTGTCCGTGAAGATGCACCCGAATTAAGAGCAATGCAATCGCAATCGGAAGCGACTGAACAACAGACACCAATTAGTATTGACAGTCCATTAAAATGGACAGATGATGCAATAGAACGACTAAACTTAGTGCCTGCTGGATTTATGCGAAATATTACACAGACCCGTATTGAACAACGCGCAAAAGAAGCAAGTATTACAGAAGTCTCGCTTGATTTTGCTGCACGGGTCATTGAAGATGGACGAAGCCTCGCAAATGAAGTATTAGGTGACTACTATCAAGGCAACACAAAAAATGAAACAGCGTGAAGACACGGAGGTACATGATGAAAATGAAATATTCACAAAAACAGATTGCTATCTTTCTATGTTTGACTATATCAATTCTACTTATCAATGTATGTGTTCACAATATATCCGATACGAATATTGCACATGCAGACAACCATTCAAAAAATTGGAATCAATGGAGAGGTCCAAACAATGACGGTATAAGCCACGCAAAAGATGTCCCAATTGAATGGAGTCAGACCGAAAATGTTCAATGGAGACTACCACTACCAGGAGAAGGCACATCTACACCCGTCGTGTGGCAAGACAAAATATTCCTAACATCTGCTGATGAAGGGCCACCTGAAAAACCTTATGATGAAACTAAAATCGTACTGATGTGTGTCAGTACTGCAGGGGACATCTTATGGAAACGCACGCTTTCAGATAACAACCGAAGTTCCAGAGGAGACGAAGTTAACTACGCAGCACCTTCACCTACCACAGATGGTAAACACGTGTGGGCATTTATCGGAAACGGAACCCTTGTATGCTATGATTTTCAAGGAGAGCTAGTTTGGAAAACAAATCTTGAAGAACGATACGGTAAATTCAGACTCGGTTTTCTGATGTCTTCAACCCCACTTCTCTATAAGGATAACTTATACATTACACTCATACATAGTGGTGTCTGGTTGGTCTTAGCACTTGATAAGACGACAGGTGATGAAATTTGGAAGCATGACAGACAAAGTGATGCAAGAAGAGAATGTGAACACGCCTATACCTTTCCAATAATTTACAAAGACGCAAACCACGAATTTCTCGTCGTCCACGGTGCCGACTACGTCACCGCTCACAACCTTGAAGATGGATCTGAAATATGGCGTTGCGGTGGATTGAATCCTCAATTCAACTACAACCCTTCATTTCGTCTCGTCGCTTCCCCAGTAGCAACTGAAGGTTTAATCGTTGTACCAACAGCAAAAAATGGACCCGTTGTAGGATTAGCTCCAAATGGTAAAGGGGACATTACTGACACAGAATGGCAGATCTGGAAACGTCAGAGAGGCACACCAGATGTTCCATCTCCACTCATTCACGACGGTTTAGTCTATCTGTGCCGAGAAAACGGCGTTCTTATCTGCCTTGATGCCGAAACCGGAGATCAGTTTTATGAACAACGAACCCATAACCATCGGCACCGCTCCTCACCTGTTTATGCTAACGGCTACATCTATTTAACAGCTCGGGATGGGGTGGTCAATGTTGTAAAAGCTGGACCTGACTTTGAGATTGTCGCAACTAATTCAATAGAAGAAACTATTGCCGCATCACCCATCCTTGTAGATGGAACGTTATATCTACGAAGTTATGATGCACTATATGCCATCAGTCAGAAAAAGTGAAAACTTACACAGAACTACCGGGTGATGCCGGTTCCAACATTATCGGGCAGGTTAATGACCAACACTCCCGCCTAAATAAGAGACTGTCTTTCGTAGAACACACTGTTGCAATTATGAGCGGGAAAGGGGGTGTCGGAAAAAGTGCTATTACAGCAAATATCGCTACCGCACTCACACAAATGGGGTGTTCCGTTGGAATCGTGGATGCAGATATAAATGGACCTACAATTGCAAAAATGATGGGGGTACGCAACGCTACACTTGAATACACAACATCTGGCGTCAACCCTGCTATCGATTCCCTGGGTACTAAAATCATCTCAATGGACCTACTTCTCCCAAACGATGATTCACCAGTGATGTGGAACGCACATTCTCAGAAAGATGCATTCACTTGGCGAAGCACAATGGAAGTAAGTGCACTACGTGAGTTTATCGCAGATACACAATGGGGTGAATTGAACTATCTGCTACTTGATCTACCACCGGGATCTGACCGTCTACCCAATGTAATTGAACTCATTCCTAATCTCGGTGGCGTCATAATCGTCACAATTCCATCCGATGTGTCACACCTGATTGTAAAGAAATCAGTCACCATGACCAGAGACATCCTAAAAGTGCCAATCATCGGGGTAGTTGAAAATATGGCATACTATATCTGTCCGCATTGCGGTGAGAGCGAACAACTCTTTGCTTCTGAGCAAACTCCAGATAACGCTTTTCAATCTACAACTATAGGTAAGATACCTTTCGATCCCAAACTCTCTCATTGTAGTGATAGTGGTACACCGTATGTTAATATATACCCAGAAACAGATACAAGTAAATCCTTGATAGAGGTCGCAAAGAAGATTCAGAGTTTCTTTAGGACATAACGGGTATGATATCCCACATTACAGACACGGAGATAAATAGATGAAATTTCTATGTATAGATTGCGATTCAGCCATGAAGTTTAAAGATGTAACACGACCTGAACAGGGCTCCATCACTGCTGTTTTTGAATGTCCAGAATGTTTTACTGAAATTGCGATGTTCCTTAATCCATCCGAGACGCAGATGTTGAAATCTTTAGACCTAAAACTCGGCGGCAATAACGAAACTGCACAACCGATGCAGATGATCCGTTCCCAGTTAGAGACAGGAAAGCAAAACATCATGTCAAACATGCAGGCAGAGACAGAAACAGAAGGAACACAAGAAGGCGGAAAATGTCCCTTTACATCTGTAATATCTGATGCTTTTGAGGAAAAACCAGAACCTGAATCCGACGGTCTAAAGTGGACACCCGATGCATTAGAACGGTTAGACCGGATTCCAAGTTTTGTTCGTCCCATGGCTAAAATGGGAATAGAGAGTTACGCTAAAGAGAACGGACACACTGAAATTACGGGTGAAGTGATGGATGCCGCACGCGGCAACTTCCCAATGCAGTTCTAAATCCTAAAATGCTTGATACCCATACGGATTTCGGTTATAATTATTGCACAATATTGACAGAAGTCATAGTCTTAATCGCTTGCTACATGCATATTATGGTATAGGAGCACACTATGGGAACCAAAGCAGAGAAGGAGAAATTCTTAAATATCCCTTCAGATGACCTCTATCCTGAAGAGGATGGGGAACCGATGGCAGCAAGCAGAGGCGGAAATTGCCCAACTTCAAGAGCAGTTGGCTAAATTCAAGGAAGACTAATAGTCTCTAACTCTTGTAGAACTAAATCGCACTTCTGAATTAGATGGAAAAACATGATAACAAGACTATGCGAACTTTTGTAGAACTCATATTACGAAGCATCCATCTTACTGCAGCTATACTTTGGTTTGGAGGCGTTGTTTTCTCAACATTAATTACATTACCGATAATTCAACAACGCTTATCAACAAAAGTACTGTTAGAGATACACAATCGCTTTCGGCATGTGTTACGCCTCACAAGAGATATGTTACTCCTCACAGGTGGAATCGTCATCTTCATCGTCGCATGGAACAGTGGTATGAAATTAGAAGCACAATACATGATATATTCCGCTGCAAAGTTAGGGGCATTTGCTATTATGATACTCTTCTGGGGACTATACAGTTCGTCCTATCAACGATATCTTGAAGCAACACCCCCAGATAACAAAATGAGTATCCCACGTCGTATAAATGTTCTCGGTCATCTAACACTCTTTTCAGG
>CAZURU010000001.1:41968-61156 GCA_964623585.1 uncultured bacterium
AAATGAGTATCCCACGTCGTATAAATGTTCTCGGTCATCTAACACTCTTTTCAGGATTAATTGTATTTGCATTTGCTATGCTATTGAGAGGTTAAATGGAAAATACAAAAGTTCAAGCAGTCTCATGGAATATTACACGATTGTGCAATCTGAAATGCATGCACTGCTATCTCCCAGCAGGTTTTGTTGATACAGACGAGTTCCCGCAGGGTTACCACAGAGATACCGAATTAAGCCAGAAAGATTGTTTCAGAGTGATAGATGAAATAGCAGAGATTAACCCGCATATCCTTTTAATACTCACTGGTGGCGAACCACTGTTACGTCCAGACATTTTAGAGATTTCAAAATATGCATCGGATACAGGTTTCCTCGTCGTGATGGGAACAAATGGTGTCCTACTCAACGATGAGGTCGTTGAGAAGATGCAAGCAAATGGCGTAACGGGTGCTGGTTTGAGTATTGACTCTATTCAACCCGCTAATCACGATAAGTTTCGCGGAATGCCGGGTGCGTGGAAAGCGACAATGAATGGCGTTGAAGCACTCAAACGTGCAAAACTCGATTTTCTCGTCCAAACATCTGTCACACAGTGGAATTACGATGAAATCCCTGAGATCGTAGAATTCGCATATCAGGTAGGAGCAAAGGTGTTAAACCTATATTTTCTCGTGCGAACGGGTAGAGGTAAGACTGTTATGGACCTATCTCCCGCACAATATGAGAACATGCTGGATACAATGTTCAAACTACAGCAAGAATATACCGGAAAGATGCTAATTGCAGCAAAATGTGCGCCGCACTATAAACGTGTCATCTACGAACAAGAGTCCGATTCAGCCTTTCTTCAAGGGTATCCCAGCGGCACATGTCCTTGTGGTATCTACTATTGTCGCATTAGTCCTGAAGGTGAATTAACGCCTTGTCCATATCTCCCTGTTAGTGTCGGAAATCTTAAGGATGAGAGTTTTGTTAAACTGTGGAATAAATCGGAAATATTCCAAGAGTTACGAAATCGAGATATGTTGCAAGGGAAATGTGGCGCGTGTGAATTCAAAGAGGTATGTGGAGGGTGCAGAGCCCGTGCTTATGCAACAAGTGGTAATTATCTCGCCGCAGACGAATCTTGTGAATACCAACCCGGACAACAGGAGAAACCCGTGATCGGATTTGATAAACGCACTGCATTCGCATCTGAACCCGACTACGACCTATCATGGAATACAGCTGCAGAGCAAAGGTTAAAACGTGTCCCTTCATTTGCACGCGGAATGGTAATAAAAAGTGTAGAAAACTATGCTCGCGAACACGGTTATCGGGAAATCACACCTGAACTCATGAAAGCAGTAAAGAGCAGGTTTGATAAAACGGGGATACCTTCATTTCGACCAAAACGTTAAACAATATGAACTTAGATAAAGGAAAATACATGTTAACAACAGAACAGGTAACTTTCTTCCAGGAAAACGGATACCTCATCCTTGAAAATTTGATCGATTCACAGGTCATTGAAGGATGGCGGGAACAGATTTGGAATCATTTCAAGTCCAGCTTAGAGACACCTGATACATGGCCCGATAATTATGTAGTAGAAAACTTCGGTTTTTCTCCAAATTTTGGACATTTACCGGAGATGCAGACGATTCTTGATCAATTCAGTGGCGGACAGTTTACGGGTGGTGGCGGTGCCCCATTAGTAAAATGGCCAAACCCAGAAGCAGAATGGTCAATGCCTGGAAATGGACACATTGATGCCTACGGTCCCGGTGGTTGGAGTCCGTTTATGATGGGTGCAACAACCTATCTTTACGATGTTGAACCGGGTGGCGGTGCCTTCGTATTTTGGCCCAAAAGTCATCTCACAACACATCAATACTTCCTTAAGTATCCTGAACAGGTTGATGGGAGTTTCAGAGATATTGAAGGATTCGGCTGGCAATTGTTTTCAGATTTATCACCAGAAGGACCACGTGAGTTTATCGGTGCAGCTGGAGATGTCGTGCTATTGCACGCATACCTGTGTCATACAGGTTCCGGTAATATCAGAAACATACCAAGAGTAGGGATTTTTGCACGCTACCACCATAAAAACCGTGAAGAAATTAGATATGAAATTCCAGAAGACCTCTGGAAATACTGGACTATATAAGGAGGAAACATGAACGAGCAAACGAATGTACAAGAACGACTCACAAATGTTGAAGACCGATTGGCACGTTTAGAGAACCTACTTGTCAGCATTGATGAGAAGTTAGACCAGAAACAGGAATCAAGTGTTGTAGAAACTGAAAGTACAGAAAAGTTTCAAGAGTGGGTGACAGATTACGTCTCAATGCGGTTACAACAACTTGTGCCAGAGACATGTGATCATCCTGACGTAACTGCAGTCCAAGATGGACCCTTTCTTGACAATACAAATGTGCCGTGTACTGAAGAGGTAGTGCATCGTGTCAAACGCATTCCGATACCGTTTGTACGTGAAATGGTTGTGCAACGTGTTGCAGAAAATGCGCGTTCCGCACAGGTCGAGAGAGTAGATATTGATTTCTTTGAACAAGCAGCAACATTTTGACAGTGTAAAGCCACAGAGGAGTTCCCTCTGCCCGACTTTGACTGGAAGGACTTCTTGAAGGCTCCTGGAATTTAAAACTGCATTCATGGAGATAATAATGTCATCTCTTGCAGCGCAAACACTTTTTACTCCTGAAGAATATATCACTTTGGAACGCAAGGCGACTACCAAAAGCGAATACCTTCGCGGAGAGATAATCGCTATGCCAAGAGTGAATCTTGCACATAATTTTATTAGGCTTGACATTGCAACTGAGATAAATATCCAATTAAAAAAGCAAGAGTATGCAGTCGTTATCAGTAATATGCGTGTGAAAACCACCCCGGAAACTTCTTATTTCTATCCAGATGTACTTGTTTTCTGCGGTGAACCTGAGTTTGAGGACGACACCTTTGACACACTCCTCAACCCAGTCGTTATCATAGAGGTGCTTTCACCATCAACTGAAACCTACGACAGAGAAGAGAAATTTGGATACTATAAACAACTACCATCCTTAAAAGAATATATTCTCGTTGCACAAGACAAGGTGCACGTTGAACATTATCAGCTGCAAGAAATGCAATGGGAGTTGAAAGAATTTCACACACTTCAAGATACACTAACACTTTCCTCCATAGACTGCAAACTTTCTTTAAATGATGTCTATATACGCGTCGATTTTGACTAATGGATAGTCCAGACTAAATATGTAATGACAGAACACTATTCTTCAAAGACCCTATTGGTAGAAAATGAAAAGGACACAGATCATGGATTGGGTTTTTAACACCTTCTCAGAATATCTTGATAACGATTTCAAAAAGCGAATCGGCAATCCGAATCCAACAGTCGCTGACTTGTGGGATGCCTTTCAAGTCCTATTTCCTGCTACCTCCGCACAATTGTTAGTGCAAGAACCCGTAGGGAACACTGTTCGCTTTAAACCCCTTGCATTCTATTACGCAGACGAAATGGGTCCGTTGATTGATGCCCCAATGGATTACCTAAAACAACACTTCGGTGGAGGAAAGTTTAAGATCAACTTTTACCACGGTTTGCAGTTTATCGCAACAATAAACTTCAAACCTGAAGGTCCTGAAATATGGAGAGATTTACCTGAATTGGAGGTAATTGGTCCCGCATGAAACAACAACAAGTGTTTGAAGAATGTCCAAAGTGTGGTAAGGTCAACGTTCAACAGTTAGATGGAAATTCATGGTTCTGTTTGGATTGTGATTGGGATAATCTAACCGAAATCGCCACGGGGAATGATAAATTATTGACATCACTCCTTCACGGTGATATCCATTCCAGAAGAATCGCCGCACAATCATTGATCAATATCGGTGATGTTGATCGACATTTGGCATCACCTACCGATATAGAAGCAATGCTAAAAGCACTCGACGATGAAGACTTGGACGTCCGCTATTTTGTCGCTGTGGCACTCGGTAAATTAAATGCATTAGACTGTCTAAATAGACTGAAACAACTTGCACAGACTGATGATTCAGCATTAGTCAGAGAAGGTGCTCAAACTGCAATTGAACAGATAGAAGCACACGTGGAAAAGGAGTAAACTCTCGTGGATAAAACAAAGATCGGATATATCGGATGCGGATTTATGGCACAGAAGGTTCATATCCCAAATTTCGCAAGTATCCCTGAATGTGAAATTGTAGGACTCGCTGAAGTCCGGACTGAACTGGGTAGAAAAGTCCAGAAACGTTTCGGTATACCACATCTATATAAAGACCATACAGAACTCGGACAAAATGACGATATTCAAGCTGTCGCTGTTTCTGCAGATTTTGCGCTGCAAGGTGAGATTGCTAAAGACCTGTTGCAAGCCGGAAAGCATGTTTTCATGGAAAAACCGATGGCTGTTTCTGTTGAACAAGCACAACAAATGGTGGACGCTGCAAAAGAATCTGGCAAAAAACTGATGGTAGGTTACATGAAACGATACGATGCTGGCAACGAGATTGTCAAGGAGAAAATAACGCAATTCCGAGAAACAGAAGAACTCGGACGGTTGATATACGCCCGGAATCACGCGTTTGGTGGCGATTGGATATGTGGTCTTGACACACCAATGGATAGTACAGATGAACCGAAACCCTCCGCACCACAGAAATTCCCTGATTGGCTCCCAGAAAAATATCACGGAAGTTACATCGGATACCTGCAGCAGTATACCCACAATATCAATCTCATGCGATGGTTTCTTGATGCTGGTGATGATGTGACTATTAAAGCAGTTGACCTAAATGAAAACGGATATACAGGTGTAGTCATCTTTGATATGGCAGGTACAAGAGTTACTTTAGAAACGGGACATGTTTCACACTACCGATGGGATGAACATTCACAGATATACTTCCAACACGGATGGATACATACTTGGGCACCACCACTCTTACTGAAGAACACACCCGCTGAAGTTGAAATCTACCGCGCAGGTGAAGCACAAGAAATCACACGACCTATCCCAAGACCTTCTTGGACCTGGGCATATCACAGAGAGGCAGAATACTTCATTAAGAATCTTCACAATCCAGAACCGTTCCGATCTTCAGCCGAAGATACACTCACAGATGTGAGGTTATTTGAGGACATATACCGTATCTTTGTTGCACAGCAAGAGGGCTAAATGTTCCAAAAATACCTTGCATTTTGGCTTTGAAGCATATATACTATACTTTAATTACTATACTTTAATCTTGTTTTGCTAAATTGGCATTAGATTGCGGAAATGCTCTTGGAGATGTTCACATAATGAAAGGTAAATTATTCTTATACTTGTTACTTATTCTGATTCTGTCGCCAGTCGCTATGACTCAAAACGATTCTTTAGATCAGGAAACGCGTCTTATCCGCATTGAAGTAACCACGGAACAGACCGCCCAACGCATTGGTATAATAGAAGGTGATGTAGGTAGAATAGACGGTCGTTTGGATGCTCTTATTATGTGGTTTGTTGGTTTGCTCGCCGCGTCATTCATTTCTATCTTCGTTTTAATCCTTCAGGTGAAAACACAGCTCAGTGAAATGAATGTGAATTTCCAAACACAACTCAGTGAAATGAATTTGAAATTCGAAACACAACTCAGTGAAATGAATTTGAAATTCGAAACACAACTCATTGACATGAACGCGAAATTCGGTCTGCTACAGAAAGATGTTAGCACTTTAAACGAAAAAGTTGATGGATTTGAGAGACGGATTGATAAGGTTGAAGAACGAGCTAATGGGTTTGAACGGCGAATTGGTGCACAACTCAATCAAATTCAGAAGGCACTTGCCAAACAATTAGGCATGGAACTTGACGATGAACCGTTAACATGAATGTACTATAAACAGACAAACATGTGCGAATTCCATCACACGCAATTATTTACGCATCAGAATCTCTGTCCCTTTAATATCAATCGCAAGTGCGTAATTCTCTTCCAAATACGTTGCAATAATTGGATGACGTTCCTCAACAGGAATACCATCAACATTATCAAACCATCCACCTGTCTTAAAGATAACCAAACGTGTTTGATCCAGTTCAAGGGCAGACACCACCTCGTTCTGCATCCCTGGTGTTGAAGCGTACGAAACCATGTGAAAGCGAGTAACACTCGGACGATTAGCAAAGAAATAATACGCACCTTGACTCGTGAAATCAAATATCTTTTCGTGCGGTTCACTGTTCTCCTGTATATACGCTACCACCTGCTGAATCTGATCAACTTGGTTATCGGGAATGTCAACTCTACCAGCACGTTCAAGTTCCTCTGAAGCCAAAATCCTATCAAACGGGTTGTTAATCAGACTCCGATACCTTCCTTTAAATGTCCTAATAGGATTGTGCACTTCACCAATATACCAACTACACACTACTATAGGAATTATTAATAGACAAATTGGTTTAATGACACGCCGCCATCGTAATCCATCAGTAAGTAAAGATAGACGATTTAGAATACCACCTTCTCTTTTCCCATTAAAGAAAGTATCTAATATATTTGAAATTCCTCTATCAAACGGAAACAAAATGATCAGCCATAAAAATGTAGAACCATAAGTCAAATGACCACCATCAGATCTGCCAAGGGCAGTGCGGAAGAATGCTATACCGCCAAGCAACAGCAGTAGTAGCTTGAGTGATACTCCATCAAAAACACTTCTCCCACTTAACCTACGATAGGTCAAATATACGCCTGTAATAGTATAAACACAGATAGGTAAATACCACCGGAATTGCCCACTGAGGAAAAACGCTTTCCAACCGTCTTCAGATATGATAGCAAGAGTTGTTTTCAATGGAGGGAATCTCAGTCCCCACGTTGCCAGCTGATACTTACATTGAATGTACGTATTCCATATCAGATCGTCTAATGCACCATGTGAAAGGAAATAGATAGCCACAGGAAGAAAACCTACCAATAGACCTATGACATAACCAATGAAAGGCAATGGACGAATTCGTAAGTCTATACTCTTTTGCAGGCAGTATATGATTAAGAATACCGATATGGCACCGAGTGTATACAGACCTACTTCAGTACTATACCAAAACGCCAAACTTGTAAAGATACCACTTACAGTCAATTTCCAACCAGAAGTAACTAACAGAGATATAAGGCTATACCTGTTTTCTCCCTTTGTTATACCATCAGCAAATAGACCTTTTCTGTTATGATGGGTTAGATAACTTGCAACAAACGCGAAAGCAATTAAACCCATACTATGTCTCGGAGAAACAGAGAAATTACTACCAGATACTACGAGAAAACATAAAAAAGCAGTGATTATCCCACCGCGAAATACATGCAATCCAAGCAGATAAATCGCTATAAAACCTAACGGTACCAAGACTCGCTCCATGGTGCGTAAACCCATCAGCGTCGGTTCAAAGATTTTACTTCCAAACCACGCCAAATACGCATTCTGAAACAGTCCATGCTGCACATAAATATCACGGAATACAACGCCACCGTGTAACATCTCATTCAAAGGAGCCAATCTTTCACCTTCATGAAACATATCAATACCACGATTGATGTTACCGTTGTAAATCAATAGATAGATGAAAATCGGTAAAACGATGTAAAGAAAGGCAAAACGGAGAACGAACCTAATCCGGTTGACTGGAACAGATGGCACTTCATTATCAGATAGAACGGGTTCTGTGTGAACAGTGTGTGTGCTTCCTTCAATAGGTGTGATCCTTCTTGAATAGTACCAGGCTAACAATAGGACTAATTTTAGTAGAAGCGTAACAACAACTGAAATCGTTAACCATAATCCCCCTTGTTCTTCATAATAGTATACATGCAACCAGCACAGACACATCGGAAGTGATGCGATAGTGCTAAACCGTAGCACGCGTTGAATCGGTTGTTTAGTAACTTTAGAAACCCATTGAGAATAAGCAAGCCATCCTATCCAATAAACCCATAGTACTATTGGAGTCCCAACAAGTGCAAGAAGGTAATAGAAGAATTCTTGCTGTTTAGGATATTGGTTAACGCTTATCCAACCGACTACACCAGAATTGTCATGGAATTCAAATACCAAATAGTTTTTCAGTACAAATCCTAATCCAATTGCAAAGGAGAATGCTGAAAACGCAATAATGCACACGTAAGGACGGAGACGTGCACTGTAACTTACATAGAAGTCTGGTAGTAATCTGTGGAGGAATCGGAAACGTCCTATTTGGAAGATGGACATCATTTTCTCTTATGTATAGATTGCAAAAAACAAAGGGCAAGCAAACGTCAAAATGAAAGTGACACCTGATTGCCCAAACATTTTAGTAACTGTTATCGGTTATTTCTGAACGGATACTGTTCTGCATCTGACTGTAATGATACCAGTAAATGCGCTGATTATAAAATCAATTGGTGTGATTGAAGTCATGATTTCATAATCGGTTGTTTGTCCCACCATGGAATTTGTGTCAACGTCATTGATAGGTACTAAACCCCACAAGACATACCATTGTCGAGCTTCCATCATTTCATTCCCTTGCGCGCCTTTACCAACTTGGTGAACATGTGCGGCACAACCGATGACAAATAAGAACGCTACGATAAGTAGGAAAGCAGAAACTTTCGTAAACATAGTTTTCTCCTTTAGTAATACGTTTTTATTACGTATCTACCGTGTATTTTCTATCGGATTAATTGATCCGATAGATGATTCGATGGCTTTCAGTTCAGTTTTGTAGACATCTTTGGAAATGTGATAATCCACCTCAAAAACAGATGTTTCGGGAGCATCACATATAAGTTTGATCAATACAAAATCTGATCCAATAACCATTACTTGATGGATGCGTAATGCATCTTTCATAAACATTGCTTGCTTAACCGTTGCATTTGGAAATTGGCTTCGGTAAGCAGTTATAAGGTTTTTTATAAAATTCTCACCCAGCACGATTTCTACACCATCTAACTTTGACACGACACACATCGCACGCGAACTTTCATTCAAAAATATCCACCGTGGTACCAACTTTATATCTTCCGTGAGTTGGATGTTCAATCTGGTGATAACCTGTGCGAACATTGAATCGTCAATCTTTTTCCAATTCTTCGGCGCGGCTATTGTGATGTTAAGTTCTGTATCCTTTATTACAGGTTCAAGTTGAGTTTCATCAACATTAAATTCAAGAGTTTCATAAGGGGGGCTCTTTTTATTCGGAGAATCGCACCCGACGAATTTGCAGATGATGATAGCACACAATAATAACTGAATTACGATGCACCTATTCTTCAATATCTACCCCTATAATGTAGTGTATAAAGTCAAAGTCGCTGTGTTCTCAACAACATGTTAGATTTATTTGATTATATCTGTTTTTATAAAGAAGTGCAAGAAAAAAATGATCATTGGAAAAAGAAATGCACTTAGGAACTGAGAAACTCATTTTATTGTACAACATCACCTTCAACAAGTTCAACCTGAACCTTGATATTCTTCAAGTAATCAATCGTGCGTTCAATCTCATCAGATGCACCTAGCAGTTCCAACATCACCCACCCTGCATCCTCTGTAACATTTGCCCGACGAATGTTGGTAACCACATGAAACTGTTGTCCAATGTTGTAGATAATCGGTTCAGTGATTTTCTCTGGTGGGAACGTCAACCGCACCTTTAGTGAAGTATTTTGCAGTGCACCACTCGGACTCGTTTGAAAAGGAACATCTGAAAAATCAGACTTTGCATCATTCCAAGTAAATGCTTTGACTACCCGGGTACTATCGTCGTAGATGGAGATAACAAGGTATGCTACACCTGGATATACAGGTTCACCCCACATGATTGCATCAGATTTATCTTTATCAGAGAAATATGCTTCATGATTAGGATGGGAATGGTATAACGCTTTGATCGGTAGATTCTCTGATTCTGACTCTTTATGGATCGTTATTAAATCATCAGGATGCATCACATACGCAGATCTGGCATCGCGTGGATAAGCAACAGGATCATCCTTATGTAGATCATTTTGGATATTACGGCACTGCCTTACATACTCCTGTTTACCGTTGTGAAGTATGATACCACAACATTCATCAGGAAATACTGATTTTGCATGTGCACATATCAATTCCAATGTTTTCGGTAATAAGGTAACCATGTTAAAATGAATGGATTGGGGGTTAAGAATAACGCTTAAAACCCCCTCTTTAGTATCGTAGGAACGATATGTTTATAGAGATTTACCACCTGCAATAGCCGGTATGATGGAAATTTCAGCACCATCAGTTACAACAGTTTCTTGACCATCAAGAAATCTAATATCTTCGTCATTCAGATAGATATTAACAAAACGACGGATATTTCCGCCTTCGTCACACAGACGTTCCTTCATCCCAGGATAGTCGGAATCTAAATTCTCAATGATAGCTTGAATGTTCGTACCTTCCGTTTCTACCTCAGTAAGATTCTGTGTCAAACGTCTCAAAGGTGTTGGAATTCTAACAGTAACAGCCATATTATCCTCCAAATATAGTTTTAAATATGGTGGAGTAAATCCACCTTACTGATTGTGTTAAATTGAGTAGTGTAATCCACACTCCTTAGTATCTGCTTCAGTGTCTGTTGCGTTTTGCCATCGCCAACGACCTGATCGTTTTGCTTCATCGGGTCGTATCCGAGTCGTACACGTCATGCATCCAAGTGAATCAAAATAGTGACCATTCTCATCAGGTTGAAAAAGTGGATTCACGGGAACATCGTTTCTCTTTACATAAGACCAAACTTCATCCGTAGACCAATCAATTAACGGACTCACTTTAAGAATAGAATGTGTTTCAGACGATACGATTTCCACCTTCTGAAACTTCTGACGAGACGTTGATTGATCTCTCCTTGTACCAGTAATCCAAACATCTAATGATTCTAACAATTTACGCATCGGCCTGACTTTACGTACATCACAGCAAAACTGCTGTTTAGTTCTACTATCAAAAAACAGATGCTCTCCATGCTCAGATACCATATCGGCTACATCAATTGGATCAGGTTTAATCCTCTCAATCTCTATACCATAACGATCCTCTACCTGTTCAAAGAACCTATATGTCTCCGGAAAAAGCCGATGGGTATCAATCGTGCAAACACGAAATGGAAGTTGACTTTCTGCAGCAAGGTGAATCTGAACCATCCCTGATAACTGTCCACTCGTTACAATTGCTGCACGATCATTATAGTGTTTAAATAGACAAAATAAAATGTCTTGCGGATTCTCTATCAAACTGATTTTTTGTTTCAATTGCATCAGTAATGCACTTTGAATCTGAACTGTCATTCCGTTTATCATCCTGATAAAAATGGTTAAGGTAATGTCTCCATTATGTCTGTCTCAAGTTCAAAATACCGACTCAAACTAAAGTAACGTTCTCCTGTATCTGGTAAGATCGTAACAATAGTCTTACCACACCCAAACTCTTTAGCAATCTGTAATGCAGCAAATACATTGGCACCAGACGACATGCCTACAAGCAAACCCTCATGTGTTGATATGTCTTTCATCGTCTGATAAGCAATATCCTCTGATACAGCAATAACATTATCAATGATATCAACATTCAGAACTTCTGGAATCATACCTGCACCAAGTCCATCAATACGTGTAGGACCTGGTTTACCCCCCGAAAGGACAGATGACACAAGCGGTTCAACAGCAACAACTTTCGTATTTGGATTGCGTTCCTTCAATATTTCCCCAACACCTGTTAATGTGCCACCAGTACCAACACCTGCAACAAAAACATCAATACTATCACCCAAAGAATTTAAAATCTCTACTGCGGTAGTCTGTCTATGAATCTCTGGATTCGCACGGTTCGTAAACTGGTTAGGCATGTAATGCCGAGAATTGCGACGACGAATTTCCTCCGCCTCCCAAATTGCACTCGCCATCCCCCCATGTTCGGGAGTCAATACGATGTCTGCCCCAAAAGCCGAAAGAAGTGCATATTTCTCACTGCTAACATTCTCCGGCATAATCAACACAACACGATAACCACGAGCTACACCAACAATGGATAGACCAATACCTGTATTCCCCGCAGTCGGTTCAACGATCGTATCACCCGGTCTTAGAATGCCACGCTCCTCCGCATCAACAACCATCGCATAACTAATCCGATCTTTAATACTACCACCCGGATTATAGGACTCTAACTTAGCAAAAATAGTTGCATCATCTTCACTCGGTAACCCATTCAAACGAACCATCGGGGTATTGCCGATAAGTTCTGTCAGATTTTGTGCTAATTTCATATTGAAAAAGGATGTGAATGTGTAGGTTGCGGTAACTGTTTAATCTTACGCGCATGACAACAGAGCTCATGCAATGTCTTCGTATTCAACACATCTCTTACCTCTTGCTCAAGTTCAGCGAAAAAACCGCCTATTTCGGATGATTCCTGTAACTCGAAACCTTCAGAAAAATTCACCGGTCCGTCAACAGCAGTAAAAATATCACCTATACGAATCTTGTCTGGCGGCAATGCCAAACTATAACCACCATCTGGACCACGACGACTCATCGTCAAGCCAGCATGTTTCAAATCCAATAACAACTTCTCCAAAAACGGACCCGGAATACTACGTTTTTCAGATAATACCGTCACAGTAACAAACTGATTATGATGTTGCAGACCAAGTTCTAACATCGCACATAACGCATACTTCAACTTAGCGGATAATTGCATCTGTGTACCCCCTATTTAAACCTTACCATTTCAGGTAACTATAATTATAATATATCCTACTAAAAAAGTCAAATAATTATGTTATTTCCGACTAATATAGTCTGTTATTCTTACAGTTGGGACCTTATATATCTAACATCTGTAGTACATTCTGTTAGATTGTGCGGGGATGTAGCACGTTCATTCTTGACTGTACTTCTTTCCACAACATACTTCCTGATTGCCTTCTTTGCACATCATTCCATAAGCGTTAGATACACACTAAAGCCTCTTATGCTGAAAATCCTAAAATCCTGAAAATCCAAGTTCAGACAAATTCAAAAACGCCTCCCTCCTATTTGAAGGTCGTAAACCCTATTGACACAGAAAGCGTTTTAAAGATACAATTCAAACGGAACAAAAAATGAAAAACACAAGACACGTCATCATAGATCAACTAAAATCGCTGCAACACAGAAAACGGACGCATGCAGTAATTCATAAGGTAGCACAGATGTTCTGCTTATGTTTGTCCTTTCTTGCTGTGCTATCTATCACTGTTCGTCTCATATCCTTGCCATTTTCACCACTTTTTGCAACTATCTCGGTGGTCTTAATGTCACTCGTTGTTGGTATCTTACTCGGTTTCAGACAGAGAATAGTCCTGACAGAAACTCTCAGGTATATAGACAATCATCTAAAACTAAAGGCACGTCTAACTACTGCCTGGGAATTGATTCAGAAAAATCAACAAAACGAACTAACACAGTTACAAATTGACGATACTGTAAAAAGCATGGAAAATAGAGAACTTTCAAAGTGCATACCACTTACCGTTCCATCTATCCTCAAATGGATACCGATCCTATTACTCATCATCGGACTCTCTTTCATAATACCACGCCAATATGCAGTCTCACTACCACCCACCGTCGCTGAAGGTGAAGCAATTAACAACGTCATAAATATACTTTCATACACACTGAAGCAAGATAGTGATTCTGATCTACGCGAGAGTATCAAAGAAACAATAGAAAAACTGCAGCATGTTAAGGACGTACCCACAGCACATCAGAATCTACAAACACTAAATGACGAAGTAAGGAAACGGAAATCAACACTCCCCAATAATTCGACTATAACGCAGGCAACACAGGAGACACATCACTTCAAAGGCATGGATACATCCGCGCTTGCTGAAGAACTTGTTAACATCTCAAAACAGGATGAAATCACCCCAGAACTCCGCGCTGAAATTGAAAAACTTCTCAACAGATTGGCAGAAACTGTACCACAAGGAGAACTCAGTCAGATGTTAGATAAAATACAAGGGAAACCGGTTTCAACAGATGTATTAAATGACATCGCCAGTGCACTCAATCAACTTGAGCAGCTAAATCGGCTTGAAGCACAGATTACTGAAAGTCGAAAAAATATCGCTTTAGCAGGTATTGAAACAGATATATCGGATAGAAGCATCGCAAGCAGCAACAGCAATCCTGGACAAGAAACCGGTAATCAAGAAACACAAGGCACACAAATCCAACCCGATGACCCCCAACTTGCGAGGAAAGATGATGATACCACTTCTCAGACAACAGACAACAATACAAGAAAACCACTCACCGGTGATGCGAATTCAACATCACAGATTAACGGAAAAGAACTCAGAATCAACTCAGAGGTCGCTGCAGAGACAGAGCGCAGGACAAGAGTCTATGCAGGAAACACAAGAAATGGTGAAGATGAACCTGAATACCTTCAGTTTGAAGAGGTTGTTCTGAACGCACAACGCGAATACGCACAAGCGATAGAAAATAACCGCATTCCGATCCGTTTCCGGTCACAGATTCAAAACTACCTAAAGGCTATTACCCAAGCCAATGAAAAGACCAATGAAAAGTAAATTGATTAAATGCATCGCCGCATGCGTTACTATAGTTCTTATCTACTTTGTGCTAAGACATTACGGTATAACCGAGTATATCAACCTCAAGAATGTCCACAAAATCAAAACAGAGGTATCAGGTTTTGGAATCATTGCACCGTTGGTCTATATCTGTTTTTATATCATCGCGACACTCTTTTTCCTACCAGGTCTTCCCGTAACAGTGCTTTCTGGTGTTGCATTCGGTCCAGTATTAGGCGTAGTCTATGCGTGGATCGGATCCGTCACAGGTGTATCGTTGGCATTCCTCACTGCACGATATGTCGCCCGTGACCTCGTAGAAAACTGGGTTTCAGGAAACGCACAATTTAAGAAGATTGATGAGAAGGTTGAACAGGAAGGTTGGCGTATTCTGATGTTCACACGTTTGGTTCCCCTCTTTCCTTTCAACTTACAGAACTATGCTTACGGATTAACAAAAATAAGATTGACCACTTATGTTCTTGTTTCATCGATTTTTATGCTACCGGGCACCATCGCTTACGTCCAAATTGGAGGCGCACTTGTCAGCGGAGAAGGGGATCTCCGTAAAACACTCATTTATCTATCACTTGCTGGCGTTCTCATCCTATTGGTATCCCTTATTCCCAGACTCTTTAGTAAAACGAAAACAGAGATTTAGCGAAACGCGTTACTTATGCATCAGACCCTCTACAAGCTTTATCGCTTCCTCTCGCGTACGTATCTCACCATAAAACTGTCGTTTCTCCACCTGCTCTAACATCATTCCAATCTCTTTTCCCTCTTTCATTCCAAAGTGCAATTTCAAATCTTTTCCTGTGATGAGTCTTCCCTGTTTCAGTATAGGTAAAAAATGGTTGTGATATATATCCACAACTTCTCGGATTCTTTCACAAGAAATCGGCTGAATTACCGTCGAAAACAGTAGAATACCCCACCAATCGCTACCAGCTGCCCTCAAAAAGTCAATAATCTCATTTCTGGTATAAGCGCAGTCTATAAGGAATTGATGTCCACTCACGAGTGACTTCAGGAATTGCACTGACTTACGACTCAGCTTAAGCAGATTACCAATATCGTTCACACACTCCTGTAAAAGTATACACAACTTAATCAACGACTTTCGATTAGCCAACAGCTCCATCTCTTCATTGAGAAATGGGATTATCTCATCACGATGTGAATCAAGTGATTCAGGTAATGGATACGTCTCAAAATGGTCTAACATACCCCAATATTCAGAATGAGTATCCCCTATAGGAAAAATCTGTGCTAACAATCCCGCTTTACCCATCTGCTGTAAATAAGGTGCAGATTTCTCAACGTTCAACGTCTTAAGTAATTCATCCCGAATCCTCTCTTGCGATACATTCTGCAGACGATGCTGATGGGTCTGTACCTGTTCGAGCGAAACCTCAGATATCTCAAAGTCTAATTGTGCAGCAAATCTAAAAATCCGCATCATCCGTAGAGGATCATCAACAATTACCTGTTCATTCGGAAATCGAAGCAAACGGGACGATAGGTCCGATTGACCATCACAAGGGTCTATCACTTCAGGATTGTCTGATTCCATAATGGCTTCAAGTGGAATTGCCATCGCATTGATCGTCAGATCTCGTAAACACAAGTCATCAACAAGAGTCTCACCTCTGAACTGTGTAAAATCTAACTGAAATTGGGTTGGAACGTCACCGAGTAGACTGACAATAACGCGAGCAGTCGGAGGGTTTTCCTCAAGTGGAATGAAAGGTGCATTGATACTTTTAGCAAACATCCTGACGAATGTTAACGTGTCAGATTGAAGTGTGAAATCGAAGTCAGTTGTCCGACGATTCAGCAACAAATCTCGCACACTCCCACCGACAAGGAAGAGTGCAACTTTATGAATCTTGGCAAACTCATAGAGTTGGTGCATGAATGGACTTTGCATATCAGAAAGGGCACGCACCTCTTGAATGTTGTGAAATGCTGAATTCATGGCTTCCCTTTGGCTCTCCTTAAACGGAACAGTATACCATCAAGATAGAGATGGGATGCATATCCGATTACGCCAGCCAGATAAAATATCAAACTATCCAGTAACACATTAGGGAACCTTTCCCATTTAAACAAGGAATCAATTAGACCATGTAATTCTACCGCTCCAATACTCCATTTCGGATGTTCAAAATAGATAGGAATTACAAAAAACAGACCTGGCAAGAGAATCATCGTGATCCGTGAATGTGTCCATCCACGATGCCGGCTTAGAATCGGCAACATCGCAAATAAACCTAAGAGTGCAGCAGCTGTATAGAATTTATAGACGAAGATGAGAACCGCATTAAACACAAACAGAACCGTATAGAAAATCTTTTGACTCTTACTTTTAATGTCTACATCAGGCCACAATCCAAAAAGTAAGGCAACCACAAAACATCCAACAATCACAACAAGATTCAGAGAAATCGTCGGATTCCAGTCAAATGGTAAACCAAAGATGATGGATACGGAGATTGATACTGCCAGTGAAAGAAAGAAAAACACACTATATGCAGTCAATCCTCCGATCCAATGCTCACGAAACATACTCATAATACTGTTGTTTTATCAAACCTTGTTTATTGAAGATTCTGAATATTTGTGAATACTCCATTAGGTACGGTTTTCTAACCGCGCAGATATTTTTCAGAAGCGTAGTTGTATTATGCCATTTTCGGTGTAAAAAATCAACCAAATATAAAGGTTATAAGCACAATCAGACAGAATGTGCTCCAATGAAAGGATCACTCCAAAACTAATACATTGATTAAGAACTGAAAAAAGTGCTATAATTTCTAACATGGGTTTTTGTCCTTTTTTAAAAGAAATTTATTTTATAGTGTAAACTATTAAACAAAAACCCATTTTATTCAACTAATTTTGGCGAAGGTATTGTTATGAATATCGTGAAAAAAACACTTCAAATCCATCTCTTCTTACTGTTTATCGTATCCTGCTTACTGATACCATTACTATCGCATAGTGAGCAAATTGTCATAGTCGATAGAGAAAACGGTGACAGACTTACAGGCATGTGGCTCCGTGCTACAGATACACACTTTGAAATTGTGTATAACCAAGAGGTATTAAGGTTATCTTTAGAAGGTAATCGGATCAGTTTCACAACAGATTTAGCAAATGTGCCTGACAGAATCGCCTCCGATCACTATGACAAAGCACAACAGTTGCTACAATTAGAATTACCAGAACTGGCGAAACGGAAATTTGAAGCAGCACTTGAAGAATTCCCACTCTATGCAGATGCACACTATCAACTCGGTTTATTACACAAGAGAGATGGAGAAATTGCAAATGCTTTAATAAGATTTCGATCCGTTCTGCTCATAGATAATCAGAAATTTGACCTTGTGCCTATACTAAAAGAAATCGGAGAAGAGTCTGCAACAACTGAACAATATGAGCAAACGTTAGCAGCATTTCAACTCATTCTCAAGCACTATCCAGAGCACGAATCCACTGCCGCAATCGCATATCGCACAGGTTTTCTGCTGATGAAAGAGCTAAACGATCCCAATGCCGGTTATGAAGTTTTATACGATGCTGTACAACGTTTTCACCAATCACCTGAACACGAAGAAGCAGTATATCTAATTGCATTGGCACAAGCAGAGAAAGGGGAATACCACAATGCTTTATCCACACTAAAGATATTTGCCAACAACTATCCAGAAAGTGATTGGGTAGACGATGCACTGCTAAAACGCGCTGTCATATATCTACAGATTGGCGACCCCGATGAAGCAGTTAACGAAGCAAAACGCGCACGAAATAAAAGCAGTGATCCTGAACTCATAGCGAAAGTTGATGAAGTCATACAGGCAACTGCTTGGAAAATCTACACACACAATTTGCCTGATCCAAACATTCAATCTGTTGACGTAGATGGAACTTCTCTCTGGATAGGTACACCGAAAGGAATCGCACAGATTGTCACTGATCGGACAGGTAAATGGAGTGCCAGTGAAGCTGTCGCACTCTTGATAAATGAACACCTGGCAACTGTTCCAGATGTACGCTCAATTGCTGTAGACGATAGAAGTGTCTGGGTAGGCACACGAAACCAAGGTATCCTACATTATAACCGACGAAACAATGAAGTTAGAAATTACGCATTAGCAGATGGATTTCCAAGCAACTGGGTTCGGGATATAGAGATGGACAATGAAGAGATTTGGTTCGCAACTGATGCTGGTGTTGTCAGATGGGAACTCGCTTCTGCCAGTCAGACCCATTATAATAGGAGAAACAGTAATATAGCGGATGATGTCTATTCAATTGCACTCACACCAGAATCAGTATGGGTTGGTACAGCAGATGCAGATATCGCTTTTTTCGACCGGACATCAGGAAACTGGCAACAAAGGAGTTTTGTTGATATTGACCGAAATACACAGATCGTCAGATTTGAAGTCATCAACGAAAAGATGCTGTTCTCATGGTATAATGCAGATGAAAGTGAAAACGGATTCTTCCT
>CAZURU010000001.1:61256-62828 GCA_964623585.1 uncultured bacterium
GACAAAAATCGAGCATGGATAGGAACATCAAAAGGTATGCTCACGATTGAAAAAGAAAAACTAATTCAAACGGTTATAGAGTAAAATTAGATGTCTACACACCTAAATAATACTATTAAACAGACTTATTCTAAACAGATCCTACGCTGTAATCAGTCAAGCTCAAAACAGGTTGAAGACGAGTTAGTCATTGAAGAACCGCTGGAAATTCGTGTTGCACAACAAAGTCTGATCGTAGTGATGCGGACACCCGGGCACGATTTTGAACTTGCCGCTGGATTTCTATATACTGAAAGTCTAATAGAATCAGTTGATGACATTGGAATCATCGCTTACTGTGAAGATACAGATGCTGACAGCAAACCCTTCCCCGCATTCCAGAATATAGTGAATGTCCGTTTAGAAAATGGTTTTGACCTTGAAGAACATGATGGTTGGCAAAGGAACTTCCACGCCAACGCCAGTTGCGGTCTCTGCGGAAAAATGACAATTGAATCTGTCAAACATCAAGTTGATCCTTTAACGACTGACATAAGTCTAAAGCAAACACTATTTTATGGGCTTAATGATAAATTACGAGAAGCACAATCGGTCTTTGAGAGAACGGGAGGCCTCCACGCTGCAGGATTATTCAGTGAAAATGGTCAACTACTGATTGTCAGAGAGGATATCGGAAGACACAATGCAGTCGATAAAGTCATCGGTCAAGCACTTTTGTCCGAGATGTTGCCGCTTAATAAACACATCTTGATGGTAAGTGGACGCGCAAGTTTTGAAATCGTACAGAAAGCACTTTTTGCAAGAATCCCATTTATTGTTGCTGTCTCAGCTGCTTCTACGCTTGCAGTAGACTTAGCAGAAGAGGGAAACATAACTTTGATCGGTTTCATGAGAGGACAACGCATGACAGTATATAGTCATCCAGAACGTATACAAGTTGAAAAAACCGAAAAACTTGTATGAGCGATTTCCTAATCACTGCAGAAAACCAAACGCGGATGCTGCCTTATGAATCAATTGATACATACTATCCTTTTCCTTTATAGTGACTCTATTATGTTAAACACACATAAAGGGAGGTAATTAAAATGCAATTTTTACTGACCAATATTCAAATATTTGTTAATCTACTGTTTGTCGTCGTTATAGCAGGAACGCTGATAGTCTCTTGGGTCTTTGCCGATAGACTGAAGAAACGACATAGTGTTGATTTTCCTTGGGCAAAAGCACTGTCAATCGTCGGTATAGAAGTACTTGTTTTCATCGGATTCAATATCTTTTTTGAAATCTTCAAGGCGAATTGGCTCTGGATAACGATTGGCACAATAGTGGTGCTGATTATAATATCATCAAGAAAAAGCAAAAAATATCGTTGATGAATCCTTGTTGGGTGTAGCAGATTACACAATCGGTATTCTACATCAACATGGAAACTACACCTGCCAGGACTTCATCAATAGCATTGAGGAGAAAACTATGCCGCGAACAGGTAGAGCAGTAGTTGCTCACGGACAAGGTTTTGAGATACGCGAATATCCCGTACCGGATCCTGAACCGAATACAATACTCCTA
>CAZURU010000002.1:0-55171 GCA_964623585.1 uncultured bacterium
TGAAGGCACACCACTACCTTTTGGAAATAGTGACAAAGTCCAAATCGGTGAGTCTATATATGCGGTAGGATATGCGGTAGGATTTCCAACTAATTACAAAGTAACCAAGGGAACTATACAAGGCAATCTGAAGAACAATAAATGGTTTCGGATGAAAGTTGATATTTCTCATGGAAATAGTGGAGGTCCTATTCTAAACAGTGCAGGTGAAGTCATCGGCATTGCAGCTGCAGTTTCTGATTCTTATAGTTATGCTATTCCCGCAAAAACGGTCAAAGCAATGCTTGCTGAAACTAAAACAGAATCTATACAACAGTGGCATAAACGTGAAGTTATCCGGTCAGTTCAAAATTATAATTTAGCACAAGAAAAATACTATGCTAAGGACTATAACCAAGCGATAACACATTTAGATAAAGCAATTCAACTAAAACCAGAGGATGCATTTTATTTTATGAGCCGGGGAGCTGTCAAGGATGCACTCGGCGAGCATGATGATGCAATAGATGACTATAATCAAGCAATAAAACTTGATCCTGAGAATATCCTTGCATACAATGCACGTGCCCACACAAAGAACCATATCGGAGACTATAAAGGCGCAAAAGACGATTATTCTAAAATCCTGAAAATTGACCCCAACAACAGTGACGCATACACAGCACGCGGTAAAATAAATCTTAAACTAAAAATCTCTCAAGCAGCTTATGAAGATTTTATTGAAGTGATTAGACTTGACCCGAAGGATTTAGGTGCTAACATTGGTCTCGCTGAATATTACCGTGATAAAGGTTTGCTTGACAAAGCAGGTGAACATATTCAAAACACGGGTTTAATTGCAGAAGACTCATGGATAGTCCTCGGCCCATTTGATAATATAGGTAAAATCGGTCTTGAAACTGCATATATTCCTGAAAATGCAACACATTTTGACACAACCGTGAAATACGACACAATAGATGGTAAGGTGGGTTGGCAGAATTGTTCAGATGATAAATTAGATGGCAATATCAGGTTTGGGAAAGATGTTGATTGGCGAGTTGCCTATGCATGGACGACCGTTACTTCACCTGATGAAAGGGAAGTCCAATTTCGCTTTGATAGCGACGACCAGGGAAAAGTCTGGCTAAACGGGGAAGAAGTATATGCACATACAGAAACACATAAAGCAGTCATGGACAGATATGTTTTTCCCGTGACACTTAAACCAGGTAAGAACAGTATCCTCGTCAAAGTATGTGAAGAGGAATTTGGTTGGGGATTTTATCTACGGATTACAGACAAAAATGGACAAGCGTTTGATGATTTGGAAATCAACCGTGCTACACAGGTTGAAGAATGATATAAGCAAGGAAAATTAGATGATTCCAGATAATTTACGATACATGGAAAGTCATGAATGGGTAAAATCCGAAGACGATATCGCTACAGTCGGCATTACAGACTATGCACAATCTGAAATTCAGGATATAGTCTTCGTTGAATTACCTGACGTTGGCACACAATTAACCCAAAAAGCGGAACTCGGTGTGATAGAATCTGTTAAAGCCGCATTTGACCTTTATTCTCCAGTAAGCGGAGAAGTGCTTGAGGTAAACGAAACGCTTCTTGATGCTCCTGAACAGGTGAATGACTCACCTTATGATGATGGATGGTTCTTGAAAATCAAGATGACCGATCCGAGTGAACTTGACGCACTTCTTGATGCCGATGGTTATCAGGCACATATTGAGGTAGAAGATGCTTGACCAAGAAAACAGTACGACTACTTTCGCTGATAGACACATAGGTCCTCGTCCAGAAGAAATTAATCAGATGTTATGGACACTCGGTTACGCATCAATGGAGTCTTTCATTGATGATGTTGTGCCATCAGATATACGACTATCATCGCCGCTGAGTTTGGACATTGGAGAAAAAACCAAATACGCTCAAGTGTTTTCAGAACACGAAGTCCTTGACGCATTAAAGCAGCTCACCTCTCATAATCAGGTCTACCGTTCCTATATCGGAATGGGATATTATAACTGCTTTGTTCCGCCAGTCATCCAAAGAAACATACTGGAAAATCCGGGTTGGTATACACAATACACACCTTATCAAGCAGAAATTTCACAGGGACGATTAGAGGCGTTGCTCAACTTCCAGACGATGGTTATTGATTTAACCGGACTCCCAGTTGCTAACGCTTCCCTACTGGATGAAGCAACAGCAGCCGCAGAAGCGATGTCTATGTGCTATGCGCATGTCCCACAGGAGATAAGTCGTAAGTTCTTCGTATCAGAAACATGTCATCCACAAACAATCGCAGTTCTAAAAACCCGTGCTGAACCTTTAGGTATAGAATTGCAGATAGGTGATCATCGTACCGTCAATTTTGACACGCCGATCTTAGGTGCAATCGTACAATATCCCGCCACAGATGGCACTATCTACGATTACCACCGTTTTGCTGAACAGGTGCATGCTGCAGGTGGATTATGTGTTACCGCAACCGACCTATTAGCACTCTTGCTCCTGAAACCCCCTGGAGAATTCGGGGCAGACATAGTGATTGGCAACTCACAAAGGTTCGGTGTCCCGCTCGGATATGGTGGACCGCATGCTGCATTCCTCTCAACACATGAAGAGCTTAAACGTAGCATTCCCGGACGTATTGCGGGTGTTTCTCATGATGCTAACGATGAACCCGCCATCCGATTAGCACTTCAGACACGCGAACAACATATACGTCGCGAAAAAGCAACCAGTAATATTTGCACTGCACAAGTACTCCTCGCTGTGATGGCAGGGATGTATGCTGTCTATCACGGTCCCAAAGGACTTAAGCAGATCGCCGAACAGGTACACAGGCATACATGCACGCTACGTTCTGAGATTGAGAAACTGGGATATAATACAGGTGATGCGGCGTGCTTTGATACACTCAGTGTTCAAGTTAACGCGGACGAAATGGAAGGTATAGTTTCTTCTGCTCAAGAGAAACAGCTTAATCTCCGAACAATCGATGCAACACACATCGGTATCTCATTGGACGAAACCACGACACAGGTTGATGTTGACAACCTGCTACAACCCTTTGCAGAAAACAGAGCAGAAAACGGAGATGAGAGTCATACAGCAAAATCTATTGGGATACCCGCAGCATTACAGCGTACATCCCTTTATCTTACACATCCCGTTTTCAACAGCTATCATTCTGAAACTGAAATGTTGAGATATATCCACAGATTACAAGCCAAAGACCTCTCACTCGTAAATGCGATGATACCGCTCGGTTCCTGCACGATGAAACTAAACGCAACTGCAGAAATGGTACCTGTCACATGGCAATCTATTGGGGAGATACATCCGTTTGTGCCGAGTGAACAAGCACAAGGCTATCTTATGCTATTTGAACAGTTAGAAACATGGTTAGCAGAGATTACAGGCTTTAGTGCTGTTTCACTGCAGCCAAATGCGGGTTCACAAGGTGAATACGCGGGATTGTTAGTCATTCGGAAATATCATCAGAGTCGGAACGAAGGAGACCGAGATGTCTGTTTAATTCCGACCTCTGCACACGGAACAAATCCTGCCAGTGCTGTTATGGCGGGTATGAAAGTTGTTGTTGTTGCATGTGACACAGAAGGTAATATAGACCTTGACGATTTGAAAGAAAAGGCTGAGACCCACAATGATACACTTGCGGCTGCAATGATAACCTATCCCTCCACACACGGTGTTTTTGAAGAACAGATTCACAGGATATGCGATACTGTTCATGAGCATGGTGGACAGGTATATATGGATGGTGCTAACCTGAATGCGCTTGTTGGGTTGAGTCGTCCGGCAGATTTCGGAGCAGATGTTTGTCATCTCAATTTACACAAGACTTTCTGTATCCCGCATGGAGGAGGTGGTCCAGGGATGGGACCGATTGGTGTGAAGGCTCACCTGACAGATTTCTTACCTAATCACCCAATTGTTACAGTTGGTGGCAAAGATGGCATTGGACCGGTATCCGCTGCACCGTGGGGCAGTCCCGGTATTCTTCCCATCTCTTGGGCTTATATTGCAATGATGGGGGTAGAAGGACTGAAATCTGCTACAGAAGCTGCTATCCTTAACGCAAATTACATCGCTAAACAGTTAGCACCGCACTACCCTATCCTTTACACTGGTAAAAATGGGTTAGTTGCCCATGAATGTATTATTGATCTGCGTGGTTTTAAGAAAACAGCGGGTGTAGATGTTACGGATGTTGCTAAGCGGTTGATGGACTACGGATTTCACGCGCCAACAGTCTCTTGGCCCGTACCTGGCACCATGATGATTGAACCGACCGAGAGTGAATCAAAAGCTGAAATTGATCGCTTCTGTTCTGCGCTGATTTCAATACGTGAAGAGATAGCGGAAATTGAAAATGGTGATGCGTCAACTGAAGACAATGTATTAAAGAACGCACCGCATACGGTAGAAGCAGTCACAAAGTCCGATTGGAAACATCCATATTCGCGCGAAAAAGCTGCATTTCCAAAACCGTGGGTCCGTCATACAAAATTTTGGCCACCAGTTGCGCGGATAAACGAAGTACACGGCGATAGGAATTTAGTTTGTTCTTGTCCACCACTGACAGACTATTGATATGCGTATCCAAGATAGAATAATAGGTTTGCCGTATAGATGAGCCTTCAGTTCAAAGGACTTAAAACGTCATAAAATATGAAAGCAATAATCATTGGAGCAGGAGAAGTCGGATTTCACACTGCTAAACTATTGACAGCAGAAAATAACGATGTCGTCTTAATAGATGAATCTCAAGAAGCTTGTCAACGAGTCAACGAACAATTAGATTTACAAACGCTGTGCGGCTCAGGGGCATCACCCGTGCTGCTGAAAAATGCTGGCATCAGTGATGCCGAACTTATCATCGCAGTTACCAACAGCGATGAAATCAATATGCTTGCCTGCCAAATTGCAAATCGTTACCAAGTAGAAACGAAAATTGCACGCGTGTCAAATCCAGATTACTTTTCAGATGAAAGCGGTTTAACCGCAAACGATTTTGGAATTGACCTACTTGTTAATCCCGAACATTTATGTGTTGAAGAATTTATCCGCCTCTTAAGAATCCCTGAAGCTAGAGAAATCGTCGAGTTTGAAGACGGTAGAATCCAACTTGCCGCTTTACGCATCAAACCGAACAACCCTTTTGTAGGTAAATCACTTGCAGAATTAGACGCGGATGGGGTTATTTCAGGTATCCGATTCGCTGCAATAAAAAGACGCGGTTCTGAGAATGTTATTATCCCGAAAGGAGATGACAAGTTACAAGAAGGTGAGGACGTATTTGTCATCGGCAGCATAATTGCCATAGAACAGTTATTCCGCTTGTTCGGTATTATAATTAACACCCATCTTGACCGGGTCATCATTGTCGGGGCAAGTGTTATCGGCATTGAACTTGCACGTTCTCTTGAGAGTAATGGAACAGATGTCAAACTTATTGAAGCGGACGAGCAGCTCGCTGACCTCGCTTCACAAACACTCAGACGAACAACTGTTCTACACGGCGATTACCTGCAGTTTCAGCTATTGGAAGAAGCAGGTATTGAAGAAGTTAGCGGATTTGTATCGGTAACAGGTGATGATGAAAACGATATAATGGCTTGCATGACCGCTAAGGAACACGGCGCGCAACGTGTTCTCAGTCTAATCCAGCAACCACGTTATCTTCCCTTACTTGCACGTATCCACCGGTTAGATGGTGCAGTTAGCAGACACTTGACCGTTGTGAGTAACCTGCTTAGACTCATCCGTCGTGGCAATATAGTTTCTGTTGCTTCACTTCATGAAATTGAAGCGGAAGTGATAGAACTCGTCGCTGGCGTAAATTCGAAAATCGTACACAAAGAACTCAGATCATTAAAAGCGAAATTCCCCGAGCATGCCTTTATCGGTGCAATACTTCGTCGCGAAAATCATATTGTGCCCCACGGCAACACCGTTATTCAACCCGCTGACCGCGTAATCGTTTTCAGTATGCCAGATGCTATACCGGTTGTAGAGGATATGTTTGCAGCGCGGAGAGTTTAGCGAATCACTTATGAACCACCACCTATGAGTCGAAAACTCGTCTTCCACACACTTGGAAACCTACTCATCTGTCTTGCTGGCACGATGCTATTGCCGTTGCTCATCGGTATCTACTACTATTACAGCGCAGATGAACCAAAAACCGACATGTTGGCGTTTGCTTACGCAACTATCATAACATTGTGCACCGGCTTAATACTACGTTTCACAATAAAACCGCCAGACCCTGAACTTGGAATTCGTGAAGGCTTCGCAATAGTTGCATTAGGGTGGGTGTTTGTCGCGCTATTCGGTGCAATTCCATATCAACTCGGTGGCGTATTTGCGGCAGAAGGACGTTCGTCTCTCGTGGAATTTTCATTTAGTTATTTTGAATCTATGTCCGGTTTTTCAACTACGGGTGCCACGGTGCTTAAAGAGATTGAAGGTCTTTCGCATGCCATGCTATTTTGGCGTAGTTTCAGTCATTGGCTCGGGGGTATGGGTATTGTCGTACTTGCAGTAGCCATCCTCCCGATGCTTGGGGTCGGTGGTATGCAGCTATTTCGGGCAGAAGCACCTGGCCCCCAAACAGAAAGACTTACACCGCGTATTGCACAAACAGCGAAACTACTTTGGGGTGTTTATATCCTACTATCGCTAATAGAGACATTGTTGCTTTGGGCAGGGAAAATGACACTTTTTGATGCACTTTGTCATACATTTGGCACGATGGCGACTGGTGGATTCTCGACTAAGAATGCCAGCATTGCACATTTTGATAGTGTCTATATTGAAACAGTTATCACTGTTTTTATGCTTCTTGCTGGAACTAATTTTGCACTACACTATCGTGCACTGCGAGGTGAAGTTAAGGGGTACTTTAAAGACACGGAATTCAGATTCTATTGTGTCGTGATCCTCATCAGCATCCTTCTCGTTTCTTGGAACATTGTTAGATTCCCAAATGTAGATGGAGAGATCCCCTACAATTCGGTCTGGGATTCAATCCGTTTTGGAGCGTTCCAAGTACTATCTATCACGACTACTACAGGTTATGGCACTGCTGACTTTGAGATGTGGCCCGCCCTATCGCAATTTATCCTGTTAACGCTCATGTTCTATGGCGGTTGTGCTGGGTCAACAGGTGGTGGTATGAAACAACTTCGTTTCCTACTACTCATTAAACAGAGCGGAGCAGAAATCAAAAGACTTATCTTTCCACATGCTGTGCTGCCTGTACGGGTCAATGACAGGGTTGTTCCTTCCGAAGTACTCACACATGTATTGGGTTTTTTCTTTTTCTTTATAGGCATATTTGCAATCGTTACATGTATTATGGCGACATTGGGATTGGACTTAGTAACCGCTGCAGGGTGCACAATTGCTACGATGGGAAATATCGGTCCAGGGCTTGGTGATGTAGGACCTATTGACAATTATGCTCATATCCCCTCTATAGGTAAGTTTATCCTAACGTTTTGCATGCTATTGGGACGGTTGGAAATATATACAGTGCTAATTCTCTTCTCTCCGAATTACTGGAAAAAATAACATGAATACTGACAAACTACGTAGAGAATATCAACACCATGGTGGCTTGACACAAGCCGATGCAGTAGATAATCCTTTTGATCAGTTTGAAAAGTGGTTTAATGATGCTATAGAAGCAAAAATTGATCTGCCAGATGCAATGACACTTGCCACCGCAACCCTTGATAGTATTCCCTCAGCACGAATGGTCGTCCTCAGAGGGTTTGACAGAGAAGGATTCTGTTTCTATACCGACTATGATAGTCAAAAAGGAAGGGAATTGGCTGCGAATCCGCACGCTGCTGCAGTTTTCTATTGGCGAGAGCTGGATCGACAGGTGCGAATTTCAGGAACAATTGTGAAGATGACAGATGCCGAATCGGATTCGTATTTCGCAAGTCGTCCCAGAAATAGTAAACTTGCAGTACGGACAGAACGTCAAACCGTCGTGATTTCTGGACGAGAACATCTTAAGCAGAACTTTGAGAAAGCAAAGTTGACGTATGCTGATCAGCACATTCCTCGCCCTTCACATTGGGGAGGATATAGACTCATGCCAACTATGTTTGAGTTTTGGCAGGGAAGTCCAAGTCGGCTGCATGATAGAATACGTTATACCTTGATAGAGGATGGAAATTGGATGATAGAAACATTATCGCCATAAAAACTACACTTTCCCTACTTTAAAGTAGTTGCAAATCATTTTATTTCAACTATATTTCAAAAAAATCGTAATTTATAGTGAAAAATACTTGACACTTTTCTCTGAATATGTAAAATTATAAGAACATATTCCAAATTTATGTGGAATTTGTACGCAAATTGTATAATTGACAACGTAAGAATTACACCAATACAGAAGTATTTGACAGGTAGTGATTTTTTAGTTGCCGTTGGATGTTAGAATAGATTTAGAGTAAATACTAAAATAGAATAGAGTAATTATTAATGGAATATCTTCCGATAGTATTCTTAGGACTCTTTGCAGTTCTGTTTGCAGGCGTTAATCTTGGCTTGACTCATCTTCTCGGACCCAAAAAACCCACAAAAGTCAAACTCTCTGTCTACGAATCTGGTGTGCAACCTGTCGGTGATGCAAGACAAAGGTTCACTATCCGGTTCGATCTTATAGCGATGCTCTTTATCATCTTTGATATTGAGGTGGTTTTTCTGTATCCGTGGGCGGTGATATTTAAAAGATTTTCAGCCGAAAATGGTATGTTTATTTTAGTTGAGATGCTGGTGTTTATCGGTATTCTCCTTCTGGGTTACATTTATGCTTGGAAAAAAGGAGGCTTAACATGGGATTAGCCAATCCGAATATTGAAAGTGGACATAGAGCTGACCAAAGCGAAGGTAATTTCGTCACAACCACTATTGACAAAGTCGTGAATTGGGGACGCAAGAATTCACTGTGGCCAATGCCGTTCGGAACTGCTTGCTGCGCAATTGAAATGATGGCAACTTTGGCATCCAAATTTGACCTTTCTCGTTTCGGGTCCGAGGCAATTCGATTCTCACCGCGTCAATCTGATCTACTAATCGTCTCAGGCCGAATCTCAATCAAAATGATGCCTGTCCTCAAACGGATTTATGACCAGATGCCTGAACCAAAATGGGTTATCTCAATGGGGGCATGTGCATCCTGTGGAGGCGTTTTTGATACGTATACCTTAATACAAGGTGTTGACCAATTTTTACCCGTTGATGTTTATATCCCTGGTTGTCCCCCAAGACCCGAAGACCTGATTGATGCTGTAATGCAAGTGCAACGGCAGATACATAAAGGTGAACTGCCAAAAGGGGCTGAGGTTGCATAATGAATGAAGAAGAAAAAGAGAATACGGAAGAAACGACACCTCGCGTCCTTGAAGAGGTACGAGAAAAGTTCGGTGATGCACTCTTAGAAGACGCAGAATCACAGAACGGGGTTGTCGTTGTCGTAAATAAAGATAAGAGTTTCATACTCTTGGAATACTTAAAGACAGAATTCGCCTATTCTTTCCTCGTAGATGTCACCGCAGTTGACAATTCTAATTTAGAATCAGAGTTGATGAAGTATGACTATGCACGATTCATGGTCATCTATCAACTTTACACTTTTGAAGGGGAAACCCCGCGTATTCGGATCAAAGTGCCGGTACATGAAAAAGATTTGAAAATCCAATCGGTGACGGATCTATGGAAAGGGGCAAACTGGCTTGAACGTGAAACCTACGATATGTTCGGTATAGACTTTGATGGACACCCCGATTTACGGCGAATTTTAATGCCCGATGATTTTGAAGGACACCCACTTCAAAAGAATTATCCCTTACGGGGAAAAGGTGAGCGCGAAAGTTTTAATTTTGAAAAACAGAATGTCTAACAAGACAATAAATAGACAGATGATGTTGCCCCTAATATTGAAAATATATGGAGGATTGAATATGAAGAAGAACTATATCATGAACCGCATCAATGCTGTAATCCTACTATGTGCTGCTGTTTCTATTGTGTTAGCAGGTTGTGAATACATAGAGAAAGGAATTTCAACAGGTACATCAAAACAAGCAATTGCGATAATTAACCCATCAAGTGGCAGTGGGGTCTCAGGCACGGCAATTTTCACTCAGATAGGACAGAAGGTCATGGTACGTATTGAAGTAGAGAACATATCCCCTGGCGAACACGGTGTTCACATTCACGAATATGGCGATTGCAGTGCACCTGATGGAAAATCAGCAGGTGGACATTGGAACCCTACTAACGTTGCACACGGAAAATGGGGTGAAGTTGAATTCCACCTTGGAGATATTGGAAATATAATGGTCGGAGAAGATGGCACAGGTTCTATGGAACTCGTTACAGATCTCTGGGAAATTGGTACCGGTTCTGATGTAGATGTGGTTGGAAAAAGCATTATCGTCCATGCAGACCCAGACGACTTCGTTTCTCAACCCTCCGGGAATGCTGGTGCTCGAATCGGGTGTGGTGTGATTGAAATAGTTGAATAATTGCAGCATATTTATAATTAAGATATTGAGAGTAGAATTATGAGTGTAATCATCTTGACATTTTTTTTCTGTGGCTGGATAGGTGGTGTATGCTGGATTTTAGGGGTTATCCAGAAACAATTCCAAAAAAGCAAAAGCAAATACCAACGCCTCAAAGTAGACCTGCGTAAGTCAATGTTAAACAAGGAGTAATCTATGCAACGGGAAATGGAACGGACGACAGGTGAAAAGATGGTCCTTAACTTTGGACCGCAACATCCTGCGACGCACGGAACGCTTCGTATCGTCTTAGAATTGGACGGTGAGACTATTTTGAAAGCTACGCCTCACGCTGGATACTTGCATACCGGATTTGAAAAACTTGGAGAGCATTTAGATTACAACCAATACATCGTTGTTACAGACCGGATGAATTATCTCTCTCCACTCTCTAACAATTTCGGGTATGTGCTCGCTGTGGAACAACTACTCGGTATTGAGGTGCCGAAGCGGTGTCAATATATCCGCATTCTGATGGCAGAACTTTCACGTATGGCGGATCATCTGTTGTGGCTTGGAACAGCGGCATTAGATTTAGGCGCGTTTTCAGTTTTTCTCTACAGTTTCCGTGAACGCGAAAAATTATACAGCATCTTTGAAAAGACGACAGGGGCACGATTGACAACAAGTTATACCCGTGTCGGTGGTGTTTTTCGTGACCTCTATGATGGATTTGAAACTGATGCTCGCGATTTCATTACCAATTTCCCAAAAGCATTAAGGGAAACACATACTTTGTTGACCCGAAACCGAATTTGGATGGATAGAACAAAAGGCGTCGGTTCAATCTCTTCTGAAGATGCAATCAATTACGGATTAACCGGGCCCTGTCTGCGTGCAACCGGTGTTGCACATGATCTTCGCAAAGCTGAACCGTATTCCTCTTATAACGAAATGAAATTTGAGGTGCCAGTCGGCACAAATGGCGATGCGTATGACCGATATTTAGTCCGCATGGAGGAGATGATACAGAGTTGTAGCATCATCAAACAAGCATTGGATAATCTACCAGATGGCCCGTTTAGCCTTGATGACAACAAAATCATGATGCCAGATAAATCGGACGCTTACGGTCATATTGAAGGGTTGATCCATCATTTCAAGATTGTCATGGATGGTCACGGCGTGCAGCCACCACTCGGAGACCATTATTGCGCGACAGAATCTCCTAACGGAGAATTAGGATTCTATATTGTGAGCGATGGCAGTGGGACTGCATATCGTATCAGAATTCGTCCCCCAAGTTTCTTCCATTTCCAAGCACTGCCGCACATGTTGGAAGGCGGAATGGTATCAGATACCGTAGCTGTGTTAGGAAGTTTGAACGTGATCGCAGGAGAGTTGGATAGGTAATAATACCTTTACATAATTGGGGAATCGGATCGCACCATATTTTTGATATCAGAGACCCTGAGAAAAACCGAATCCAGTTTGGGGGAGATATTAACTTATAGATGAGGTTGGAAATAGGAAACGAAAGGACTATAGACTTTTTTAAGGAGAAAGATGATGGCACGTACGTATACAGTAGAATCGGCAATTCCTTATGTCCCTATAGAGGCTGAGATCTATTATCCTGATGCTGATGGAAAACCTATGGCAGCAAGCGATTTACATTACAGATTACTAATGTGGACACGGCAGGCACTTGAGGCACACTTTGTACAAAATCCAGATGTCTATATCTCTGGTGACATAATGATGTATTACAAAGAGGGAGAACCGAGAGAACACTTAGCACCCGATGTCCTTGTCTGTTTTGGCATAAACACAAAGATGCGTCGAACGTATAAAGTATGGGAGGAAGGAAAAGCACCCGATTTCGTGATGGAGTTCTCCAGTGAAAGTACTTATGACAAAGACTTAACTGAGAAAATGGATGTTTACGCTTCACTGGAGATACAAGATTATTTCTTATATGATCCCGAAGGGTTGTATTTACCAACACCGCTGATGGGTTATACGTTAGTGGACGGTGTCTATGTAGCAATTTCGCCGGGGGAACAAGGTGGTTTTCGCTCCTCGGTTTTGGATTTGGACTTCCATATTCGCGATGAAGAGATAGCGATTTATGACCCTATTGCGGATAATTGGCTTCAGACACCCGCAGATCGTACAGAAATTGCAGAAGCACGCGCAGAACAGGAGTCCATCGCACGAGAAAACGCAGAAGCACGCGCTGAAAACGCTGAGGCAGAAAACGCACAACTTCGTGAAGAAATTGAACGTTTAAAAGCAAGTAGTCAAATACCATGAAACTAAAAGTTGTTATTCACAAAGCTGAAGAGGGTGGATATTGGGCGGAAGTGCCATCAATCGCCGGTTGTGCTACACAAGGTGACACCTTTGAAGAATTGCTTGAAAACATTTATGAAGCAATTGAGGGGTGTATACCCGGAACGCAGTTGACAGAGACATTTTATGAAAATCAGTTAGAAAGGAAAGAATGAAATCAGTTATAATATCCCTGACGTTAATTTTGACTACAGTAGTTTCAGGTTGCGCTCCTACGAAGCGATCAAGTTGGGAACCTGCCGTCTGGCACATTCAAGGACAAACAAATAACGTTCCAGAAATTGGCACGTTGCAGGACGCACAATTTGATTATGACATTATTGTAACTGGACGCATTTGTAGAAGCATGCTAAAATTTCCATTATATCAGAGGAGAAACATGATGGCACGTACATATACAGAAGAATCCGCAATCTCTTATGTCCCTATAGAGGCTGAGATCTATTATCCTGATGCTGATGGAAAACCTATGGCAGCAAGCGATTTACATTACAGATTACTAATGTGGACACGGCAGGCACTTGAGGCACACTTTGTACAAAATCCAGATGTCTATATCTCTGGTGACATAATGATGTATTACAAAGAGGGAGAACCGAGAGAACACTTAGCACCCGATGTCCTTGTCTGTTTTGGCATAAACACAAAGATGCGTCGAACGTATAAAGTATGGGAGGAAGGAAAAGCACCCGATTTCGTGATGGAGTTCTCCAGTGAAAGTACTTATGACAAAGACTTAACTGAGAAAATGGATGTTTACGCTTCACTGGAGATACAAGATTATTTCTTATATGATCCCGAAGGGTTGTATTTACCAACACCGCTGATGGGTTATACGTTAGTGGACGGTGTCTATGTAGCAATTTCGCCGGGGGAACAAGGTGGTTTTCGCTCCTCGGTTTTGGATTTGGACTTCCATATTCGCGATGAAGAGATAGCGATTTATGACCCTATTGCGGATAATTGGCTTCAGACACCCGCAGATCGTACAGAAATTGCAGAAGCACGCGCAGAACAGGAGTCCATCGCACGAGAAAACGCAGAAGCACTCATGGAGCAAGAAGCAACAAGAGCTGATACCGCAGAAGCAGAAAACGCACTACTCCGTGAAGAAATTGAGCGTTTGAAAGCAGGTCGGGAGTAGTTAATCGCAAGGCAAAAGAAGGAAAACATAGATGTCAGATGAAATAATACAAATAGAAACACCATTTCAGTTCAACGAAGAAAACAAAAGACAATTCGATGAATTGATTGGTCGGTACCCCATAAAAGAAGCAGCGATGCTGCCAACACTTCACCTTGCACAACGGCAAGAGGGTTATATTACACCTGCTGTGATGAAATATGTTGCGGAACTGTTAGAGGTCACGGTCATGAAGGTAAAAGACGTGGTAACCTTCTATCCGATGTTCTTTGAGGAACCGGTTGGTAAGTATGTTATCCGCATCTGTCATACATTACCTTGTGCGCTGCGAGACTGCAAGGTGGTTTTAGAACATCTCAAGACAAAACTCGGTACTGACGTGGCTTCGGAGACGAATTTGGCAAAGGGAACAACTGATGATGGTAAGTTTACCTTGATGAAAGTAGAATGTCTTGCATCGTGTGATGTCGCACCTGTTATAATGGTAAATGACGATTTATATAAGAATTTGACGCCAGAGAAGGTTGATGAAATATTAGAGCAACTTCCAAACTAAAACTTGATATATTAATACATCTATCGGAAGTTCTTTAAGGATGGTGTGCAACGGAGGTGTAAGATGAAATTGAACGATATAAGAAATGAAAACTGTATTGACTCCATGAAAATGATGAACGATGAGTTCGTTGACCTTGTTGTAACTTCACCTCCCTATGACGAAATGCGAGAATATGAAGGATATAGACTTGAAGAGTTTGAACAAATTGCTATGAATCTGCACCGAGTTGTTAAGGCGGGTGGTGTAGTTGTATGGGTCATTGGTGATCAGACGATAAAGGGAAATGAGACAGGAACTTCGTTTCAACAGGCACTCTATTTTAAAGAGATCGGGTTTAACCTATTTGATACAATGATATACTTGAAACCGCCAAGAGGGGCAGTTGGTAATAACAAAACTTATTGGCAATCATTTGAGTATATGTTCGTGTTTAGCAAAGGGCAACCTAAAACAATTAACCTGATTAAAGACAGGAAAAACAAAGAATCACGAAAGGGTGATATCGGCACAAAGCGCTTACCTGATGGGTCTTTATTGAAGTTAAACCGAGAAGGTTATGGTGATTATGGCAGAAGAACGAATGTCTGGGAATATATGATTGGAAATGGACATTCCGCATCGGATAAAATTGCACACAAACATCCTGCTATATTCCCGGAGCAATTGGCACAAGATCACATACTTTCTTGGAGCAACATAGGAGATTTGGTATACGATCCATTTCTTGGAAGTGGTACTGTCGCATTAATGGCTGAATTGAACAATAGAAATTATCTTGGCAGTGAAATAAATGCAAATTACTGTGAAATCGCTAAAGAAAGACTGAAAAGGAACCGTACGGCCGCCGAGCAACTAAAATTGTTGGAGGCTTAGTGTGGTTCAAGAAGCAAAACCCCGCATTTGTAAGAAATGCGGAAGACTTTTGCCAATAGACGCGTTTGAACGAAACCGACCAAGTGTTTGGCGGAGTGAATGTAAAGAATGCCGCGCGTATAAGAAAGGAATACCGGCAAAAGTCAGAAGAGAATATGAGACTAAGCATCCTAAACCCCAAATAGGCGAGGAGTTTTATTGTAAAGTTTGTGAAAGAACTATAACCATTCAGACAACCAGAGATGTAAATTTAGATCATGACCATAAAACAGGGAAAATTAGAGGTTACATTTGCAACAGATGCAACACTGGACTTGGCAATTTTGATGATAATATCACTATCCTTAAAAGAGCTGTAGAGTGGATCAAAGGAACGCTTACATTTCTGTCTTAAAAATAGGTTATCAACGACAAATTGTTGGGTTCATTTCGTTCAACCCAACCTATCGGATAAAATAAGAAACAAGGTGTAGAGGAAAAATATGGTTCAAGAAAAACGGATTCTCTACGAGCATCTAAATGTTCCAAATATAAACACTTATGATGTTTATCGACAATACGACGGTTACAACCGCTTTGAAAAGGCAATTGCCGAATTTCAACCGGACGACATCGCTAAAATGGTGATGGATGCTGGACTGAAAGGTAGAGGCGGGGCAGGTTTTTCTACGGGTTTAAAATGGAGTTTCGTCCCGAAAGATATTGAACCGCGTTACCTCTGCTGCAACGCTGACGAGAGTGAACCCGGTACATTCAGTAATCGGTATGTGTTGGAGAAAAACCCGCATCTGCTAATTGAAGGTATCCTCATCTGCTGCTATGCAATGGGAATTGAGACCACTTATGTCTATATTCGTGGTGAATTCACACTCGGCAAAAGAAGGTTAGATGCTGCCATTAAAGAAGCTTATGAACAGGGTTACCTTGGGGAAAACATTCGCAACACAGGTCTGAACGTCAATATCTATACACATCCAGGAGCAGGTGCTTATATCTGCGGTGAAGAAACAGGGCTGATTGAATCACTCGAAGGCAAACGCGGACAACCCCGAAACAAACCACCTTTCCCCGCTGTTGAAGGGGTGTTCATGAAACCTACTGTCGTACAGAATGTGGAGACTCTGTGCAACCTACCTTTCATCGTAGGGAATGGCGTGGAATGGTACACAGAGATGGGACCAACGTATGCTGATACACGAAGTGATCCTCCGACACCTGATCCAAACACAGGCACAAAACTTTACTGTATCAGCGGAGATGTAAACGAACCAGGTGTTTATGAATTGGAACTTGGATTGACATGTACTGAACTCATTGAAGTCGCAGGCGGTTTACGCGGTGAAGAGGTTAAAGCAGTTATCCCTGGCGGTAGTTCCGCCCCGATCCTGACGCATTACGAGTTGGATACACGACTCGATTTTACATCCCTTACACTTGCAAAATCAATGCTCGGATCGGGCGGCATTATCGTTATGAATGAAAACCGGAACATCGTCGACTGCTTGCTCAATATCATGAAGTTCTACGCGCATGAATCGTGCGGACAATGCACACCGTGCCGATGGGGTACACCATGGGTGCGGGATATTGTCCAACGGATTGCTGATGGTGAAGGTAGAAAAACCACTATCACACGACCGAAATTTGGGGTCACCGAAAGTGGTAGATGGGGGGATACAGGTGAAACTGAGGAAATCTACGAAGACCTTGACTTGTTGGAAAACGTGGCAAACAATATCGCGAATGTGGATACGATGACATGGAACACGATCTGCGTCTTCGGCATCGCTGTTTCTTGGCCCGCAGTCAGTTATATGCGAAAATTCCGACCTGAATTTGAAGCTGCTATCCGAGAAGGTAAACTGGTCACACTACCTGTTGCTGAAGCGACGGTACCACCAGAAGAAAATTACGCATACCAGCAACGATTTATACCGAAAGAGTTCTCTGAACTGGAGTAAGATATATGGCATTTATTAAACTAAATGACCTTGAAATAGAGGTTGAAGATGGAACGAATATAGTTGAGGCAGCAAGACAACACGACATTGAAGTGCCTCACTACTGTTACCACCCTGGGTTAAGTCGTCCTGCTAATTGCAGAATGTGTCTCATTGACCTTTACCTGAGAAGTTCAGAGATGCCTGAAAGACAATTAGCGACGGGATGCACAACGACTGTCCGATCCGCACCACCAGAAAGAAAAATTGATGGTAAATATGATGTCATCGTTCGGACAGATAGTCCCCGAGTCATAAAAGCACGAGAGGATATCCTTGAGTTTCTATTGGTACACCATCCGCTTGATTGTCCTGTCTGCGACCAAGCAGGTGAGTGTGATCTACAAGACTTTAGTTATCGGCATGGACACGATAAGAGTCGTTATGTGGAAGTCAAAAACGTTCCACCAAAGAAAGACTTAGGCCCAGATGTCTTGCTCTATTCAACCCGGTGTATCGTCTGCACACGCTGTATCCGATTTTGTGATGAAGTATCAGGAAGTGGTGAACTCGGTTTGATAAATCGGGGATCTCACGATGAAATTGACATCCCAAGAAGTCACAACGGCACACCGATACAGGTGCTTGATAACAAACTTGCAGGCAACGTCGTTGATATATGTCCCGTAGGTGCGTTGATTAGCAAGGATTTCCTTTTCAAATCTCGTCCGTGGTTCCTAAAAAAAGAAAACAGCATCTGTTCAGGATGCAGTGTCGGCTGTAATGTTACTGTAGAATATAAGGAAGATGGTCTGTATAGGATTAAACCTCGCTTCCATGAAGATATTAACCAACACTGGATGTGTGATGATGGTAGACTTGGATACCACTATGTCAATAGTGATGACCGACTCCAACTTCCGCAGAAACGCGTTGAGGATGAACTCGTTACAACACAGTGGACAGACGCACTATCCCTTATCACCGAGAAAATTTCTGAAGTAGAACCAGATGATATCGTTGTCATCGGTTCAGCACAAGCAACGAATGAGGATAACTTTGTACTACAGCAGTTGGCACATGAAGTTCTAAAAACGACGCAATTAGGACTTTTCGCACAACACCCGGGTGAAGATCACAAATTCCCGCAATTCACCATTGAAGCAGATAAGAACCCTAATACCGCAGGCGCGCGAACAATCCTCGGTTCCGCCAACGGCAATGTGGTATTGGAAGGTGAGACACTCTGGGAAAAAGTCGCTGGTGCAAAAGTCGTATATCTCGTGAGTGGTGTACCTGAACGAGCACTTGACGAAGCAGAAAAAGAGGCACTGAGTAAGGTGGATTTCCTCATCGTACAAGATATACTGCCATCAGCGGTTACTGAAATGGCTGATGTAATACTACCGGGAACAACATTTGCAGAAAAAGATGGCACCTTCACTAATTCCACTGGATGGGTCCAGCGGATACGCAAAACGATTGACCCACCAGGAGAAGCACAATCGGATTGGCTCATAACCCAACAAATTGCTAATCAACTCGGTGGAGAGTTTGAATATAGTTTTGCCGGTGAGATTGCCCTGGCAATAGCAGAAAGTGTTGAAGGATATGGGGACGCAACTCATCAGAAAATTGGAGACGCAGGGATAAAGCTAGCGTAACTTCAATGATGTTTAACATTGTGGCACTCAATAAGAAGGGCGTCATCAAGAAGGAGAATACATGGATATCAATATATTAGAACAGATAGTGATTCCAGTCATAAAAGTACTCTTCATTGCACATCTGTTAGTTATCGGTGTAATGGTAATGATTTGGTCTGAACGTAGAGTTAGCGGATGGATTCAGGACAGGCTTGGACCGAATCGTGTCGGACCGCAAGGACTACTGCAACCTATTGCAGATGGCATTAAGTTCCTTTTTAAAGAGGACCTCATCCCAAATCATGTAGATAAACCCCTTTACGTGCTTGCACCTGCTATGCTCCTGATACCTGCAATGATTGCTGTTGCCGTTGTGCCTTTCGGAGGCACTATCACGGTAGAAGGACTTGAGGATCCTATACAACTCCAGATTACAGACATCAACATCGGCATATTGTATATCTTAGCGATAACATCTCTCGGTGTTTACGGTGTTGTCATAGGAGCGTGGGCATCAAATAACAAATATTCGCTTTTAGGTGGTTTGCGTTCTTCTGCACAGATGATAAGTTATGAACTCACGTTAGGATTGGCAATCATTGGTGTCTTGATGCTTTCCGGATCACTTAGTCTTCGAAAAATAGCGGGCGAAGGACAGGGATCATATCCGTGGGAATGGAACTTTCTCATACACTTCCCAGCATTCTTGGCATTTACAACTGCTATGTTCGCCGAAACGAACCGATTGCCGTTTGATCTTGCCGAAGCGGAACAAGAACTCGTCGCAGGGTATCACACTGAATACAGCAGTATGAAATTCGCGATATTCTTCATGGCTGAATATATGAACATGATCGTCGGTTCAGCAGTCGTTGTAACGCTTTTCTTAGGTGGATGGAAATTCTTCGGTTTGGAGGATATGGGTGGACCGATATGGAGCGGAGTCATCTCTTTTGCAATCTTCTTTATTAAGACAGGAATTTTCCTCTTCGTCTTTATATGGGTGCGCTGGACACTTCCACGATTCCGTTACGACCAACTCATGAATTTCGGTTGGAAGTTCCTATTACCCGTTGCATTAACTTCTATTGTTGTAACCGGCACACTCTATATAGCAACAGATGGTAATCTTGTTTGGATAGGTATTGGCAATACGGTTGCAGCGTTTATCGTTGTCTCTATCGTTGCTGGCATACTTGCCCTGGACAATAACAGTAAGGCTGCTGCACAAGACACTTCTGCAGCCCCGTTACGCCAAGAAACATTAACTATAGAAGCGATAGAATAGGAGACGTGTTGTAAATGAATCCAGAATTAATTGTATTTATCATCTTTGGTACTGTTTCAATTATCGGTGCGATTGCCGTAATTTCGTTTCGTCATCCTATCTATAGCGCGTTATCGTTGATTGTGACATTTTTCTCTCAAGCGGGATTGTTTGTGTTGTTAGGCGCGCATTTCGTCGCTGCCGTTCAGGTCATTGTGTATGCAGGGGCAATTATGGTCCTGTTTCTTTTCGTAATTATGCTCCTAAACCTCGGCACACTTTCTGCAAAGGGAGCATTAACGGGTAAACTAAAAGGCGTAGCCGTAATTCTGGGAATCCTATTGGCTGTAGAAGGCGTCTACATTGCCGTGAGAGCACTCAAGGATGATACCGCAGTTGCATCAGACGCAGCAAAAGAAGCAGCTGCTGCACTTGCCAATAAGCCGATTGAAACCTCTGATATTGGCAGACTGTTATTTAGCGAATATCTCTTACCGTTTGAGGTTACATCACTCATCTTGTTGGCAGCATTAATTGGAGTTATTGTCTTGGTAAAACGTGATAAACAAACAGAAAATTAGAAAGGCTCAGTAATACATCTACATATAGTGAAGATTTGAAATAAATAGACACTTTCAGCCTACTGCTGGCGAGGTTTTCTAACCTCGCTGATGCAGAGTGTTTGATTAGTTTTAAAACTTACTAACTGCTGGCGAGGTTTCCTAACCTCGCTGATGCAGAGTGTTTGATTAATTCGAAAACTTGCTATAAATATAGAAAAGGTTTTATATGTCACTACCATTAGAATATTATCTCGTCTTAAGCGCGCTCCTATTTACAATAGGCGTTATCGGTGTTCTCATCCGCAGAAACGCAATCATTATTTTTATGTGTATTGAACTGATGTTGAACGCAGCGAATCTCACCTTTGTAGCAATCAGTCGTTATCTGGGAGAAGTAGAGGGACAGTTATTCGTCATTTTTGTCATGGCTGTCGCTGCTGCCGAAGTCGCAATTGGATTAGCAATTATTGTCAGTGTCTTCAAACATCGCGAAACAATCAATGTGGATGAAGTCAATTCGTTAAAAGGATAAAACATGTCAAAAGAACTAATTATTATCTTATTAATTTCACCACTTGTTGGATTTCTGATTAACGGGTTGTTCGGCAAATGGCTAAAAGGAAAAGAGAAACTTAGCGGGATGATCGGCGCACTTGCGGTGTTTATCTCTCTTATCTGTTCAATTATTGCATTCGTTGCTATCAATATTGATAGCACAGCAACGCTTGGGGGCGATGAGGGAGTTCTCTATAAATGGATTTCCGGTGGGAAGTTCAGTGTTGACATCGGATTCCATGTTGATGCGTTGACAACGGTGATGTTGTTGGTCATCACAGGTGTTGGATTTCTCATTCACGTATATTCCATCGGCTACATGCACGGTGATGAAGGCTACACGCGTTATTTTGCTTATCTCAACCTATTTGTGTTTGCAATGCTCATCCTCGTTCTCGGTAACAACTATCTGATGATGTTTGTTGGTTGGGAAGGTGTCGGTCTCTGCTCATATCTGTTGATCGGTTTCTGGTATGAAAAACAATCCGCCACCGATGCTGGTAAAAAGGCGTTCATTGTAAACAGGATCGGCGATTTCGGATTCCTGTTAGGGATGTTTACGTTGTTTGCAGCGTTCGGCAGCCTTGATTTTGTAACCATATTTGACAAAGCAGAAGCTGGTACCATTGAAAGAGTTTTTGGAGAAACTACAAAAGTGACTCTCATGGTTGCAACGTTACTCCTCTTTGTCGGTGCAGTCGGAAAATCAGCTCAGCTCCCACTTTATGTCTGGCTACCCGATGCTATGGAAGGTCCAACCCCTGTCAGTGCATTAATACACGCTGCCACAATGGTCACTGCAGGTGTCTATATGATAGCACGTTCCGCTGTACTTTATAATCTGGCAGGAACAGGCGTTGTTGTCGCTTGGATCGGTGTCCTTACCGCTCTATTCGCCGCAATCATTGCCCTCAAACAGAATGACATCAAACGGATTCTTGCTTATTCCACCGTCAGTCAACTCGGATATATGTTTGTCGGTGTTGGAGTCGGCGCGTATGCCTCAGGTATTTTTCATCTGGTAACACATGCATTTTTCAAAGGGTTGATGTTCCTAACTGCTGGTAGTGTGATGCATGCCATGGCAAACGAATTGGACATACGAAAAATGGGAGGTCTGCGAAAAAAATTGCCGATTACGCATTTTACATTTTTAGTCGGTGCATTTGCAATTGCAGGGGCACCCTTACTCAGCGGGTTCTGGAGTAAAGACGAAATCCTGCACAGCGCATGGGGAAGTTCAAAGATAATTTACATCATCGGATTAGCGACAGCATTCCTGACAGCTTTTTACATGTTCCGTCTCATCTTCGTTACCTTCTACGGAAAATCTCGCGTTGAACCTGAAGTAGCATCTAACGTCCATGAATCACCAGCAGTGATGTGGTTGCCACTGATAATACTGGCAGTCCCTGCTGCGCTGATCGGTTTACCCTTAGGTATGAATGGACATGATAGTTGGTTCCATCATTTCACAGAAGACGTTTTCCCAAAAGCAGACAAGGCACCAGGGAGTGTACTCCTGTTTATGGTGATTTCTTCAATCGTTGGCATTGCAGGCATTGCTTTTGCTTGGACACGTTATAAAAATCGTGCACCTGCAACAGAACCAACAAATGCATTACAAAAAAAGGATTTTTCTTGGCTTGTTGCTAACAAATTCTATGTTGATGAGATATACAATACTTTCATCGTCCAACCCATCAAAAACGCTTCACACTTCTTATTGTGGAAACTTTTTGACGTTGGTATTATTGATGGAATTGTCAATGGTGTAGCAGCACTCATACGAGTAATTGGGGGATTGTTTAGACGACTGCAAACAGGAGTTGTTCAAGCGTATATTCTGTCAATGGTCATTGGAATAGTCTTATTCCTGGCATATTATCTGTTTTTTGCTTAAGTTACTAATTTTATGTAGTATAAATCTGATTGTCATAAGTCACTTTACAAGTAAATCGCAAAGTCTAATATGCAAGTGAACCTAATCAACAAAATCTAATTACTGAAAATGAGTCAAACACATTTAAAATACGCAGATAGAATCAACTTAGGTAGTTATTATACTCCACCAAAAATAGTAGATCTAGCATGGGAATTGATAGATTCCTATGTAGATACAAGGGTTACTATAATTGACAACGCATGTGGATATGGAGATTTTTTAAGAAATTGTGGACAGTCTCTTACAATCGGATGTGATATAGACAAAGATGCGATAGACATAGCAAAAAAGAATGGGGATAAAGTGTTATTTTTCCAAACGAACTCTTTAAGTAACGTTTCAAGGAAGAAATTTGGTATTCCTGAAGAGCCAAAAAGATTGATTGTCGTAGGAAATCCACCTTATAATGATAGAACCTCTCGTATTCGCCAAAATATTAAACGGGCCGAATTTGACATAGATAAAGATATAATCTGTCGAGATTTGGGAATTTCATTTCTTCGTTCTTATAATAAACTTAAGGCGGACCTTGTCTGCGTTTTGCATCCATTATCTTATTTAATTAAACAAGCTAATTTTAGACTATTGAAGGAGTTTACGGCAAATTATAGATTAGTAGATGGCATACTTATTAGCAGCAGGGAATTTCCAGAATCTTCAAAACTAACCCCTTTTCCAATTATTATTGCCTTTTATCGGCGAGACTGTCTTGGAATGGATTACAGTTTCATCTGTTCATTCCCATTTAGGGTACTAGACGGTCCAAGGTTCTATCTTAACGATTTTGATTACATAACTAGTTATATTAGCAAATATCCATACAAGAATCGTCAGCCATTACCTAATGATTCTTTATTTTTCTGGACAATGAGGGATATAAATGCATTAAAAAGGAATCGGACATTTGTCGAGAATTACAGCAATAGCACTATCGTAATTGACAAAAAAAAGTTAGATTATTATGTCTATGTAGATGTGTTCAAAAGAAATTTGTTTAGGCTGCCATACTATTTTGGGAACTGTGATGTGCCTATTGATGATAAACTTTTTCAGAGTTATAAGAATTATTTCCTTAGAGATGTGATCAGACATTACCCTTATTTAAAAGAACACTTACAGATGGATATGGCAGAGAACGGAAATGTAGAACTCCATTTAGATAAGTACTTCAAATTACTATTGGGAAGATACCATGTTTGATAAAGATAACAAAAGAATTTCAGTAGAAATTCCTCTTGCAACACATACAGGAAAAATAAGGATCAAGTCAAGAAATATGTTTTCTGATTATGGTGTACCACATGCCACGAGAAGTAAACCCTTTAATCAAAGTAACTACGTTGAGTGGCAAATAGGTTATGATTTGGAAGAAAAGAAAAAGGACGGTTCAAGTCTATCTGATATATCGTTTACTGCTTATAACGAAAAGAAAAAAGTGTTATATGAGTTATCTGAATATTTATACTATTTCTATTCTTGGGATATGATTACATCTTCAGAACTAAAGGAAACAGTGAAGTTTTTATTGAATATGGAGGAGGATAACTTACTCTCTAATCACCCCGATTGTGAAATTATGAGAACACATCCTGTGGAAAAACAAATTAATGACACTACATTCTTTAGCATGACTCTAAAATATCCTCAACTTATCCATAAATTTGGAAAATATGAAATTATTGCGGAGATCACTATTAGAGAAAAACAAAGGGCAGTTGGTATTCAACCAATGCTTTACTTATGTTTCCCGATATCAGAACTTAGAGTAAAAGAAAATCTAATTGGTCGTATAGCACATGCAAAGGAAACAGCAACATTTGTAATTGATGAGACGAACTACGGATAGTTATTGAGATGGTGAAAATATTCGGAATGCTTAGTCCGGCACACCATAAAGATATTCTTGAGATAATTAAAGCGATTTTAGACTATCCTTAACACGAATCAGATTTAGCACACAAGCAGTATATTTTTTAGTTAATCATTTAGGTTTACAGTATGGCATTATTTCGTAGGTCGGGTAGAGGAACGAAACCCGACAATAGAATTAAATTATAGGTGCTGAGGTAGCACCATCCATTAAAGGAGTTCTTTTTGCTACTCTCATTAGTTATTTTTTTACCACTCCTCGGTGTAATAGCTATTGCATTGCTCAGAGGGATGGGACCATCTGTTGTAAAAGGTATAGCATTTACCATCAGTTTACTCACATTTGTTGTCTCAATAGGACTTTACACTGGATTTGACGAAACAGCAACAGACCCTGCGTTCCAACTTGTCGAAAAGGAGAATTGGATTGCGGGGTTAGACATCAGTTATCACATCGGCATTGACGGTATTTCGTTGTGGTTAATCTTACTCACAACGTTCCTTACACCAGTATGTATTCTTGCCGCTTGGAACTCTGTAGAGAAAGGATTGAGCGGTTTTATGATGTCGCTTCTGGCACTGGAAACCGCCATGTTAGGTGTATTCTGCTCGTTAGACCTATTCCTCTTCTTTGTATTCTGGGAAGCAATGCTAATCCCGATGTATTTCCTCATCGGAATTTGGGGTGGTGAACGTAGGATTTATGCCACTATCAAGTTCGTCCTTTATACAATGGCAGGTAGTGCGCTCATGTTAGTCGGCATTTTAGCACTATACTTAGAACATGGATCCAATCTTGTAACACTAATAGAGGCAGACGTAACATTCACGCATGCCAATCTATTATTCCTTGCATTTTTTATTGCCTTTGCAATAAAAGTCCCACTATTTCCTTTCCACACATGGCTACCTGACGCGCACGTTGAAGCACCTACAGTTGGCAGTGTGATCCTTGCGGGTGTACTACTCAAAATGGGTACTTATGGCATAATCCGATTCTGCTTACCGCTCTTTCCAGTGGCAGCAGCTGATCATGCACCTTGGATTGTTACACTCGCTGTAATCGGTATTATCTATGGCGCATTAGTAGCGATGGTGCAACCGGATCTGAAGAAGTTAGTCGCATACTCAAGTGTGAGTCATCTCGGCTTTGTTGTGCTCGGACTCTTTTCGCAAAGTCATGAGGCTATTCAGGGAAGCGTATTACAGATGGTAAATCACGGGCTCAGCACGGGTGCACTGTTCCTATTAGTCGGCATGATATATGAACGCAGGCACAGTCGAATGATTGTTGATTTTGGCGGATTAGCAAAACGAATGCCTATCTTTGCAACATTTTTCCTCATCGTAACCCTATCCTCTATAGGACTACCAGGTCTTAACGGATTCGTAGGTGAATTTATGATCCTACTCGGTAGTTTTGTTGAAGGTGCTTTTTCAAAATGGTACGTCATCTTTGCAACAACAGGCGTAATCTTGGCGGCAGTCTACATGCTGTGGATGTTCCAACGGGTGATGTTCGGAAAACTGGATAAAACAAACGAATCTCTCACTGACCTAAACCCTCGTGAAATCGCTGTCTTAGTGCCAATATTAGTCTTCATCGTTTGGATCGGTGTTTTTCCTAATACGTTCTTGAAACCGATGGAGACCTCTGTGGAGAAAGTTGCTACAAAAGTTCAAGCAGTCTCTACTGATAATACGCCAGATATTGGCCATATCAATACTCATGGAGAAACACAAGAGTTTATACCAATACGCAACATTGAAAACACAAAAATGATTGAAGAGGAGACACAAACAAAGTAGTGAAATCAACATTTTTATCTTGTCTAATACTATTTGTTGTTCTTGGACTTACCCTTTCCGTTTCAGTAGATGCCTTCGGTGCCGATGAAGACGCAAACGGCGAAGCACACGGACACTATAAAGTTGATGGTAAAAACTTGCCACTTTGGAGTATCATACCATTTGTCGGTATACTCCTATCAATTGCTCTATTACCACTCATCTTTGATTCTCATTTTCTTGTACATCACGGTGGAAAGATGTCATTGGCATGGGGATTAATCTTCGGAATACCTTATCTTATTGCCTACGGGGGAGACGCAATTCACGACATCCTATACATCTATCTGATAGATTATATCCCATTTATTGTTCTCTTGTGGGGGTTGTTCACAGTTGCTGGTGGGATTCTCGTGCGCGGGACACTTCGTGGGACGCCAGTAGTCAACACACTTCTGCTCTTAATCGGCACCGCAATTGCTTCTTGGATAGGTACGACAGGTGCATCCATGCTCCTCATTCGTCCGTTGATTCGTGCCAACGCGTATCGTAAGAGCAAAATTCACTTGGTTGTCTTCTTCATCTTTCTGGTAAGTAACATCGGAGGATCTTTAACACCTTTGGGAGACCCACCACTCTTCTTAGGTTTTCTGCATAATGTCCCCTTCTTCTGGACAACAACAGCACTATTTCCACACATGCTATTTATTAGCGTTATCTTAATAGCACTTTTCTTTATCATAGACACATTTATGTTCAAACGTGAAGGCGGCGTCGTGCCAGACGACGGTACAAGCGAACCAATTCGGGTTGATGGACTCTTTAATCTCGTTTTCCTTCTCGGAATCATCGCTGCTGTATTGATGAGTGGAACTCTCAAATTGGGAGAAATCAATATCTTTGATGTACATGTAAAATGGCAGAACGTCGCGCGTGATGTATTGATTGTCTTGATGGGACTGTTTTCGCTGAAATTCACACCCGTTGCCGGTAAATTACGCCAAGATAACGAATTCTCTTGGGAACCGATTGAGGAGGTAGCGAAAGTATTCGCGGGAATCTTTATCACGATTATCCCTGCGTTGACGATCCTCGGCGTTGGTAAGGATGGGGCAATGCGTTGGCTTATCGCTGCAATAGAAGAACCGATGCACTACTTCTGGGTAACAGGCATCCTCTCCAGTTTCTTAGATAATGCACCGACATATCTGACGTTCTTCAACACCGCCCTCGGGCAACTGGAGCTTACCGAAACTGTTATCCCTCAGATCGTATCTGGCCAATTGGATGGTCCAGAGCACCTGCAGTTTATTAGACTGCTGACTGCTATTTCAATCGGCGCGGTTTTTATGGGGGCAAATTCTTATATCGGCAACGCACCAAATTTTATGGTAAAAGCCATTGCTGAACAGAGTGGTATCCGAATGCCGAGTTTCTTCGGCTATATGTTATGGTCAGTCGTCATTTTATTCCCACTCTTTGTTATTGTGACTTTTGTGTTCCTGCGATAAGCAAGTTAATGTTTTTAATGATTATTCTACAGTCTGTCCGACATTATATATAAAACGGGGGAGATTCAGAATGCCTGAGTTTATTACACCTGAAATTAATTGGTCACTCATCATGCCATCACTTGTGATCGTTGCAACGATGCTTATTGTCCTAATCTTTGACCTTTTCGATTCAATTTCAAAAAAGGTCCTTGGCCTCATAACTATCGCTGGAGCAGGAATTGCCTTGGTGGAATCCATTAGAATGCTACAGAAGAAGTCGTATGGAACGCAATTCGGAGGCATGTTTGAGGTAGATGCCTATTCTCTCTTTTTCAATATTATCTTCCTCGTTTCAACAATTCTGGTCGTACTCATCTCATTAAGTTATTTAGGAAGAGACGATAGAAAGCAGGGACCCTACTACCTCCTTATCTTACTGGCAACACTCGGTATGATGTTGATGGCTGCAGGTAATGAGCTGATTATCGTCTTCCTCGGCTTAGAACTGATGTCATTATCGTTGTATGTATTAGCAGGTTATTTCCGGGACAATCCTGCCTCAAGTGAAGCAGGAATGAAATACCTCCTGCTCGGTGCGTTCGCAAGTGCGTTTTTCCTATACGGAATCGCCTTAATTTACGGTGCGACCGGTACAACCAGCATTCCAGGAATTGCCCAATACTTAACTGGCCTTACCGCTGATAGTGAATCTACACTTCCCGGTCCATTCTTATATGCTGGTGTATTCTTACTCATCGTTGGCTTCGGTTTCAAAGTCGCAATCGTTCCGTTCCATCAATGGGCACCAGATGTCTATGAAGGCGCACCGACCACAATTGCCGCATTCATCTCTGCAGGACCAAAAGCAGCAGGATTTGCAGCGTTTGTAAGAATATTCATGGACGCATTACCAAATATTGAGACGCAATGGAGCACGGTTCTCATCATCTTGGCAATACTAACAATGACTGTTGGAAACATCATTGCTATTGCACAGACAAACATAAAACGGATGTTGGCATATTCAAGTATTGCACACGCTGGATACGTACTGATCGGTTTAGCAGCGGCAAACAGCACGGGAACGTCAAGCGCAATTATGTATCTGCTTATTTACTGTGTTATGAATATAGGAGCGTTCGGTGCAGTCATCTTAGCAAGAACTGCTGATGGGGAGAGTTTGATGATTTCCGATTATGCAGGACTCGGTTTCAAAAAACCTCTAATCGGTATGTTAATGTCACTCATGTTGCTGTCCCTTGCGGGTTTTCCCCCAACTGCTGGGTTTGTAGGAAAATTCTATATCTTCAAATCCGCTGTTGAAGCTGGACATATCCCGCTCGTAATTGTCGGTGCTATCAACACAGCTATCTCAGCGTTCTACTATTTACGCGTCGTCGTAACGATGTATATGCGTGAACCTGAAGATGAATTAGAGTTCAACCCATATCCGTCAACCTTAGTTATCGGACTCGTTCTTGCAGCAATCGGCGTTATACTGTTTGGTATTCTACCATCTTTGATTGTTAATCCTGTCCAAGCCATCGCTTTTAACTAATTCAACGTGAGGTCCATAAATAAAATTGTCCGAGAGTCATAGGGTCTGCTTTACAAAGGACGCGGGTTTTTGTAGCACATTCTATTAGATTGTGCCTCTTTGGGTTTTTGTAGCACATTCTATTAGATTGTGCCTCTTTGGTTTTTGTAGCACATTCTATTAGATTGTGCCTATTGAAATTCACCTCTTACTGTCAGCGCGCTTGCGATAGAGAGATAATCTCTTCCCTCCTCAACCCTATCGTGGTTGTAACTCAGTCCTAAATGTAGATTTGCTGTGAGATGATTACTCAGTTTATAACCAGCCCGTAATGTTGTCTGATACCGTTCAGAACGTTCCTCCCTGTTAACACCGTAGGTCTCTCTGCGGATTGCCAGAGAAAGTGTATTCGTCAAGTCAAGATCGTGTTTAAGTGGAATCCTACCGAAAAAGGGCACACGGATCCCACCTTCTGTTCGGTAACGGTAGTCTATGCTAAGGTTCGGGGTAACGATGAACGCTTTTCTCTCAATGCCACTACGAAGATGATCACGGATGGTCGTCCGAACACCTAATGACGTTCTCGTCTCTTGACCCCATTTGTGTATCCAACTCAAGGAAGGTGTATGTGACGAACTATCGCTTGTTGTTACATCAAGGTTCGCCTCTTCACGTATGGTATAACTATACCGCAGTTGAAAACTGGAGGCTTGTCGTGAATTGATTTTAATATCCCCTTCATAAGTTTCCGCATGGGAAGTATATGTGCTACCGTAGCTTTTTCGGAAACTATCTGCAAGACTAAAGTTTGTTCCGAATGAGAGCCATTTCCACGGTTCTATAGATGTACGTAAGGTATAGCGATTGCTTTTACGGGAATTCGTACGTTCCTCCGCATCCCGTTCAAGTCTCCAGATTTCTAACAGTGATTTGCCAGGTTCCAGTTGACGAAATGACTCTGTAGCAGTGAAGTTTGCATTCGTATTGATCGTAAATGTATTGATGATGCGGTGTAGCATCCCCTCCTTTACTGATGTGGTGGAGGTGTTTTCTGCTGTTGTCATCTCTGCCTTATCTCGGTTAATCCAATCGTTCTGATTTTCCAGAAGTTCTTGGATTTCCGCTTCATCAACATTACGATCGCGCAATTGCTGAAGCGTCGCATCCAGTTTCGTCTGTGTATCGGGTATTTTCCCTGGGAGAGTCTCACCGTTACTTGAAGTCGGTTGTGCCTTCTTTACACTGTTTTTAGGCAAGATCCAACCGAACCACTTCTGAATGCGTAAGTTCAAACCGAAATTGACATTGCCGTTAAGTGATGCGTCTTTCTGTTCGGTGAACCAGTTCTCTCTGAAACTGACTCGACTTGTTACTGTCGGCCGGAGTCCGATGAGATCCCGGTTCAGACGGGGTGTAAGAGAAAGACGATGCTCGCGTTCAGCAATCGTAAATTTTGGTTCGATTTCATCTTCTTCTACAGAAGGGGTGTTAGATAGCCCGCTAAAAGCGTATGATGATCTAAAGCGATTAGGATCCCGTCTCTCATGTGTGCGTCTCACATCGTACGTCGGATTGAGACTAAAGGCGTTTATTGGACTGATGCTTAGTTTTATTGAGCCACTATCTGTTTTTTCGTCACGATTCCTACCATAACCGTAACTATAGTATGAAGTCGCACCAGTAGAGGTATCCGTTGCAGTTTCAGGTTTAGCGATAATGTCCTCATGCCGATATTGCACATTCAAACCGATCCTCGAACCGATGTCATATCGGAAGGTGCCTGTATATTAATGACTGATCTGTGTTCCTTGTCGTTCGTTCCAAAAGTCTTGATAATTATATGCAAATCCCAGGTTTGGATACGGGTTACGGTTAAATTGTACAGAGACATCTCGTCTCAACGTTTCACTCTTACCACTTTGAAAGGATGTGTAACTGCCGCGTAACGCCTCCGTTTCAGATTCCTGTTCATTGATGGAATATCTGATAGGTAACCACCGAAAGATAGTGACATCCGCATCAATGTTATAGTCGTTGTTTGTCGTGCTATAACCGCGGGATGATAAACGTTGTCGTCCGATTTCACCGGTACCGCTTTCAAAATCTTTATCTTGACTTGCGTAGCCGCCGCGCAGTCGGACGATGCTGCCCAGTGAGATGGACATATTACCCCGACGCGCCCAACCCGCACGAATGAGTGGATCACCGAGATGGATTTCGTTTACCCATACTTCTCCGCTGATTTCCTGATCTGTGTCGTTACGGATGCCAAGCAGTATACCGCCTATGTTCTTTACGGTTAGTTGTGTTCTGCTCGATCCTGCCCCTCTCACAGTAAAACCATCTGGATGTCCATCCGGCGCGTTAGGATTAGACGTTGTAACGGCATTTTGATTCGTCGTACCTATCTCGCTGTTATCATTATCAACCCTGTCAGGATATTCATTTAGGATATTATCCCGTAGGTCAATCTCTATAAGTTTCCAACCATCAAAATCTATCGGCAAGGTATACTCATAATAGTCGGTTAGATTCTCATAAACATTCACATCTTCTTCCGGTTGTGGTTGGTTGAGAAACGGATCAGAACTGTAGTATGTGCTCCGGTAACCTGTGGATACGTTCGGAGCAAGTTGTAGTACAAAAGTCGTATCACTCTTATCACCGTATAACCATAGACGTAACGTATCGTGTTGACTAAAATCCTGACCTTCACTCTGTGTGAAACCCTTCAGTTGCTTTGAGGTGATACCGTGTGAACCCGGATAGAGATAGTATTCAAGGCTTAAGGTCTGTTCGCGTTGTTGCCGTGTCTGAAAACCGACTGCTTCTGCCGTGTACGGGTGCAATTTTCTAAAAAGTTCATCATCTTCAATTTCGCTATAAGCAGTCTGATAGTCGTCATAACTGAAGTTATCCTTTGTACCGACGATAAACTTCTCAAGCGTATCATCAACGACCCGTTGTTCAGCCAGTTGTATACCAGTGGCGGAGGTCAAAGATGGAGCAGATTGCGTAATTATCCCCTGTTGCCATCTGTTGCCAACTATATCAATCGATGCCCATTCAAATGTCCCCGATACGTTACCTGGCCGGTTCTTCATCAGCCAAAACCGGATATGCTGAACGAACACTAAACTGGGAATACGAGTTCCTTCGGCAATAAACTCTGTTATAGGAATGCTAAGAAATGTCCAACCGTTACTGTTTTGACCTTTGATCCACTCCTTAGGAATCTCATTGAGAGGAATCGCTACCTGAAAATATGCATCAACAGTGTCAAGAACACCATCCCCGTTCAAATCTTCACTATCCAAAATTTGGTTGTCTGCACCAAACGATTCAGATTGAATAGGACCATCATATTGCCATCCAACGTCCTCATCCGTCTCCAACCTACCGTTACCAGCACCAGCGTATTGTTGAGATTCAGGCAAGTTTTCCAGATCAAGATCAAGCGCGTCAACAATACTATCCTTATTGGAATCTACTAAGGATTGTGGCAGGTCTTCACTATCCAGCCTATCATCTGAATCTGAATCTTCACTGACAGCCCCGATGTTGAGGTAGAGTGTAATGTCATCATCACCCTGAACGCGTAACCACACTTCTACAAACCCGCGTTCCGAAAAATCAACGCCAGATTTTGATATACCGTTTGAGAACCCACCCCATTCTGCCACCACATCTGTAAATTCATAACCAATTTCCATTATCAAACGTTTATCAGTTGAAAGGGATAAAGGCTGTATGGATGACGCAGGCACATCTCGGTTCCGCATGTAGTTCCCAACGGCTTCGGACTCTTCCCTATCTCTTAATGCCACCTTAAAAAGAACTCTATTCTCCTGTGTCGGAATTGCATAATAATCATGTGTAGGCGTTCCTGTTCGATTTACATCAGGAATATACGGGACGCTACTCGGATTCCATATATACTTTCGTGTCAGGACAGTTGTCGTTTCTCTTACACCTTCCATGCTATCAATCAGTGCTACGCCAATGCTATTCGGGTTGTTATGGGAATAGGCGGCTTCTCCGCTAAAGTCAACGGAGACAGGAAATCTCTGCAAATTTACAAATGGGAGAGGGGCTACCAACCAAGCCATGTTAAACTCTCTACCGAAACTTGTGTTGATATTGAAAGCTTGTAACCGGTTCGGCACTTCGTTGACATTCGGTATCTCAACTATTCTCTGTCCTGTTGTAATGATATATCCAGTAGATATATTGAATCCTTTTTGGTAGATGGGATTGAAATAGTTCATGCTACTCCCGTACCCACCATAATAATTTGAACCGATGCGGGAACTTCCACCGAAACTACCATAACTGCTATATCCGTCACCAAAGTCTCCGCCAAGACTAGTATTGCTTCGTCCAAAACCTGAACGTGAACCGAGTTGGGAGCCTGTAATAATCGATGAAGTCCTCGAGGACTGATCTCTACTGGTAAGGTTATTCGTATCCAATCCAATCTGTGACAATTCATTCTGGGGCTGACGCATACCGCCTAAGCGATTGAATCTGTCCTCAAGGTTCTGTTCTCTTTCTGACTTCGGTTTCGGTTTATGTGTATATTCTAACCATAAACCAGCGACGGCTTGTTGTGAACCACCACCGAAAGGAGATCTTTCAAATTCAACAACGATCTCATCAAATTCATCAATTTCAATGAAAAAATTAATCGTTCCTACCTCATAAGTCATTATGTAATCTGTACCACGCGTTACAAGCCTACCGTTTACACGAACGGTTTCGCTATCTGGAATCACGAATAAACCGACGTTATAGTATTCGGATTGATACGAATAGTCTGCGACGATAGTGTATACTTGGTCAGTACTTCGGAGTGTTTCAAGATATATCGCTTCATTATTGATGGACTCTCTATAGCGATAGAATGGATGCTCAGGATCATTAATATAGAACGGGTTAAAGGACGGGAACCGTAAGATACCTCTGTCATAATCTATGAATTCAGGGTCAACGACACCATCTCCATTTTGGTCTAATCCAAATATCTCAATAAATGGGACGAGTCCGGTATCCGTCTGAAATGTTTCACTCTCCCCTTGTCTGATGATACTAAGCTGAAAATCGCGTGGATTTATATTTCGATTACCGAGACTATAAACATGTGAAGCTGCTGTGCCTCGAAATCCTTTCTCCTTTAGAACAACATAACCGATTTCTTCACCCTCTTCATCTATGGAACCATCTCCGTTTTCATCAGCAAAGACGTTACCTGGATTTCCAACACTGCCACCGCCATCACCGAGATACTCATAAGCGACGACGATAGTATAACTTGTGGAAATAGAGGTTAGGAATTCAATTTCTCCTGTTTCATAGTCTATATTATAATCTTGACCCGGAAATTGTGGATTAAAATAACCTTGACTTGTGCGTTTTCCCCCTTGGTTGTTACCGACGACGTTATCATCAATATAGATTTCTACACTGCCCTGTCTTATCGGTAGGTACGCGTTGTGTAGCAGACCGTCCTCATCCTTGTGAATTAGATAAAACCTATTCTTAACATAATTTGAATCTGCAATCTGAATTCCTCGCGGTCCATATCCGAAGCTGGCTCTTCGAGATTGTCCACGAAATGTCCTCACTTCACGCACGCCTTTGCTTCTTGAGCCAAAAGCGGTAATCCGTGTGTTCTTATATTGAAAGACACCTTCAAGTCCGAACAAATTCCTGTTTATATTCAAAAAACGTGTGTTGGGTAAACTCAACGTGATGTCTCCGAAAGAGATTGTTTTGATAAAACTGTCAGGTTTACCCTCATACCAGATTTTAATCTTCTGTTCTTTCGCACCACCGAGTCCGCCAAAACCACCGTATCCTGATCCCCCATATCCTCCACCAAAAGTATCACCTGCATTGTAGTCTACAGCGATATGTGTTCGTTCTCCAACCCGACCGTGTAATCCGATCTGTTGTTGTTGTCTGATGTTAATGCCTGTTGAGCGAGGAACACCACCATAACTACTGTATCCACTGTAACCCCCCCCGTAACCTGTACCGAAACTGTCGTATCCCCCTCCGAACCCGCTGCTATAACCGAAGTCTTCATATCCATAAGAGGAACTTAGACCGAGATCAAGCCCAGAACCGGAGCCTCCGTAGCTGCTGTAACCGTAGCCACCGTACCGGTTCAAATCACCTTCACCAAAGTAGTGTGTTTTGTTGACTTCAACAGTGACAGATTGAAAACCTGTAATCTGTAGGTTTGAGTCCATCGGTAGATCAATGCCTTTTGTGTCTTTCCCATTTGTTTGAAGATTACGCGGTCTCCAATCATATAGTTCTGAAAGGTCTCCCAATTCAGGCGCATATCTCCAACGCCTTAATGTTTCTAAGTAGGGAATGAGAGCATGACGGCGTTCACCTGATATGTCAGTTTCTAAATCTTCGCCTTCAGTGATTGACAGATCATCCTGTTTAGGTTCAGGTTTTGGCAGCATCCATAGTTTTTTGGGTTGCTTGTTAAAAGGATTCTCAGATTCAGAGATAGGAGTCGCATCTTGTTGGGGGTGTTCTGCGTCTGGCGATGTTAATGGATCTTTATCAGCAGTAAAAGCAGGTATTGCAATCAAAAATATGGAAAGCACCACAGAAAACAGAAAACAGTTTTTAGACTTTGGCTTCAAAAGTGTATACTCCATGATTTCAAATGTTATATTCTTCATTAAAATTAAAACGGAAAAGCAGAATTTGGGTTTACACGACATCCTTATGCAACTTGACATTAATTCTAATTTCTTGTAAACTAACCGAAATACTACATACAACAGACAGAAATGGAGAATCAAATATGAACCGTCCAAATATAGTTTTAATGATGTGTGATGACCTGGGATATGGCGATGTCGGATTTAACGGAAATGAGATAATCAAAACCCCGCATCTGGATAAATTAGCGAACAACGGTATCCGATTCACGCGTTTTTATGCAGGAGGTCCCGTCTGCTCCCCAACACGCGGCACATGTTTAACCGGCAGACACTATTTCCGATACGGGGTAACACATGCCAACCGTGGACATTTACCCGCACAAGAGATAACACTTGCACGCATGTTGAAGTCATATCAGTACACAACTGGACATTTTGGTAAATGGCATCTGGGTACATTAGACCGGAATTATTCAGGTAAACCTAATCGTAATCCAGCACGCAATTATGCCCCACCGTGGGAACGGGATTACGATACCTCTTTTGCCACAGAATATGCAGTACCAACATGGGATCCCACCGTAGGAATTCAAGGGAACGGAAAACGTCTGGACCGTCCTTGGGCATCACCGTACTACGAAAGTAATGACGGAGTGGGAAAACTGGCTACGGAGAATTTGGAAGGATGCGATTCGCGAGTGTTGATGGACCGTGCGATTCCGTTTATTGAAAACGCTATCGAAAATGCCGAACCGTTCTTTACCACGATCTGGTTTCATGCACCCCATACACCAGTTGTCGCAGGACCAGAATATCGCGCAATGTACGCCGACTATACCGAAGCTGAACAACACTATTACGGATGTATTACCGCGATAGACGATCAGGTGGGACGACTATATCATACATTGGAAGCGTGGGGTGTATCACAGAACACAATGATCTGGTTCTGTTCGGACAATGGTCCTGAAGGTCGCACAGGACGAGATGGGCGCAACCGGGGATCAACAGGCGGATTGCGCGGACGAAAACGATCTCTGTTTGATGGTGGAGTCGGTGTCCCCGCATTACTGCACTGGCCAAATCATGCAGACCCTGGACGCGTCGTGAACATGCCGTGCAGCACGCTAGATTACTTCCCAACAATTGCCGAAGTGATGAACTATCAAAAGCCAGATAATCGTCCAATTGACGGGATCAGTCTACTGCCGACTATTGATGGAAACATGACAGAACGTCCAACACCGATCCCGTACCGTTTCATCAGTGGTAAACGCTCAATGTTTGATGCACCTACCATTGTCCTGATGAATAACCGTTATAAATGCTTGACAAACCTATCGGGGGATGGCAGCGAAGATTTATGCTTTGACATGATTGAAGATCGCGCAGAAACGACTAACTTAGTTGATGAACAACGCGAACTGATGACGCAAACCCGTACAACCTTGCATGAATGGCTCAGATCATGTGAGAATAGTCACAACGGCGGGGACTACGATGAAGCATTTGAACCGATCGCCCCTTTTCAAGAAGTCACAGGAGATTGGCGTTGATGACAACGGTCAAATTTCATTGTAAAATTAACGTATATATGTTAAACTAAAACCATGCATAAAAGTTAGGAGGCACAAAATGAAATCTCAAATTTTCTATGAACCAGAATCTATGAACCTTGAAGATCGACCTGTTCCAGAACACGGAGACAACGATCTGTTAGTTCAAGTCCGTTCTGTCGGTATCTGTGGTTCAGATGTTGCATACTATTTCGGTTACAGTTCACTTGAAACGGACGATGGTAAAGGACCCCTTATTCTTGGACACGAGTTTACAGGCGAAGTCGTGGAAGTCGGAGACGAAGCAGGAAAAGCAGGGGGATTTAAAGTCGGTGATCGTGTCGTCGTAAATCCAGTACAATCAAATCCAGATTCTTTCTGGAGTAAAAAAGGTCTATCCAACCTATGTCCTGAAAAACGAATCTTAGGTGTAGGCGTTGATGGCGGTTTCGCGGAATACGCAGTCTCTGATTATAGGTGGACAGTAAGACTACCCGACAATGTTACCTACGATCAAGGCGCGCTAACGGAACCCCTTGCATGCGGACTATATGCAGTCAACAACCTCAATGCCGAAGAGGGACAAACAGCTGTGGTCTTCGGACCAGGACCTATCGGCCTGATGATGGTGCAAGTTTTAAAAAGCCGCGGGTTGAAAAATGTACTGCTTGTTGGCACACGCGATTATCGCCTCGAACGTGGAAAAGAACTTGGTGCAGATTTAATCGTCAATGTGAGTGATAAAGACTCTACCCACTATGTTGAAGACCTTGGATCTGCTATTCAAGACCTTAATGATGGTGAATTAGCAGACCGCGCTATTACAGCAACAAGCTCCCTTGATGCAATTCATACCGCTCTTGCAGTCACTGGTAGACATGCAACCGTCGTTATCTTCGGACTTCCGGGTGATGCTGATGTGATGGAGGTACCCATCCTTGATACTATCTTAATGGATAAGACTATCAGATTTTCATGGCTTGCACCAGATACATGGGAAGAAGCTGTTCAACTCATCGCTAGCGGTGATGTAAACATGGATAAGATTATCAGTCACGAATTCTCACTCGATTCACTCGTTGAAGGTATCACCAAGGTACGCAATCGCGAAGATAGTTGTACCAAAGGATTGATAAAGGTCTCATCATAAATCGGAAACTGAGATGGGTATACCATTTTTTATCGTCTTTGTCTTATCAATTGTATTCTTGACTCTTGCCGTAACAGGTTTGGGTAACCTTGTTTTTTTTGATTGGCCCGAGCAGAACCCATCTGCAAAGACCGTCGACGATGTTACTGTTACCCCTTACCTGGGTCTAAGACTGAATTATTGGGCGATAGCGCAGTGTGTTATCGGATTTTTACTATTCTTTGGTAGCCTCTACCTGATGGGGTTTTTGCTCTATCTTGAGGAACGCGAGAGTGGTAGAATAATGAAGAATGTGAAAAGTTTCATAAAATTAAGACAGTATCTTGAGCGACGTAAAAAGAGAAGCCCATTCACTTAATAGTAGTAGGCACACTCATGAAGATCAAATAATTAATTCGGTAATTGTCTGTTCACAGGATGCAGGTTCACTCCTCCGCTGGCGAGGTGTCCTAACCTCGCCAAATTACCCAAAGTATTATTTTAACTTCATCCGTGTGCCGTATAGATAGGAGGTACACCGATGGAAAGTTACCCAAACGTGCGCCGAATACCTTACGCGCCGACAGAAACGGCGGATCTCTACCCTGAATCGGATGGTAAACCTATGGCTGATACCGATCTCCATTATAAGTGGATAGTGTGGCTGAGGCAGGTCCTTGAGGGGCATTTTGCACAAAACCCAGAAGTTTATATATCAGGTAATATCATGATGTATGACATTGAGGGCCCCCTTCGGACTGCTACGTCTCCCGATATTCTTGTCTCTTTTGGAATAGGACAGAAACTCCGCCGTACCTACAAGGTATGGGAGGAAGGCAAGGCTCCCGATTTCGTGATGGAGTTTACGAGCAGACGCACCCATAGAAATGATTTAGATGGGAAAGTCGCGCACTATGCATCAATGGGAATAACGGAGTATTTTCTCTATGATGTTGATAGACGTTATTTACCGACCCCGTTGATGGGATTTCGTCTTGTTGATGGTGTTTATAATGAAGTTTCTCCGGACATTGATGATGGATTGCGTTCTGAAGTCCTAAACTTGGATTTTCATTTAGAGGATACGGGTCTTGCGATTTACGATCCGGATGCAATGAAATGGCTGCAGACTCCTGCTGAGGCAGCGAAAGCACTTGCTGAACAAGAAAAAACGCGTGCTGACCATGAATCTGAGGCACGGCAGAAGGCGGAAGCTGAAACTGCACAACTCCGAGAGGAAATTGCTCGATTAAAAGCACAGTAAAGCGGATATTCTTTTAAAGATGAACTCACGAAACCTTATAGATAGGAGGTACACCGATGGAAAGTTACCCAAACGTGCGCCGAATACCTTACGCGCCGACAGAAACGGCGGATCTCTACCCTGAATCGGATGGTAAACCTATGGCTGATACCGATCTCCATTATAAGTGGATAGTGTGGCTGAGGCAGGTCCTTGAGGGGCATTTTGCACAAAACCCAGAAGTTTATATATCAGGTAATATCATGATGTATGACATTGAGGGCCCCCTTCGGACTGCTACGTCTCCCGATATTCTTGTCTCTTTTGGAATAGGACAGAAACTCCGCCGTACCTACAAGGTATGGGAGGAAGGCAAGGCTCCCGATTTCGTGATGGAGTTTACGAGCAGACGCACCCATAGAAATGATTTAGATGGGAAAGTCGCGCACTATGCATCAATGGGAATAACGGAGTATTTTCTCTATGATGTTGATAGACGTTATTTACCGACCCCGTTGATGGGATTTCGTCTTGTTGATGGTGTTTATAATGAAGTTTCTCCGGACATTGATGATGGATTGCGTTCTGAAGTCCTAAACTTAGATTTTCATTTAGAGGATGCGGGTCTTGCGATTTACGATCCGGATGCAATGAAATGGCTGCAGACCCCTGCTGAGGCAGCGAAAGCACGTGCTGAAAAAGCTGAAGCTGAAGCTGCACAACTCCGAGAGGAACTTGCCCGTTTTAAAGAACAGTAAAGCGATTACTCCTTTTAATATGGAAAAACAATTAAAAAATGACCTTCTACTTCGCGCAGCGAAATGCATGCCAATAGAACGCGTACCTGTCTGGATGATGCGGCAAGCAGGAAGGTCAGACCCACTCTATCGACAAATAAGACAGAATATCAACATACCATTAGAACGGCTATTCCGAACATGTCCCACACCAATGTCAGATACAGATGTGGAGTGGGCAGTTAAAATATCACTGCTCCCTAAACGTATCGGTGTAGATGCCATTATTGTCTATAAGGATATCCTTACACCGCTGTCTCCTATGGGAGCACACTTCCGCTTTTCACCCGGACCTGTCTTAGACGAACCGATACGCACACAGGAACAGATAGATGCACTTAAACCTGTGGATGACCCTGAGGTGCAATTAAGGTATACTGGTAGCGTTATCCAACGACTTCGCAAGGATTTAGCAGCCGAATTACCACTCATCGGGTTTGCAGGAGCACCGCTTACACTCGCTTTCTTCCTCATCGCAGGTCAAAGTCCAATGAAACGCGGTGAGGGAATATCGGAGGAAGCAACCCCTGTTTTTGAAATGATGGAAGATGCACCAGAACTGCTACACCAATTGTTAGATAAATTGACCGAAATGACGATCAACTATCTAAATTATCAGATAAGTCAAGGTGTGCAAATTGTGCAGCTGTTTGAGTCTATAGCAGATGTCTTATCGCAGCAGATGTATGAAACGTTTGCACTACCGTATCACCAACGTATTTTTGCTGAACTGAATTCAGATGCACCCAGTATCATTTTTGCAAAAGAGTGTCCTTACGTTAATCTAATGCACCAAAGCGGAGCGGATGTGTTAAGTGTCGGAAAATGTGTTGATTTTGGCACAGTTAAAAAACAGGTAGGCAATTCAGTCGCATTACAAGGTAACGTTGATAACGATATACTTCGTGACGGAACGTTTGATGACATAACAGATGCTGTAAGAACCTGTATAGAGCAAGGAGGAAAGACAGGACATATTTTAAATCTGAGCCATGGGCTACACAGAGATACCCCATTTGAAAACGTTCAACATTTCGTAAGTGTCGCAAAGACCCTTCAGACCCCATTTAATGAAAAAGAATGAAAAAAATGCAAGAAAACCCTTTCGGACCGCGTCAATACGGAGAACTTGTTAAGGTAACAGAACGCGTATATCTGTTTCGCAATATTGTCAACTCTTCCATTATCATCGGAGATAAAGGTGTTGCAGTCATAGATACACAGGTGAATCATAAGATGGGAAAACGTCTCTTACAACAGATACGAACCATCACTGAAAAGCCGATTCTATACGCGATTAATACACACTACCACTGGGATCACACAAATGGAAATACAGTATTTCATCAGGCAGGCGCAACGGTTGTTGCACGCGAGATGACAAAAGACTTTATGATAAACAGGTCACCGCGGCAGGAGGATTTCCTACGATCCCGCGGTTTCACACTCGGCGACCCACCATTCTTACCACAGCAGACATTCAATCAAGAAATAGAACTGGATTTAGGTAATCAACCCCTACACCTTATACATTTAGGCAAAGCAGAAACAGATGATGCAACTGCTATTCGTATCCCCGCTGAAGGATGTATCGTATCAGGCGATACAGTGATGACAGGGAGCTTCCCTATCTTTGGACAACCCGTCATGAATGAAGGACTTATGGCAAACCACGATTGGATCGATACAATTAAAGAACTGCGAACTTACAATCCTGAACATGTGCTGCCCGGACACGGACCTTTAGCGCATGATGCAGAAATTGATTTATTGATCAAAATAGAATCCTATTTCCTTAAAGAGGTACGCAAGCACGTTGAACAAGGGAGGTCTCTGAAAGAACTGTTAACTGAAATGGAAGCAAACATGCCGAATTGGATTAGCAACATCGCTGAAGTATGGGGAACGCCGCGTTATGCTATTCTTCGGGTGTATCGCGGGTTAATTAATGATCCTGAACCCGGATGGCAACATCTAAAACCGTCTGCTATACCAACAACAGATGTAAACAAACTTCGTGAACACACAAAAGAACTCACCGATTTTGAGACCTATCGTGAGACAGCTGATGAACTCGAAGAAGGTAATGATTACGGTTTAGCCATCGCAATTTTGAAAACTGCTACTCAGAAGTTCGCAAATTTACCACAAGCATGGGCAGCTTATGCGGATTTACTGACACAAGCATCTCGTACTGTTTCAAGTGTACTTGAGAAGGGAGATTTTTTCTTTGAAGCAAAAAATGCACTGAATATAGCACTGGAGTTAAAACCTGATTATGCACCCGCACATCTATTGCAGGGATACAATCACATCTTATCTGCATATCGGAATGGTGATGATCCCGAACAGGGAATGGAATCAATCTATAAGGCATTGGTTAGCGGACTTAAGGGAACGCAGCTTGCACAAGCATATTTTGCAATCGGACTCGCACATCGCACGAATGGTGATGAAACGAACGCACGGGAAGCTTTCGCACAAGCGATTGCTGTTGACCCATCTTATATACCCGCACAATTTGCCAATATGTCTTGCAATAGTTGAATAACAACAGTTTGGGGAGGTAATATAATTTAATATGAAATATGATAGCGTCTTACTCGTCGCATTCGGGGGACCGACCCCAGGGTGCTGTAAAAAATACGATACACAAAATTGCCCAGGTGAAGCCTACTGCTTTGTTGAAGGTATCGCCGGAGAAGCAGAGTCTCAAAAGGAACGCGTAAAAGATATAGCATCCCATTATGAAAAACTAGGTGGATTTTCACCATTTAACGAACTCACCTTTATACAAGCTAAAGCATTACAAAACGCATTAGAGCAGAGGAACTTACCATTACCTGTCTATGCAGGATTTCGACACTGGACACCTTATTTAAAGGACATCATTGCGGAAATGGCAGATAAAGGACACCGAAGAATACTCGGCATTGTCATGGCACCTCACAGAGCAAAAGTCAGTTATGAATGGTATCTAAACACGGTCAAAAAAGGGATTGAAGCAGTAAAAGGTGAACAACCAACAATCGACTATATTGAACCGTGGTACACACATGAAGGATATGTCGGTGCCATCACAGAGAATATCAAATCCGCCTGTGAAAACAAATTAGAACATGCCGAAGTCGTTTTTACTGCTCATGCAATTCCGCAAGTCGCTGCAGATACATCCCCTTATTCACAACAGTTTGAAGCAACGGGTAAAGCAGTAGCACGGATGCTTGACAAAAAACAGTTCAGTTTCGCATATCAAAGTGAAGTAGAAAACAGCCCTATTCCTTGGACGCAACCTGATATAAATGATTGGCTAAAAGCAAAGGCAGCAGAAGGTATTGACACCGTCGTCGCATCACCGATCGGGTTCCTCTGTGATCATGTTGAGGTTTTATACGATCTTGATATTGAGGCGAAGGAAACAGCAGGGAACCTCGGAATTGATTTCATTCGCGCAGGCACCGTTGGCGACCATCCAAAATTTATCGGCATGTTAGCCGCCCTTGTCTGTGAAGAGTATGGTCAATAAGGAAGATCAAATAATTAATTCGGTAATTGTCTGTTCACAGGATGCATGCCCAGTTCCCTGCTGGCAAGGTTTCCTAACCTCGCCAAATTACCCAAAGTATTATTTTAACTTGATTGCAGGTTCAGTTCCCTGCTGGCGAGGTTTCCTAACCTCGCCAAATTACCCAAAGTATTATTTTAACTTCATTAAGGAATAAAACAGTGACGTCTAAAAAAAAACGAGCTATTGTTATCGGAGGAGGAATCACAGGATTAGCCACAGGATATCGGTTGTTACATGAAGCCAACAACAGGAATATCCAACTTACATTAACACTGCTTGAAGCGAGGAATAGAGTCGGCGGCGTGATTCAGACTGAGCAAAGAGAAGGATTTATCATTGAACACGGTCCTGATGCATTTATTTCAACGAAACCGTGGGCAAAAGCACTCTCCGAAGAACTCGGTCTTACCGATAAATTTATAGGAACTAATCCGAAAGTAAGACAGAGCTTCGTAGTCCGTAAAAGTAGACTCATACCGGTGCCAGAGGGGTTTTATATGATGGCTCCAGGTTCTTTTTTGCCATTTATTAAAAGTCCGATCTTCAGCTGGCGAGGGAAACTCCGTATAGCACGTGACCTATTTATCTCGTCTCGTAACGACGTGACAGATGAATCGGTCGCAGATTTCGTTAGACGCAGACTGGGTAAAGAGGCGTTTGAACGTATTGCACAACCGATGATAGGCGGAATCTATACATCAGATGCTGAAAACCTGAGCCTAAAAGCAACGTTCCCCCGATTTATTGACATGGAACGGGAACACGGTAGCATCATAAAAGCACTCATTGCACAGAAACGCAAATCTTCACAAACCAACCGTGATACAAGCGGACCACGTTATAGTCTATTCCTATCCTTTAAAGATGGAATGCAAACTTTAGTTGATGCACTTGCCGAGAATTTATCTAACAATATCCGTTTACAATCCACTGTCACCTCTATCAAGAAAAAAGAGAGTGGTATTGAACGTGCTTGCCAACATGCCTCAGAGTGGTGTGTACACCTTGACAACGGCGAAGTGTTAGAGGCGGATATACTTTGCATCGCGTTACCTGCGCCGCAAACAGGCAATATACTATCTCAAGTATCACCGCAACTTTCCGACAAACTCAATACTATTCCCTATTCTTCATCTGCCACAGTTAATCTTGCTTTTCGTCGTGAAGATGTATCCCATCCACTGAACGGCATGGGATTCGTTGTACCGATTACTGAGCAGCGTAATCTGATAGGATGTTCGTTTAGCAGTGTGAAGTTTGAAAACCGTGCCCCATCAGATTATGTCCTACTTCGCGCGTTTGTGGGAGAGAATACGTATTATATTAAAGGTAAACCAGATAGTGACGAATTATCTTCAATTGTACATAAAGACCTATCGGAATTACTTAGCATTTCAGCAGAACCTATTTTTTCAGTTGTTAGTCAACATTCACAAGCGATGGCGCAATATCAGGTCGGACATCAGCAATTCGTCAATGAAATTGATGAATTGGCAAATAAATTAAACGGCATAGTTTTAGCAGGCAATGCGTATCACGGTATCGGAATTCCAGATTGTATCCATAGCGGCGAACAGGCAGCAATGAGACTCTTAGATACCCTATCCTAATTAACGTTATACCATTTCTACTTGAAAATGTTGCTTTACTGTAGCACATTCTGTTAGATTGTGCTTTTTTCTCCATCCCCATTCATCCTCCTATAAAAGGTTTCACATTTTCAGAAGGATAAAATCCGAGAAGGCACCTCTTATCCTGTAAATCCTAGTTCAGAAAATGCAGCGTCCTCCGCGTAATCCGCGATTCTGACAAACCACCCCTTTCCCCTCTTCCAATCTTCCAATCTTCCAATCTTCCAATCTTCCCCTCTTCCAATCTTCCAATCTTCCCCTCTTCCCCTCTTCCAATCTTCCAATCTTCCCCTCTTCCCCTCTTCCAATCTTCCCCTCTTCCAATCTTCCCCTCTTCCAATCTTCCCCTCTTCCCCTCTTCCAATCTTCCCCTTTCCAATCTTCCATCCCTTTAAGTCGTTTTTTCTTGACAATTATTTCGTTCTGTGTCATAATGTCAATTAGTTTCTAATTTTACTTGTATCTTTTTAATAAATTTATTCGTAAAAAGTAATGAATTTGATTTGACATGTTTTTTAAATTGTAGTATTATATTAAATACCGACTGCAATTTAATCGATGATATTCATATTAGCGGAAAATTTTTGCAAATTACTCAAAAAAACCCCGTGCACCGATTAAAATGCTTGCTTAATACTGTTGCTTATGTTAAAATAGCAGTTGACTTTACATTAATAGGCTTTATATTATAGGTTATTTATAAGTCAATAGAACATTATTGTGTAATCACCCTAATCTGTTATGTAAACTTTCATGGAGATTTCTGGTCAAATACTATAATTCGGTGCCCGATAATTGCTTGCTTTGACCTTCAATGCGGATATGTTAGAACTATTTTGGGGTGAGTTATTTAGAGGTAAAAGAAATTTGATACTTGGTAGTAGGCTGTTAGAATTGGATGGGCAAACACCTACCTCCTATCGTTTTTGTTGTGTGTTTCCCGCTTGCCCATCTAAAACTTCAGAATTTAGTCTCGTTTTTTACGGAGACTTAACGAGGAGGAAAAGTTAATGAAAAAACGAACACTTGTTTGTTTTTTGATTTTTACATTGTGTGTTTTTCACATTTTAATAACAGACACTGCGGTTGGGCAAGACGACAATACATCTTTAGCCCAGCAAGTGTTTGATAAATATAGTGCCACAATATTAAACCGTGACGATATTAAAGCGGTTTTACCTAGTGTCTTAGAAGGGTTGAAAGCTCCTAATATTCAAGCCCTTCTGACAGATACAACGATTGATCTTGTCGTTGACAACCCGGATCTATTGCAGACCTTTAATGTTGACGTTCCCGCGGAGTTCTTAAATCTTCTAAAAACAGATGATGAACTCAAAGCGATGCTCAAGGATCCGATAGTCAAGAGTTTGCTGCAAGATCCAGCAGCGATTGATAAAATCGCGGGTCTGCTTAATGTAGGCGCAACACCTGATCCAGCACCGCCGACGATATCTGTTTCAACCTCAAGTCCGACAACCGCTCAACGTGGTTCGTTTGATGTCGCTTTTACGACAGCGGATGTTAACGGAGACGCGGTTACTGTAACAGGTTCTATTTCGGTGGAACCAGCTGAAGCGGCTGCATATTACAGTATCCCAAGCGGAACGCTCACCGGAAGTGTGAAAGTTACGCAGGTGGCACCTACTGAGGCAATGCCTACCATTCCTGGCGCGACTGTCACGTTAACACTGATAGCTAACGACGGAACAGCGGATTCATCCCCTGCAACTTTTGTAATCACATTTGATGCAGCAGTGAAACTGGATCCAGCACCACCGACGATATCTATTACAACCTCAAGGCCGACAACCGCTCAACGTGGTTCGTTTAATGTCGCTTTTTCTGCCGCAGATGTTAACGAAGACGCGGTTACCGTAACAGGTTCTATTTCGGTGGAACCAGCTGAAGCGGCTGCATATTACGGTATCCCAAGCGGAACGCTTACCAGTCCTGTCCGGATTACGCAGGATGCTCCCACTACGGCAATGCCCACTATTCCTGGGGCAACTGTCACATTAACATTGGTAGCAAATGATGGAACAGCGGATTCATCCCCTGCAACCTTTGTGTTTGAATTTGCTACAGCAGAGAAAGCAACAGGCGTAGATCTTATCTCTTCAAACCTAAACGGTAAGTCAAAACTCGGTGGTCTCTCTCTAAACGAAATTTATGCACGAGGGTTTATTGAGAGTTTAGTCAGGGAAGCTGGACTTCCAATTAATCCAAACGATCCTGTTGATCGTGTTGCTGAGGCAGTTGATCTTGTGTTGAATCAGATCCCAGAAGGGTTTTTGCCTAAAGCTCAGATTAAATATGCATTGACAGCAAGAGACCCTGTATCTGTTTTTTACAATGAGAAGATAGAGCATCCTCAGTTAGACCCTGAAAACTTCGGAAACGCTATTTCACCCGCGCTAACAGAACTGCTTTATACCAATGTGAATTCGAAGAAGAGGTATCTGGCTAACGATAACATGAACGTGTATGTTCGCGTTCCAAATAAACTTGAGAACGGTAGCGTCCAATTTAGACTCAGCGGTTCTCCAGCAGTGCAAGGTAAACGTATTTCACCAACTGAATTCCAAGCAGATACAATTCCTTATACCTTCAAACTTGAGGAAACACTTGCCGCAACAAACCTGCCAGCTTGGCCAGCGGTTGATCCTGAAGATTTTCCTAAAATCTTCAAAAGCGTGGTACTTCGGTATTCACAAGAGGGTTTAGATGGACAATATATCGCACTTGACATGGAACCTCATGATGAAGATAAGGGTGTCGTTTGGAAAGGAGATGTCGGTGTTATTCCAGGACGCAATGTCTTCTACTATTTTGAAGTTACATTGGTGCAACCTGTAATGCTTAATATCGTCAATCCTGTAGCACTCGGCGAAGCAGTAGCCAATCCTCACGGAACTCATGACGAAGATGCAACGAAGCAATACCGGATTGAGAGTTGGGCAATGCCTGACCCACGCAACCTTCAGTTCCAAGATCGGGGTATTATTGATGCACTGTTAGCACCAGATGGCTCACCAGATGTCGCATTAGAAATGGCCAGAATATACCTCCTTGTTCAAGGAGGGAACCAAATTCCGTTTAGCGAGTTTAATAAACTAACACAGTTGTTAAGACGAAACGCAGACGGTTTGCTAACAGAATTTGAAAGTAATTTTGATCCGAGACTGTCGTCGGTTTTCACCGTGCCAGATATTGACCATGAAACAGAATCGCTCTGGATCGCTAATTTTGACGCAATTGCTGATGGAAATTACACAGTTGAGGCTGTTGTGCAAAACGCGGATGGTGATGCTGTAGATTACATCACGGTTGATTTCATCGGCGATTCCTCTGCACCTGAAGCAGATATAATGTTCAACCCTGTTGCTAATGCTAATACAGATTCCTCTGGATACTTAAATAAGGATAGTATCTTTGTTAGCACAGATAAGAACAACGGACCAGCTGCACTGTTAGACATCGGTAGTGTACTTACAAAAGGTATTCTGGGACCGGATGACGGTTATCTGCTCTATCAAGTCTCAACTCTTGATAAAGATGGAAATCACATGACAACGTGGTTACCTTTAACAGTAGAATCATCTATGTTAGCATCGGACCTCTGGGATATCGCAAAAGAGCAATTGCCAGGCAATCCTATTTTAGATAACGTTCCTGAACAGTACCGGGGAATAGTTGATTCACTTTGGAGTTTACCATTTAACTCAGTTTTGGGACTAATAACACCTGGGTTGATACAAGAATTAGGAAATCCAGAACTTGTCAAACGCGGTATACCAAAAATAAATGATGCAAGAGCGAACTTTATTGCTGATCTATTCGGTGCTCTGGTTGCTGACATTGATGCAATTCCACTTACATACAATGAAAATCGGGTCATGAGAATGGCGTTCCTTAAAGGTGAATACGGTATACGGGCATTGGGGATTGATAACCTGTTAAATATTAGTTCTCATGTCAAGTCGACCCGCCTAAGAATCGTTAAACCTGAATATGACAAGTCAAGCATCACACATGTAAGTTTGGGAGATCTCAATGGTGATGGGGACGCAAATGAACCGTATGAAAGTGGGGCTATCTATAGGAATGCTACAGACGTTATATTAACAATAATGGTTGATGAACGCTCTGGTGCAGAAAACCACGGTATAGCACACCCCGGTACGATCACAGTTCAATACGAGAATGCAGATGGCGAATGGGTTACCATCGGCGATCCTATTAAATTAGTAGAAGGTGAGGATCATCCTGAGGGATTTAAGCATCCTTGGAATGTAACAGATTTTGAAGATCTAATCGGTGCTGGCGATTCCGTGAGACTTCGTACAATTACAAGAAACGAATTGGATATCACATCAACGACACCTGAAGCAGAATACTTCACAATCAAACTCGATGGTGATGTCCATCCCGTTGATCCAAAAGTCTTGATCGTTGACCTGAATGATGACTCTATCGTGATGACTAATCCCGATAGTGGCGCACCACAAGGTACGATAGAACTTATCGCCTATACACCACGAAGAACCTATCCCGAAACAACTTCACTTCTCATTGAAGTCATGCGGGAAAACGATGAAGAACCGATTAAAATCGAAACCGTTGAAATGGGTGCTGCTCAAGATGGAACTGCCACTGCTGCTATCATGTTTAATGGTAAAGCATTGGGCGAAATCTATCCATCAGATACATCAATGATACACATTGACGAAACAAGCAGCTACCTCAAATGGACTATTACGGTTGATACCACAATGTTACCAGATACCATTGAGGCACCAGATGCCTTTGATGAGGTTAAACTTGCAGCTGCACATGCCGCTTCTAATCCCAATGGCGAAAGCTATGTAACGTTAGATAAGAACCGGTATAGCGTACGTGCTACTCCTATCGTAGATGGCGACTTACCCAATAATCCAAATGAGGACCCAACAGCTGAAGGTGAAACCTATACGGATATGTTCTCCGTTGATAACGATGATGATGTCTCACCACTTGGACAGAACATGATCACCGTTTCACAGGACAACGTAGAAGTTACACCTAATGAAGACGGTAGTTTTGATGTCGGCGGATTGGTTGATAAGTATGATCCAGATGTAGATTCACCTGTCATTACACTTACAATTAAACCAAGCGCAATACGGGATACTTATGATTCTGTTCACCTCTTCACTTCACTACCAGAAGGCGCAATCATCGGTGACGTAACCGAAACAGCAGAAGGTAGCGGGGTATTTGAGGTTATGGTTGATGTCGGTACACTGATGGATTCTACAGGGTTAGAGATGACACCCGATGGAAAAGTGCATAACGACAGGTATCTTGAAGATACTTATCATACAAACCCAGATGAATTTAAATATAATCCAAAAGGTGTAGTCTTCTCATTTACGGTTTACGCATTGACTGAAGACGCAAGCAAAAACCGTCAAGGTATGGATGCGTTTCTTGATCAAGATGAGATTCTTAACGCTGATCTAAGCAGAACCACAGCACATGAGATCACTGTTAATGTAACGAACACATACAGACCTGATCCAGGTGTGTTAGCAATCACAGTTGAGAATTCTGATGGAATGGTAAATCCTGATAGTAAAGCACCTAAGTATGAACTTACTTTCAATGCATATACTTATGGACATACCTCACCATCACTGTCATCACCACCAACAGGTGCCGTTCGGTTTGAGGTAAAACGTAAGGGTGATGATACTTGGGAACGTATCACGGGTACTGTCGAATCTGAAATGGTGACAGATGCCGATTGGGATGATATTACAACAGGACTTACGCAAGTCCTACAACATATTCTACGTGATGGAGACGCAACGTTACCGATTCCTGCTTTGATGAAGTTCTCCGTAACCGTTGATACACGAGAGTTAGCACTCTTAGACAGAACGGACGAACCCATTACACTTGGGGATACTATCAAAAGAGGTGATGATGCAGAACGCGACTTCTCCTTAGATAAAAACCAATATCAAGTACGCGCTATCGCACTAACACCTAAGAATGAAGACCATCCTGAATACCCACAAGTTGATGGTGTAGACGCACACTTCTCATTAGACAATGTTGATGATGTCCCACCACTCGGTCCGACACTCATCACAGGTGTCTCTGACAGAGATGCTTACGGTGAGATGAAATCTATTGATGAGAATGATGATGGCAGTTACACCGTTGGTGGTATTGTTGACACAAGCGTTAATTCGCCAGTAGCTATATTCCATATTAAACCAGATGAAGAAAAAGTTGAAGAGATAACCTACGCAGGTGGTAGTCTAAAACTCGTTCAGACTGCTCCTGATGGAACAAAAACTGAAGCAGATGGTAGTTTGGAAGATGGATACGTTGAAATAGATGTAGGTGTTCTTGACAATGGTACATACATGTATCATGCACTTTCCGTTGATGAACACGGTAATGTCCAAGTACAGGGTGAAGGCGGAGAAGATAGACTTTCACCGGTATATACAGTGCATGTGCTAAACTTCCGAGTTTCTGACATTAGTGATCTTACTGTAACCGCAGTTGATGGTGAATCACCAGACAGACACGTGTTACAAGAAACTATTGACGAACTCCAAGGAAGATTCCCGCTCAAAGAATCGATCTCCGTAAGTTTCAATGTTAATAACGGCTCATTAGCAGTTGAAGACCTGAAAGCTGTTGTTGTTGGAGGACAAACCAGAGATGGAGATGAAGATTTCACACCAGGTACTGGTGATGCCACAAATTCATTCACTCTCATGGCAAACAACCTTTCAGATTTACCTGATGGATGGTACACACCACACGGACGTGTTGAAAAACGAAACGGTTCCGTAGATTTTCCATTAGCCACAATTAACTTGGATAACACCGGTCCGATGATCACTATTCTAACCCCAACAGAAGGTGCTACAGTCAGTGACTTGCCAACACTTTCTGCTGATTTCAGCGATGGGGATTCGGGTAGTGGTGTCAGCGACGGTAGCGGCGTAAGTGCAGCAGATACAGTTGTTGTTTCATTAGACCGACTCCGTCCAAAAGAAGTTGTGCAAGATGCAGTTCCTATCGGTATCGATAAGGAAAGGGTTGAACAAGACCTTGACTCTGTCGTCTATACCCGAAGAGACAAACTCCCTGGGGGCGCATATCAGTTCACAGTCTCTGTTCAAGATAGACTCGGGAACAGCGAACCCGTTTCAGTAATCTTTGCCGTTGAAGGTGAAGCCCCATTAGTCGTAATTACAGGTCCGTCTTCAGGACAGGTCCTTGACAGTTATGGCGGAGACATTACTGGTTTCTTTACAGGTGGTGGCGAAGTTAAGATCAAATCGTTTACCATTAACGGTGATCCTGCAGAATATAAACCCGTTGATTATGAACCTATCTATGAAGATACTGAAGATGCTGAAGGCATGGAAACCGATGACGTATATCAGAACGGTTTTAAATATACACTACCAGCAAGAGATGTTGATAATGATGGAGCCTATGACGACGGTGAATATACTGTCGTTGTTGAGGTAGAGGATGATAGCGGGCGAACTGCTAAAACATCTCAAATCATTAGAGTTGTATTACCGGTTCCCACAGTCGCTATCCAAACACCGCAAGCTGGTCAAGTATATGACCACGGTCAACCAATCATCACAGGTGATGTCTCTGGTGCTGATCCAGTAACGGTCGCACTCTCTATTGACGACGGTGACGCAGTTGAGCCAACCGTGAACGACAATAACCAATTCACCTACACACCCGCAGATGACCTTAGCGACGGCCCACATAAGGTGACGGTAGTTGTCAAAGATGCTAACGGCAGAACTGCTCAAACATCTACTGACTTCACAATTAATATACCGGGTCCCACAGTTATGATTCATGTGCCTGATGCAGGGCAGATATATGATATTAGCAAACCTGTCTTACAAGGTGAGTTCTCAGGTGTAGCAACACCAGTAGAACTGAGCCTTACACTTGATGGTGATGCAGTCATAGCAGAAGTAAGTGAGAATACATTTACGTATACGCCTGCGGATCCGTTAGATGATGATGAATATAAGCTTGTTGCTATTGCTACTGATGCAAATGGGAAAACAGCTAAAGCAACTGCTATCTTCACTGTAAGATTGCCAGTTCCAACAGTTATGTTAGATTCTCCCGTTGCTGGCGGCACTTATGATCACACCTTCAGGCATATCTCGGGTCAGTTTGCAGGTGTCCAACCTGTTGACGTTGTGCTTAAGGTAAATGGCGATCCCGTAGAAGTGATGAAAGATGATAATCAGTTCACCTACGACCTTCCAAATAAGTTAGACAAAGGTGAAAACAAGGTATCCGTTGAAATCACAGATGCAAATAAGAATACTGCTAAGGCATCAGCGACATTCTTCGTTGCCTATCCTGAACCGTCAATATCCATAGATTCACTTGTTGCTGGTAGCGTT
>CAZURU010000003.1:0-18964 GCA_964623585.1 uncultured bacterium
ACCCTCTTTTCTGCTTTTTGTCACTAAAAAAATGAAAACTGTCCAAACTATAGTATAATTACACCACTTGCTATTCTGATATTTGTCATATATGTCGTCATATCTGCGAATCGATTCGATAAGCGGATTACACAGCAGAAAGCTGATGCACAGTATCAGGTCAAGACGAATATTGATCCTAACAACATAGATAACTTTGATGACTCATACCATTTATCTGAACAACTCAAGAAAAAGGATGAAAAGTCTAAGGAAGCGACACACATATAAACACTTTCTGATACTATTTCTATCCCTAATACTCTGTCCGCTCAGTGCAAATCAGACTGAAAAGAAAACAGTATTAGAATCCTCTGCTGAAATGGAGATTCCACCCTATGCAAGGCATCTTAAGGGGTTTAAGATATGCCTTGATCCTGGACATGGGGGTCAAAAACATATCCCAGATTTCAAACGTGGTCCTACAGGCCTCCGTGAAGCTGAAATAAATCTGAAAGTTGCCAAGTATCTTCAGGGGCTCTTAGAAAAAGTAGGTGTTACAGTCATCATGACCCGTGATGACGATTCTTATGTTAGTTTAGCTGATAGAAGCAAAATTGCCAACGAGAATCGAGTAGACTTCTTCATATCAATACACCACAATGGAATCGATGAAAATCCTGAAATTAACTTTACCTCAACCTGGTATCATGGCGATGCAGATGACTCTCGACCAAGTCTTGACCTTGCGCGTTACGTACAACGAGGCGTCTCAGACGCACTACGTCTCCCAAAATCACCAGCAACTGGATTATACTCAGATAAGTTAATAGTAGCATCCGGTTTTGGTGTATTGCGATTGACAAATTGCCCTGCTATCGTCTGTGAAGCCTCATTTTACACAAACCCTGAAGAGGAAGCAAGACTAAAGAAGGATCAATATCTGAAAAGAGAAGCTTACGGTTATTTCCTCGGCATAGCACGATATGTTGAAGCAGGATTCCCAAAAGGATTGCTCATTACACCTGAAAACAGATCTGTCATACAATCAAAGACACCTAAAATCAAAATAAAAGTTTTAGATGGATTACATGAACGAGGTGCGTGGATGTTAAAACGGCAACAGGTCTTTACGAATTCCATAAATGTAAAAATCAATGGATTAGACCAGCCATTTCAATATAATCGTGACACCGATACAATAACGGTTGAAGTAAAGAATCCTTTAGTCAATGGTATTAATTCTATTCAGACAGATATGGTAAATTATTATGGAAACCATAGTCTGCCACAACCACAGCATTTTAAAGTTGCACCACCTGCAACCAAGATAGACCTGAATGCTTGGACCAAGAATATGCCTTACATCGGAAATGGATATGTAGGAATCGTCGCTAATGCGCTTGACGTAGATGGTTTACCAATTGCCGATGGTGAAATAATCACAGCTGAAGCATCCGTTGGAACACTCGCTTCAACTGAAAGCAATTCAAAGAACGGAAAATCCTATTTCTACCTTAAAGCACCTGATCATCCAAGTGAAACTGTTGTGCAAATCTCTTATGGTAAAACACATAATTCAATTAAACTACATTTCATAGACATGCCAAACGGAGTCATTCAAGGACAGATTACCAATGCTGAAACAGGTGAACCTATCTCACAGGTCAAATTGAGAGTTGATCATAACTTGACTGCTGAATCTGATCATAAAGGACACTACTTTGTAAAAACACATCCTAATTTGGATCATCCTTTACATACAAGACTCAACTTCTCAAAACAAGGTTTCTATCCACACAAACAACCTACGATCATTAAACAGAATGAAGTGACAATAGTTAATGTGAAACTTCACCCAATTGCTGACAGTGCTTTTGATAATACAAGTATAGTCATTGATACAGAAACAGATACACAGCGGACACGACAGCTGATCGCGTCATTGAAAGACATGTTAGAAGTTGCAGGGTCAAACGTATTCAATATACATACACCTGGAAAAACAATGTCTATTGAAGAACGGATTAAAAAGGTAAACAGTATTAATCAGGAAGGATACTACCTGCAAATAAACCATAGGGATAGTATTGATGGAGAACCTATTGTCATCGCTAAACACAATCTTGGTAATCGGGACACCGAATTCTTTCAGAAAAGTATCCTTCAAATGTTCAACAGTAGGCTCTCTAAAACACCGATTGAAACCATCCAAGATAGAGAAACCCCAATAATCCAACAGACAAACAAAAAGGCAATGACACTTGAAATACGTTCTATTGGTCTTGAAGACCCTACTTGGGAACAGGAAGCACACGTTATATTTTTGGGTATGTGGCAATTTCTAAAGGACGATACAGAAATTGAGATGGAGAAAGTAGAAAGATTCATGGAATTCTTCAACGAAGTCCAGAGGAATAAGGATGCAGATCACCTCTAAAATCACCAAATTGCAGCTAAGAAATCCGTTCAAAATCTCGCGCCGTGAAACTGACCCATTTCGAGAAACAATTTATGTTGAAATTGATGGTGGTATTGGTGAAGCATCTCCAGCAAAGTTCTATGGTGAAACTGTTCAGACAGTTGAAACAGCACTGGAAGTCATAGCTACAAAAATGGACGTTGACCTTGATCAGATTCAGAATATCATGTCAAAGATAGAATCAACATTAGAGGGTAATTATGCAGCAAAATCTGCGATAGATATGGCACTCAATGACAGGTTGGGAAAAAAACTCGGTATTCCCCTCTATAAACTCTGGGGACTCAATCCACTGAAGACTCCACTCACCTCGTTCACAATAGGACTGGATGAACCAACTATTATGGCAGAGAAAGCATTAGCAGCTAAAAACTATCCAATACTAAAAGTCAAACTCGGTACACCGCGGGATATTGAGATAATAGAAACACTTCGCAATGTAACTGATAAACCTATATATGTTGATGCAAATACTGCGTGGTCACCAAACGAAGCAGTGCAGAAAATACATCAATTAAAGGAATATGATGTGGCATTAATTGAACAACCCACAGAACCAGATGATATTGCGGGCTTAAAGTTCGTTCGCGAGAATTCTTCACTACCGATCATCGCAGACGAAAGTGTGAAACGTGCAAGTGATATTCCGAGATTATCAGGGGTAGTAGATGGTATAAACATCAAATTAGTCAAATGTGGAGGACTGTTGGAAGCATTGCAAATGATACACGTTGCGCGGGCACACGGACTACTTGTCATGATTGGATGTATGATAGAGAGTTCCCTTGGAATCACTGCAGCTGCACATCTATCTCCACTCGTTGACTACGCAGATTTAGATGGAAATTTGTTAATTGAGAATGATCCATTTTCTGGAGTAACACTTAAAAATGGGAAGTTAATGCTACCTGATAGACCAGGAATTGGTGTCGTTAAAACTTAAACGCAATAATGTAGAATAGGAGCAATACATGTCAAATCCAAACAGAAACGTTTTAATCACAGGTGGAACAGGTTTCTTAGGCAGTGCAGTGACGAAAGCATTTATGTCACTCGGGGACACAGTCGCAGTCACATATCTGTTTGATGATGAAGTGAATAGATTTAAACAACACAATCCAGATCTAAGTGATAAGGTTACCTTTCTTTATGCAAATGTCACTGAGGAAGCATCAGTGCAGAAGACTATAGATACTTGTATTGATAAGTTGGGGCACCTTGATATATTAGTAAATATCGTTGGCGGGTTTGTTGGTGGCGTTGATGTAGTTGAACTTGAGGAAGATAAATGGGATTTCATGATGAACCTAAACCTTAAATCAGTTTTTCTATGTTGCAGAGCAGTAATTCCGCACATGACAGGACAGGGTAATGGTAAGATCGTAAATGTCTCTGCGCGTGCAGGACTAAAAGGTGAGGCTGGATTGAGTGCTTACTGTGTCTCTAAAGGTGGCGTGCGGACGTTAACAGAGGCATTGGCTGCCGAAGTGATGGATTCGGGAATCAATGTCAACTGCATCATGCCGAGTATAATGGATACACCAATGAACCGAGAGGCAATGCCTGCCGAAGACCATACGCGTTGGGTAAAACCTGATGATGTCGCAAAGATAATCTGTTTCTTGACATCAGTTGATGCAACGATAATAAATGGTGCTGCTATTCCTGTATATGGTAGGGCGTAGAATACTTTAGATTACTCCACTCATTAACGATTCCCAAAACGAGGCATGTAGCACATTCATCCTTGATTGTGCTACTTTCTCCAACCCCATTCATTTTCCATTCCCCTCTCCACCACCATCTATCTTGATCTTGCTGTAGCACATTCTGTTAGATTGTGCTTTCTTTCTCCAACCCCATTCATTTTCCATTTCCCTCTCCGCTCCCATCCATCTTGATCTTGCTGTAGCACATTCTGTTAGATTGTGCTATCTTTATTACACACACCTGCCTCCATCATTTCCATTCTCCGTACAACGTGTCCCGCCCCCTCTCCAGTCCCGTAGGGACGATATGTTTATAGAAAAAAGTGTACCCACCTATCTCCAGTCCCGTAGGGACGATATGTTTATAGCAAACGTGTCCTGCCCTATAATGACAAACACATTACACCCCCAGACATTTGGCAAGGTGCGTCTTTCCGACACCAGTGGGGCCCATAAATAGGAAAGTTCCAATTGGACGGTTTGGATCCTTGAGTCCGGCGCGGGCACGGCGTATTGCATTGGTAACGGATTCCACTGCTTCATCTTGCCCGATGACTTTTTCTTCCAACAGTTTTTGCATGTTTAGCAGTTTCTGTTCTTCGTCTTCTGTAAGCTGCTTAACTGGAATGCGTGTTTTTCTTTTTACAATTTCAGCGATATCCTCGGCCTGCACCGTTTTTTCCTGTGCTTCATCGCTTTCCACCCATCCCCTTGCCATTTCTATCCCTACCCGGGCGGATGCTCGATCAATCAACTCAATCGCTTTATCTGGTAAAAATCGGTCTGAGATATACCGTTCTGAGAGTTTAACAGCTGCCGTAATAGCATTTTCCTGTATATTAACGCCGTGATGCGTTTCGTAATATTTTTTCAATCCTTCCAGAATCCTGATGGTATCTTCAACAGAGGGTTCATCCACTTCAATTGTCTGGAATCGTCGTTCCAGGGCAGAATCCTTCATAATATATTTGCGGTACTCATCAAACGTTGTTGCACCGATACAGAGTAAATCGCCTTTGGCTAATGCTGGTTTGAGCATGTTAGAAGCATCAAGTGTGCCAATTGCTGAACCCGCACCAACGAGGGTATGGAGTTCGTCAATGAATAGAATAATGCCTTCTTTTGCTGCTTCAATGTCAGCAAGTATCGTTTTCAACCGCTTTTCAAATTGACCACGGTATTTTGTTCCAGCTACAAGCATGCCTAAATCAAGAGCAATAACCCGTTTTTTACTTAAACTTGGAACCTTACCATCAACGATGCGTTGTGCCAACCCTTCTACAATCGCTGTTTTGCCAACGCCTGCATTTCCTATGAGTGCTGGATTGTTCTTTTTGCGACAAGAAAGAATTTCTACGAGCTGCTCAATCTCATTATCTCTGCCGATAACTGGGTCAAACTTGCCATTGATCGCTTCTTGAGTTAAGTTTCTACCGAATTGGAGTAAGGATTCGTCCTTATCCTGCCTGCAAATGGTTCTTTTCAGAATTTCAACCGTGGCTGTCGATGGATCTTCAGTATGTCCAGATAGCGTTTTCATGATTTGTCCTGTGTGGACGTTCCACAAGCGGATGCTATTATCGGAATATCCACCAGCAGCAATGATACTACTATCAGGACTAAATGCTACAGAAAAAATCTGTCCCCTATATCCCGATAGGGTGTGAAGGAGCTGTCCTGTGTGCACATCCCACAAACGGATATCGCCGGTACTTGTACTAGCAATTGTGCGGCCATCGGGACTGAACTCGGTATCCCAAATCCAATACGTATGACCCCTGAGGGTGTGCAAGAGTTGTCCCGTGTGCACATCCCAGAGACGCACCTCTTTCCAACTTCCACTAGCGGTTGTGCGGCCATCGGGACTAAAGGATGGACACTGAACCCAACTTGAATGCCATCTAAGGATGTGTAGGAGTTGTCCAGTGTGCACATCCCACAAACGGGTAGTTCCATCTCTCTGTCCACTGGCAAGAGTGTGTCCATCTATACTCAATGATAGACTTTCAATACTATCTGTATGCAGGGTGTGCAAAAGTTGTCCGGTGTGTGCCTCCCATAATCTAATCCCTTCCCAATCCGTACTAGCGATTGTGGTGTCATTCTGCCTGCATGACATGCTATTCACCCAACCACCACTTGGCCCGGGGAGAAGGTCAAGCTCTTTACCACTGTGTGCATCGTAAATCCAAACACCGATACTACTGACGATTGCTAACTGATTGGAATCCAGTGAGAATGCCATATCACCTATGGCTTTAGTTATTTTACCCTTCCCGATACGAATTACGGCACCTTCAGGTAAACTCCATCGGTTGTGATCTTGGGCGAAAGTATCTGATTGACAAAGTGTTGAAATTAGAAAGAAAGCTGAAAACATGAAAAATAGTACTTTTTTCATTATGAAGATTCTCCTTTTCTGTACGAAGTTTCGTTTTGATTAAGTCAATTCGTTTTGAAATTTCCAAAAAACTCTATAATTTTTGTGTAAACGGAAAACGGTACCTTACAGATATATCTCTCCTGAAGGCAGTTCTTGCACCACAGGAACAACGTAACTCCGAATCGTCCGTCCATCTATCATCTCTGTATCAGTGCGCGGTTCAGGTTCCTCGCGGTGATCAAACACCACGTAGAAACCCTCTGTTACGTTTTCTGTTGATAGATACGCGGCGAGCTGTTGTTTCCCCGCATCATAACCTTTTGCACTTCTCCAAAGTTTTGTTTCAATGATATATTTCTTTCCGTTATGTAGAATGAGCAGATCCATTCTACCACGTCCTGTTGGAACTTCTAAATACATTACCCCGTTTACACTGTTAACGAACTGATCGAGATAGGCATAGAGGAGATGCTGTCCAATGAATTCTTGCGGTGTTTCAGGGACTTGAAGGATCCTGTATCCTGCACGGGCAATGAAGTCACGGAAGTTATCCAGAAGTCGTTCCATCTGAATATGTCCATCGGACGTGAGATACTGAAATCCATCGGAGTCTTCGGGGAAGTAGTCGTTCTCCAATCCGTTAAATAGTGGCTTGAATGCATGAATAATACGGTACAGGTAAATCGGGTTGATTACCTCACACTTACTGTAGGATCCTTTAGTAATAACACCATACGTGGCGAGTTCATTGATAATGTCATTATCAGGATTAAAGGGGATGCTGTCCTCATAAGAGACTATGCGCATAAGTATAGTTTGAAAACGCGGGTCTTTACGGATATTGGTCAGGAGATGTTCAATATTGGTATTTCGTTCATCTAAAAGGAGTTGAAGTGCATGTGAAAAATGCTCTATAGTGATTGAATCTGTCTTCGGAATGTCCATCTCTTCAGTGAGTATCTGTGCAAATCTGTTAACAAGAAAGGGTTGTCCCCCTGTCTGTTTGTGAATAGATTCAATGACTTCTAATTTGAAAGTCTGCCCTACTTCGTCTGTATATTGTCCGAATAGCTCTTGCACCTGGGTAAGCGCAAAATTTGGCAGAGCAAAATCGTCCTGGATATTGAACGGAGAGACAGAACGATCATAGTTGAGTTGGGCAATGCTCTTAACACCGACAATGCCAAGGCTATGCGGACATCGGGGAGAACTTCTGGAGACATAGATACGGCGGAGGGCATACAAGAAATCGCTCAAGACTTCTTGAGGAATACCATCAAACTCATCAATCAGTATGACAATTTGTTGATTTTGCAATACCCGCGCTAAGGCATTGAAACCTCTGAGCATTGACACATTATCGGTAAAATTTGTGTTATCCAAAAAATCTCTTAACGCCTCAGAGGGTACTTCTCCACGTTTATGGTAAGTATTCTCAATTTCCTCGCGAATGTCTTCAGTGAGGTTACTATAGAAATCTGACGGTGTAAGGTTTTTATACGCTTGGAAATCCAAGTGAATAGGTAGGTAATGTTCTTCCTCATCGGAGAGGATATCCATTGCAGCATAAAAGAAAGTCGTCTTTCCTGTTTGCCGGGGTGCAAAGATGACGATATAACGTCCCTCTTTGACGCGCTTGATGAAATCGGTCAGCTCTTCCGTTCTGGCGACAATATAATGCTGTTCAGGGTTCACAGGTCCCTGCGTGCCAAACCTTCTCACTGTTTTCCCTCTCAGACATTTAACTGTTTTTCAGCAGCATTTGCGTGCGACCATAAGGTTTGTAATAGTTATAGACATGGGCTGGCGCAGTGTCTAAACAGCCGGAGTTGAAATTCTGTGTTGTGCGGATTGAGGTAGGTAGTGTAAAAAGTTAAACGACTGTAAGGTGTAGGAAGTTAGTGCTGGTGGTATTAAGGAAGGCACTTCATACCTTATTTCACCGGGATGCGGGTTCATCAAGTATATCCAACACATCTTGTTCCACTGCACGTGATCGCATTCTTTCTAACAAACCTTCGTCTGCAAGGTCAATGAGTTCCAAAACACGTTGTCTAACCTCCGCTGCAGTACTTGGCTCCCATTCACACAATTTCTCATCTAACCTTTCAACTAACATATCCATTGATTTTCTCCACTAATTATTTATTGGAAAGCAGATAAACGTCTCTACAACCCTTCCTTAAAAGGATATGACATTTTGAAAGAAAAGTCAAGGATAAATGTGTCTGAGTAAGGTTTATACGGATTTGCTCTGCGATGTTCCCTGACACCGTTCCACTTGGGCGAACTTTTTCACGCGGAGGAGAATGCAAACTATGTAACGAATTCAGCGTTTGAACCAGAGTCTAAGTAAACTCAGTTGGAACTCTGTGATGCGCGGATTGATGCTGAAAGGTGAGCAACTAATTTACTAAGACTTTGACAAAACTCTTAGTTACCCTATTAATGGTATCTCTCACATCGAATAGGGCGTCAGCTGCGTGATATAATTCATCTTTCTCCAGTTTTTCGTAAGGTAAAGCAATAGCGTATTCAACTGCTGCAGCTTCATAGCAAATCTCTCGGAACTGTCGAGAACTTGTGGACTTGCCACCAGTTTCAAACGCATTAACGATTTGAGGATGATCTAAATTTATAAAAATTGTTTTTGTGTCTTTGAAATCTTTTCAGCTTCCTTCGTTAGTTTTGCTTGTATTTCTGACTGACGCTCTTCACGAACTTGCTTTAAAAAATCAGATCTTATTTTTTCAAGTTCCGTTGAAAGCCAGCCTAACAGTACCACAACAACAGGATTTTGCCGGTTTAACGTATTATTTCGTGTGTTATCAAAAGCAGGAATTGACCATTCACCATCCTCCAAGATCGGGACATCTATCTGTCCGAAAATATGATTCGCACACTCTTTCAGCTCAATTCCTGCCAGAGTTGTTTCATGCCAGCTGCCGTGTGACAAGATATTGATTCCGCGAGTTTCATCGTCTAATGACACAGGAGATAGTTTCACATTCAACGATACATTGCCAATGTGTTTGACAACTTCTGCTGGTGGAAAACGATTGAATTCCTTTGTAGACAGAGGTTCTTTAAATTTGCAGATATGTCCATTTACAGTAACATGAGCACGAGTGCGGTAACGGCTTAGATGACGTTCAAGATATGAAATAACTTTATCAACGTTTGAGTGTTTTATATTTAACTCTTGAATGATTATGATAGTTCCATCATCTTCATGGGTTTGCTGATTCACTTTAATATCTTGAACAGGAAACGGATCACCACTTTGTGCCTGTTCAATATCTTTTCTGTGCAACTCAACGACATTCCTGGAACCTGCCTGAATTGTGTCAATTCGGAGAGCATTTTCCAAACCAAAAGCTGCGCATTTGCCCGTACCAAACCGACCCCTGACTTTCCTTCCTTGTTTTCTATGGATATTCTCTCCGTGCATCTGGAAGAACTTACTTAACTCTTTCCTAGACATACCACGACTATTATCAGATATTCTAACTTCATGACTAGTTATTTCAATTGCAATGACTGCTATAGTGTCTGGTTTTACGGCATCTAAAGAGTTTGCTACGTACTCCCAAACTACCTTGGGCATGGTGTTAAAGTATGCAGCGTTCTGGATGAAACCCCTCGCTACATGTGTAGTCACCTCAATTGATTAATGAATTGACATTACCTTATCTCCTTTGGAAACTTTGTTTGAAGGAAATCCCATATTCTTGATAGAGTGTTATTCTCAATTACTGTGTTTGCTATGATTGCGTACCGTCTCTGTCTGGCTTTGGTTTGAAAATACTCATTTACTCGTGCAAACTCGTAGAAATCTTGCAATACTATTGATTCAGATTTACCACTAATAAATAGTTTGTAGGCTCGCGTATTGCATAAACACTTGCGTTCTACTTCCTGGTTGGTAGAGATAAGAACTGGTCTAACTTTATCAGAGAGTTTTTCATAAATAGCATCAAGGTCTATGGTTTTTATCCACTTTAAACCTGTTGGACTTAACATCCATCCTGCTGTATTGTTTCCGACTATTAATCCACCGTTTTGAACTTTTTTTGCGCTTCGGAGTGCACTACTAACAGCATCCAGATCAATTCGCTCAGGATATCTTCGCCAAGTAAAACGCCCCGGGGCAATACAGTCTACCTTGATAGCAACTTCCTCCCGGTCAACATAAGTTACATCTCCGTTTAAGAGTGCAACAGCTATTGTAACGAGTTGAACTTTTGTGGATTCATTGTTTTGCATTTGTTCCTATTTTTTCTATTGTAACATTTCTATTGCATGTATTGAATATAAGCACCAGGCGATTCCCCGGCTGACAGTTTAGCATTTCAAAAGGTTTTTTCAGACCTCGACATTCGTTCTCAGTTAACCTCAGTTTACCTACTCTTTCTCCCTGAACATAGCATGTCCAATCCTCGCCACTAAGTTTTGGAAAGTGTTCATAAGAAATAGTACCGACTGCAATGACATACGCGCTAACGGTAAAACTGACTATCACATTTCCATCTGTATTGTATTCGATCTCCGGATTCAGAAATTTTCGTTCTCTGGAGGGTTTCGCGCGCATAATATCTTGGGAACTTATTGATTTTCCACGCAATTTGTATAGCGCAGACTCAACTTTCACAAACAGTGGAGAATAATTTAGGACTGCGGACAACGCGGATAATGACAAATTGGATTCCAAAAAAGCATAAACTAATTCTGAATGATGAAGCACCGGACCGATGTGTTCCATACAATTAATGATTACAGTTTCGCTCGGGCTTAGATTCGTGTCATAGTCTCCATCCCAATAGTACAATTCACTATCACATTTGTAACCATGGATTAGAACTATTTCATTAATCACATCAGGAGGTGGAACAGGAAAACCGCTTCTTGATAAGATGTGTCGAAGTCCGGAACACACATCATCAATAGATAATGCACCACAATAATAGAACATCTTTCGTAGACCTTGATGGAAAACAGCATTTTTTAAGTTTTGGTGGGCATCTTTTAGTTTTATCGGAATAAACCAATCTTCAGAGAGCATCTTATATCCTAATCCTTGTAATATATCTTTTGTCTCTTCAAGTTCCATTTCTATTTCTTGAGATAACCATCTTGCATATACACTTCCTGAGTGTCTCATGTGCCGGTCAATTAGTCTTTTAACTTCGACAGGTAAAATCTCACACAAGTGTAGAATCCTAGCATAGGTGTTTGGCTTACCTGCATTGGCAAGTTGTAGAGCATATTGTAAGCATTTTGGTATTTGAAGACAAGGGATCTGGCATTCATCTATCATGTAACAAATTGCAATCATAATTTCGACCGGATCTTTACCAGCAAAGTCCTGGGATTTCCAATTACCTACGAGCCCTGATGAACGAATACGTTGGGTCCATTGTTGATAGTTTATATCAAGCCCCATGTCTTTAGCAATGAGAAGGGCTGACTGTATTCTGAGTAAAGTAGTAATAGTTTTGAAATTTCCGATAGACTCTGCACCAATTATAGTCCGAACGACACTACTCATGTTATGCTTCAGTTCGTTTTCTATCTGTCTTACTCTTTCGCGTGTAATACCTATTTCTTGTCCAATTTGTCCTTGAGTTTTTTTATTAAAACCATACCTTGACAACAAAATGGTCATACAATGTTGAGTGGCAATTGAGTTAATCAAGAATTCAAGCTCTTCACATATATTAAGTGAGGAACTTAATATTGTTACTAACGCATCATAGGCATCGTTGTTTTCGATTGTTTCAATTTCTTCAAGCCACTCTTTAACCGATCGATCTGCAATTTTAGCGTCTTCGTGGAGTAATTCCATTACCAACTGTTTAACTACAAATTTCGATTGCCATCTAATAACTCGATCCGCAATATTTTCTTCATTCATCAAACTTGTATTTGTATCAGGAATTACATCAACTGCGTCTGTATCACTAATTTCTATTTCTGTTAGTCTATCTTGAATTTCTGAGATACATTTTATTCCTAATCCACGAATGTTTCGAATTTCACCTGTTTCAACAAGCCTTTTAACTTCTGCTACTGTTTCAATCCCTGCGTTTTTCAGACTGTTGAAAGAACGATTACTCAGTTTAAGTTGTCCAATCTTAAGGGTTGCACTTTCTACAGATTCTGACTCTAATTCTCCGCTAATTTTCAAATTAGCCAGACAATCTTCGATCTCTGAAATACACTTTGTCCCGAGCCCGCGAATGCTATCTATCATTCCCGATTTGAGAAGAACGTAGACTTCTTCAACAGTCTTAATCCCTGAGCGTTTTAAAGCGTTTGCAGTACGTTTGCTAAAGGGCAAATATCCGGCTGAATCTTCTTTTAAGAGATTTAATGAGGAATGAGTAGGATTGCTCATAAACATACTCTTAGTTTATCTGTTTTCTGGTCATATCATAATCTGCTTGATACTACAATCAAGTAGATCATCATTTCTCGTCGCTATATATAGTATAGCTTTATCTTTATTTTATTTATTTTAAACAAATAGTAATACCATTTCTATCAATGATTATCCATTTTATACTTCAATTTCAACGGAGTGGGAAGGCAGATCTTGCACGACAGGAACAACGTAACTCCGAATCGTCTGTCCATCTATCGTCTCTGTCTCAGTGCGCGGTTCAGGGGCATTGCGGTGATCAAACACAACGTAGAACCCTTCTGTTACGCCTTCTGTTGATAGATACGTGGCAAGCTGCTGTTTCCCAGCATCATAACCTCTTTCACTTCTCCAAATCTTTGTTTCAATGATGTATTTCTCTCCGTTATGTAGAATGAGTAGATCCATTCTACCGCGTCCTGTTGGAACTTCTAAATACATTACCCCGTTCACGCTGCTAACAAACTGATCGATGTAAGCATAGAGGAGATGCTGTCCAATGAATTCTTGCGGTGTTTCAGGGACTTGAAGGATCCTGTATCCTGCACGGGCAATGAAGTCACGGAAGTTATCCAGAAGTCGTTCCATCTGAATATGTCCATCGGATGTGAGATACTGAAATCCATCGGAGTCTTCAGGGAAGTAGTCGCTCTCCAATCCGTTAAACAGTGGTTTGAATGCTTGAACAATGCGGCACAGGTAAATCGGATTGATTACCTCACACTTACTGTCGGCACCCTTAGTTATAACACCATACGTGGCGAGTTCATTGATAATGTCATTATCAGGGTTAAAGGGCACGCTGTCCTCATAAGAGACGATTTGCATAAGCATAGTTTGAAAACGCGGATCTTTACGGATATTGGTCAGGAGATGTTCAATGTTGGTGTTTCGTTCATCCAAAAGGAGTTGAAGGGCAGGTGAAAAATGCTGCATAGTGATTGAATCAGTCTTTGGAATGTCCATCTCTTCGGTGAGTATCTGCGCGAACCGGTTGACAAGAAACGGTTGACCTCCGGTCTGTTTGTGAATGGATTCAATCACTTCTGGGTTGAAAACTTGTCCCACTTCGGCTGTATATTGTCCGTATAGCTCTTGTACCTGCGCAAGCGTAAAATTGGATAGCGCAAAATCGTCATGGATATTGAACGGGGAGACAGAACGATCATAAACAAGTTGTGTGATATTTTTAACACCCACAATACCAAGGCTGTGGGGACATTGAAACGTAGCCTGAGTGACGTAAGTATGTCGGAACGCGTGCAGAAAACCCTTCAGGGCAGTTGTGGGAATACCATCAAACTCATCAATTATGAGAACAACTTTCTGCCAATGTTCCTCAACTTTCAGGAAATGCTGAACCTGTTCAAAGAACTCCATCATTGACAAATGGTTATTCATTTTGGCATTGTCAAGAAAGTGCTCCAGTGCTTCGTCAATTTCCTCTCCGCGAATATGGAATACACGTTTAATTTCCTTGCAAATCTGTTTGGCGAGAGACTCGTAAAATTCGGAACGGTCACAGTCTACAAATATTTCAAAATTCAGTTGAATGGGAAAATAGGTTAGATCTTCAGCAGTGAGAGCTGCAACAGCACGTTGAAAGAAAGTTGTCTTTCCTGTTTGCCGGGGTGCAAATATGACGATATAACGCCCCTCTTTGACGCGCTTGATGAAATCGGTCAGCTCTTCTGTGCGTGCGACAATATAGTGCTGATCAGGGTTCACGGGTCCCCGCGTTCCAAACCTTCTCATACCGTAAAACCTCACTGTGATACGGGTTAACTAAGTAAATACAATACATTCTTCTCAAATCAAACAATCATGTTGATTGTAACAGATAGTTAATTCACTGAAACAGCCTTCTCCAGAACTTCTTGATCAACTACTCCAATATAACCTTTGTATTCAATCATACTGTATTCCTGCATACTGAAGAAACTAATTTGGTCCTATAAGCCGTGTCTGTTCAAGGAGTTCCACTTTTTCTCGGAGTGTTCTGATTTCTGCTTCTAACGTTTCTTGTCCTCTCTGCTTTCTTGCCATAATTATTTGTGGGATACCGATTGCTACTACAATCAATGCAATAAGTCCTATAACAAGAATTACGACCATTGTTAGTTGTCTGCTCAATCCCTCAAATTTGGTATCCTGCACATCAAATTTGGTATCCTGCACATCAAATTTCAGATCAACATATTCCCGCATACGTGTTTCACGTGCATCATTTTCGGTCTTAACGATCTTAGTAACCTCTTCACGTATAATAAGGATATCTTCGGGTTTCAGTTGAGCAAAAGCGGGATGCATTAATAGCAAAAGTAAGAATACGGCAGATAAACTCCTCATAACCATTTTCTCACCTCTGTAAATAGTATAACAAGACTGAACCAGCCAAGCAAATCATATAAGAATGACACTAAATCAAGACAAGTATCCATCTAAAACCCGAGCTTCTTATCAACAACATTCCTCAACTCTTCCCCCTTTAGATACCGCTCAAGGTTATCAAGAAAAAACTCAGTAATTCGCCGCATACGGTGCTGAGAACCCCCCGCAGCATGAGGTGTTATAATCACGTTATCCATATCCCACAACGGACTATCAGCTGCCAACGGTTCTGTCTCCGTGACATCTAAACCTGCACCTGCAATTTTACCTTCCTGCAAGATTTTAATCAAGTCATCTTCTATGACAATCGGACCACGTGCAACGTTGATAAGATAGGCAGTCGGTTGCATAGCAGACAGGTTCTCAGTATTTATCAATCCACGGGTTTCCTCTGTCAAAGGACATGCAATCATGACAACATCAACCCTACTCATCATGTCTGTGAGTCTATCCATCGGTAACAATTCATCAACACTGTCAGGTTTATCTGTTCGGTACGCATCAACACCGATAACGTACATGTCGAATCCTTTTGCGCGTTTCACCATCTGCATACCGATGCCACCTAAGCCGACTATACCGATTCTGAATCCATCAATCTCAATCATCGGGGATTTACTACCCCCCCATTTACGATTGTCTTGGTTACGAACAAAATGATGGATCCCACGTGCCAATCCAAGTAAGAGGGCAAATGCTTGATCTGCAACATGTGTCCCGTAAAGTCCTGCAGCGTTGGTTAGGATCACATCACTCTCACAGATCGCTGGATACATGTGCTTATCCATGCCAGCACTTGAAGCTTGAACCCATTTGATGTTGACTAAATGCGGGAATATGTTCTCACTGCAGAAACCGAAGAAAATATCAGCATTCTTACCCTCCTCAGCGATCTTATCTTTTGAGTTCGCCATAATGTAAGTATGCTCATCACCGAGGATATTCTCTAATCTATCTAATTGTTCACCCTCAACCCTATGCTGTAACAGTATTTTCATAAAAGTCCTTCCTAATCTGTAGACCATGGAGGTGTTTCAGGTAACAAATCCTGAAACGCTTTCAGCAGCCTGTCTTCGTAGCTGCCAGCATATTGTTCATTGAAAAACCTTTCAATTCCTTCGTCAAGGAAATGTGTCCACGAAGCATCCTCCGCACCAGGATTAACAGGAAAAAACAGTGCGTCTACGCTTCGACCTGCTTTTAAGTCCCCTGGTGAATCCCCGATCATCAAGACACGATTTTCTGCATATTTACCCTTTGTCGTAATCGTCAGATGTTCGGTCTTCGTTCCCATCTCTTGTCCTGCAATCAAAGCGACATATTGGTCTATATTGTGTTCGTCCCATTCACGTTGCAGTGCTTCGTCAGGTGTGGCAGAGACGACAATTACATCAGCTTTCCCTTGCAGGCGTTGTAATGCTTCATGCACACCAGGAAATGGCGGTAGATTGTAGACAATCTCTGCAACACTTTCATTCACAGCAAGGCTCCATTGCATTACATGGTTCAGTTCATCCCTTCTTTCACCTGCTGTATTGTCTATTGCTTCCTGTAGCGCAGGATTACCGAGTTTCGTCTCAACTTCAGTCCATCCTCTTAGGTGTCGTAATTCAGGAATTTCTAACCCCATTTTTCTAACGAGAGACATTTCGCGAAGATAATCAAATACAAGTAGCAGTGCCTTAAACCGATTCGTTCCTCGCATTGTTGAATAAAGGTTGACAAAATCCCATGCTTGATGCACCTGTCTTGAGATGGATGCTAACCCAAAATGCTTCACGACGTTTACACTAAAGCAGTCGTTATGTTTTACCTCCATACTGTTGAAAACACATCCATCAGAATCAATCCCTACAAAAAAGTCGTGTTGTGGTTTAAAATCGTATAATGCTTGTTGTGGTCCTTGAGCCATTTTACCTCCTCTATTCAACAATTACTTCTGGACGGTTCTCTAACATCCATTCCGTATGGAAAACTGTCGATTCACCGTTTTCGTTGACAATTACATTACCCTCTGAGTCAATTTTATGATAGGTATGTGCCCCAAAATAGTCCCGCATCGCTTGAATTAGATTGGCGGGGAGTCTGCTGCTACGGTAACTATCAAAATAGGCTAAGGCAGAACTGAATGCTGGAATTGGGACGCCCACGTGAGTTGCTGTACTGACCACATTTCTCCAGTGTGACTGAGATTTTTCAATAACATCCTTAAAATATGGATCAAGCAATAGATTTGCAAGGTCAGGTTTACGTTCATAAGCTTCTGCGATGCGATGCAGGAATTTTGCTCTTATGATACATCCACCACGCCATCCTAATGCAATTTGACCCAGATCCAAATCCCAATCGTTTTCAGCACTTGCTTCCCGCATCAGTGCAAAACCTTGTGCATAAGAACATATCTTTGCTGCGTATAATGCATTGTGGATAGCAGTTAATGCTTCTTTTCTTTCGCCATCATAAGTTCCGGCAGGACCTTTTATCACCTGTGCAGCGTCTACACGTTCGCTCTTAATTGCAGAGATACAACGCGCGAAAACCGCTTCAGCGATTGTAGGAGCAGAAATGCCGAGATCTAATGCAGAGATGCTTGTCCATTTTCCGGTACCTTTTTGACCTGCCTGATCGAGAACAACATCAACAAAGGGAGTGCCACTTGCATCCTTCTGTGTAAAGATGTCAGCAGTAATTTCAATGAGATAGGAATTGAGTTCACCTTGATTCCAGTTGTCAAATACCTTGTGCATCTCATCTGCGTTCATACCCAAGACGTTTTTCATCAGCGAATATGCTTCACATATCAGTTGCATATCACCGTATTCAATGCCGTTATGCACCATTTTGACATAATGTCCAGCACCGTTCGGACCGATATATGAACAACACGGTATACCGTCCACTTGTGCTGCGATTTTTGTGAAAATTGGTTCTACAAGTGCGTAGGCTTCAGGTGACCCCCCCGGCATCATAGCGGGTCCCTTTAATGCACCTTCCTCTCCACCTGAAATTCCTGTACCGATAAAGAGTATGTCTTTTTCGCCAAGTTCCGCGTGGCGGCGTATCGTGTCATTGAAATTGGAGTTACCACCATCAATGATGAGATCGCCTTTAGATAGATGTGGTACGAGTAGTTGAATAAATGCGTCAACAGGTTCACCTGCTTTGACCATTAAGATGATCTTTCGGGGTATATCCAATTGTGTAATAAATTCGGCAATGGAGTGTGCACCTACTATATTCTTACCCTCTGCTGCACCGGCAATAAAATCATCAACCCGTGAGACTGTTCGGTTAAAAACCGCAACCTCAAACCCTCTGCTTTCTACATTTAGTGCAAGATTCTCCCCCATCACTGCCAATCCGATGAGTCCTATATCTGCTGCCAAGTTCTGTTTCCTCCGATCTTTGAGTATTCTGTATATCATACACTACATAGGGACATTCTGTCAACTCAAATTGAGGATGTATAAACTTTTAGACACTAAAGATAAAAGGATCGCTGAGCCTTGCTCCATCTGTTAGATTATGCTTCTTCCACCAACAACCCTTCAATACTTCCACCATTCCGTGCAATCCGTGTCCTCCGCGTAATCCGCGAT
>CAZURU010000003.1:18977-31230 GCA_964623585.1 uncultured bacterium
CTGACAAATAGAGTGACAAGAACTTTACACACCTACAATCAAAACTATAGTAGAAAATAAACCTGTTTCATGATATAATTGGGAGCACAAGATGGGACAAGGCTACAAGTCTAAACACCTTGAATACATTCGTTCTATCATTCAATACTACGGGATTGCTGGAAGAAAGAACCACCTTGTATATTATGACACTTTGGATCAAAGTTATATTTAAAAATGGAGTTTTGACATGTCAAGAAAAATGTATATTGGAATCGGCATTGCTTTGCTTATCGTTGGATTTGTCGCTTTACAAATATATCTGAATACAGGTATGCAACAGGTCAGAAAGCAGATAGACATATCAAGTAAAGAAACGAAAACAGAGCCCTCCTCTGACAGTAGAGTTGAACCTGAACAAGGACAAATGCCTAAAGTGGATGATAGACCTCCGATGCCTGATGATGGACAAGAATATGTGTGGCACGGGGATCACTGGTGCCCTAAAGAAGTTATAAACGAAATTATAATGTTGTCATCACAAAAAACGGAAGATAAAGATAGCAATGTCGACGAATTCGGAATATGGCATTCATCAGAGGAATTGGCATTATCCCCCGAAGAAAGAAGGCAATTATATTTAGACGATAAAGCAGTAGTTGATGCAAAAATAGCTGCTCATAAAGCAGAAACTGAAAAACTTCATGCTAAAAACCTGGCTAAATATGAACTTACACAGAAAATAAATGCTAAAGTTAAACATTATGGTGAAGTCATATATCCTCAAATTCGTGAACTTGAAAAGACTATTGATGAGAAATTTGGTATTAGAAAAGATGATTCATTTGAAACACGTGAACAAACGATAGATAATTTAAGTCGTCAAGAGCGTAAGATATTATTAAATCTGAATCAACAAATAACGAAATTGAACAAGCAGGTACTGCAATTATTTGATGAAATAAAGGTATTGAGGGAGGAATATGATAATGTTGATAAAAAGTAAGTTATTCTATTTATAGGTTTGGGAATGTAAAGACATCTCCTTTTTTCTTCTCAGATGTATTTATCCGACTTGAGTTTTTTCTTGTAGACTCCCCGTGATTATGATACACTAAAAAAAACAGTCAAAGTAAGAGGCGAAAATATATGGTTCAAGCTAAATTACCACGCGCTTTTCATGTGATGACAAAACCGATCGGACCGATCTGCAATTTAGATTGCGAATACTGCTTCTATCTGGAAAAAGAGGACCTCTATCCCGAAACCAAGTCATTTCGAATGACTGATGAAACACTTGAGGAATATGTCAAACAATACATAGAAGCACAACAGGTCAATGACGTCACCTTTGCATGGCAAGGTGGAGAACCAACACTCATGGGAGTTGACTTCTTCAGACAGGCTATCCGATATCAGCAAAAATACAGAAGGTCTGGGATGCGGATTCAGAATACATTCCAAACGAATGCCACCTTACTTAATGACGAATGGGGACAGTTCTTTAAACAGAACAGATTCCTGATAGGTGTTAGCATTGACGGACCACCAGAAATTCACGATAAGTACCGCTATGACAAACGAGGTCGCTCATCCTCTGAACAGGTAATTCGCGGGTTAAGGATACTGCAAAAACATAATGTTGACTACAATATACTGTGTGTTGTAAACAATCATAATGCTGAATATCCGAAAGAGGTCTATTCCTATTTTAAGAGTCTTGATGCGGAGTTTATGCAGTTTATACCCGCAGTTGAGCATTTTGACGGGGAAAATGTGTCACCTCGGTCAGTTACGGGTAAACAGTACGGAAAATTCCTAAGCACCATTTTTGATGAATGGGTCGTAAATGATATTGGGAAGATCTTCATTCAGATTTTCGATATAGCTCTTGAGGCATGGTTAGGCTACAACCCAAGCTTGTGTGTATTCAATGAAACTTGTGGTGATGCTATGGCTATAGAACATAATGGAGACTTATATTCCTGTGACCACTACGTCACTCCTGACTACTATATCGGTAACATTGAAGAGACTTCAATCGCTGAAATGGTAGATTCACCTTTTCAACGCAAATTTGGGACTGATAAGAAAGACACGCTTCCTGAATACTGCTTAAAGTGTGATGTAAAGTTCGTTTGCAATGGCGGATGTCCAAAAAACCGAATCATCAAAACACCTGATGGTGAAGATGGTCTGAATTACCTATGTGAAGGATACAAGCACTTTTTCGGTCATATTGATGAGCCGATGAAACTTATGGCTACAGCACTTCAAGAGGGTAAACCTGCAAATAGCATCATGCCAATCATACGACAGAATCAGCAATCAGGAAGTAAGAAAAAGACAACACCCATCCAAGACATATCCACAGCATCACAGAAGATTGGTCGCAACTCACCTTGTCCTTGTGGTAGCGGACGAAAATATAAACAGTGCTGCCTAAACAATAGAATCTAAGGAAATATTATGGAACAGAACCGACCCAATATACTACTCATTACAAGTGATCAACAACATTGGAACACATTGGGATGCTTAAATCCAGAAATCCAGACCCCTCACCTTGACGCCTTGGCACAAGATGGAACACTCTTTCACAGAGCATACTGTCCAAATCCAACATGCACACCAACCCGGGCATCTATCATCACGGGTAAATATCCGAGCCAGCACGGGGCATGGTCACTCGGCACAAAACTCTTAGAAGATGAACACACTGTCGGAGAAGACTTCACAGAGGCTGGGTACCGAACCGCTCTCGTCGGGAAAGCACATTTCCAACCTTTGCGTGGATCCGAAGAATTCCCATCACTTGAATCCTACCCAATCCTGCAAGACTTAGATTTTTGGCGTAACTTCAATGAGCCATTTTACGGATTTGAACATGTAGAACTTGCGCGTAACCATGCCGATGAAGCTCATGTCGGACAGCACTATGCAATCTGGATGGAGGAGAAAGGTCTTACCAATTGGCGTGACTATTATGCACCACCGACTGGTAATGCAAAAGGACAGTACCACAAATGGCACATCCCTGAAGAATTCCATTATGATACATGGATTGCTGAACGCACCAATGCACTCATGGAAAACTATCAAGAAAACGGAGAGAACTTCTTTCTCTGGGCAAGTTTCTTTGACCCGCATCCGAAATACTTAGTACCAGAACCGTGGGATACGATGTATGATCCAGAATCCTTAACAGTACCATCTGTAACAGAAGGGGAACATGACAACAACCCAATACATTTCCAGATGACACAGCAGAGAAAACCTGATTTCTCAGAGTGGCGGGAAACGGGTAAAGGTATACACGGATTCCGATCACACTTACGCAATCGTGATGAACTTGCGAAAGATATCGCGGTCTATTACGGTATGGTGAGTCTCATGGACAAGTATATCGGTGAGATGTTAACTAAACTTGACGCACTCGGTATCGCTGATAATACATTGGTTGTTTTCACTTCAGATCACGGTCATTTCTATGGACAGCACGGTCTAATCGCTAAAGGGCCATTTCACTATGAAGATGTGATACGTGTGCCATTTCTCGTGCGTTATCCGGGTGTTGTTCCCGCTGGAAAACAGTCTGACGCATTACAGACATTGGTAGATTTAGCACCAACGTTTCTTAGTGCTGCAGGAATTGATATTCCTCTTGGCATGACAGGTGTGGATCAAACACCTGTCTGGTATGGACAGGAAGAACAAGCACGAGACCACATCATCGTTGAAAACCACCATGAACCCACAACTGTCCATGTGAAGACGTATGTTGATGACCGCTATAAACTCACCGTTTATTACAATCGGGATTATGGAGAATTGTTCGACCTGCATGAAGATCCGGGTGAGATAAATAATCTGTGGAATTCAACTGAACATGCAGAATTGAAAGCTGACCTTGTTATGAAACTGCTGTTTGCTGAAATGGGTAAAGAATCGTTACCTGTCCCCCGTACATCAGGCGCGTAAGTTGAGCAATGATTACACATGAACCTATCAATACCGACGTTTCCAATGCCAACTATCACTGCCAGAGATTAATGGACGGATGTCTTCAGGAAGCGTCTCAATGAATTCTGGACTTACCTCGTTCCCGGGCCACTCGCGCACCATCGGTGGTGTGTAACCTGCAATCAGGATAACACGCTCTGTATCACTACGGATTGCAGTGGTGCTGTGAACAAGCGATTCAGCAAAAAGCAACACTGAACCTGCCGATGCTTCAACCTGATGAATGAGTTTGTCATCTGCAAGTGCTACTTCAATCATCTCATGCTGTTTCCATGTCAACCTATGGCTGCCAGGAATCACGCTGGTGCCGCCATCATCAGGTCCAACATCAGTCAGGTAAGCAAGCGTTTTCACGAAGATACAGTGAAATTTGTTCTGTTCCATGTAGGTACCCCAACCGTGTTGTGTGCCACGGTGAAAACCTGTGGGATTATAACGTCGTTGCCTGAGTTCTTCCAAATCTTGATCCTGATTGCGTCTATTGATTATCGCTTCTGTTTCTTCAAGACGCACAGCTCCACCAACGACTTCTTCAACGAGGGGTACAAGCTTCGGATGTGCAGCATAAGCTAATAATGCAGGATCAAATTCAACCAGGTTACCCATGTGTGCATGGTGTTCACCCCGCCAATTGAGATATACACGTGTACCGTCAAGATCGGCACCATCCCTTATCCTATAAAGGGCAGCTTTCATTTTCTCGACTTCATCATCAGACAGCACATTTTCTAACAGGACATAACCGTATATATCAAAATGTAACCGCTGTGACAGTGTGAGATGAACTTGTTCAGTATCCATAGAATATTCCTAACATAAACTAAGCTATATTGAATCAAATTTCCTAATTGTCCTTTAAACGACCCCAATATGTAGCAAGTTTCCCAGCTGCATCAACCGCAAGATTAACAGGTTCATCTCCTTCAGAAATAAACAAATCATCAACATACCCAGCCGCAGCAATTAAATAGACATGGAAAGTTACTGTTTTAATGACAGGACCTTCCGGAGGTGTCCTGAAGGGCAATTCTTTTATACCTTTATCAGTAAACGTCCTATCTCTTACTTCACCAGAATAGAAGTCGAATTGACTCTTATCCACATCAACAACAAAACGGACATGTCTCCATTTACCAGTTTCAAATTCATCCATGACAACCCATCCGGCACCGTCATAACATCTGACCTGTTCAGCATTCCAGTTGACATAAATGCCTGCATTGTTGGTGGCAATATTATTGGAAGTACCGATTCTGAAGTTGAAAGACCTTCCACCACTCTCAATATAGACCCAAAATTCGACCGAAAGCACCGAATTATCAGTTTCTATAAACACACCCGCATAATCATCGTTTGCACCGTTCAGGATCGCTAACGATTGTTTATCAGTCTTTACGGTATTTTTCGTTACCTCAAAACCTTCTCCTCTAACTTCCCAGTCTTTTGGTGGCTTACCATCAGAAAACTCCTCGAATCCCGTTTGCATGAGAATCTCTCCTGCTATGGTAATCTGTACAGACATGAGACAGAGGACGAGAAGGATTATAGACAAAAATCGCATGAAGGAATTATTTTTTACTGATTCTGCCTTGATGCAGCACATTTTTCTGAACATTTTTCCTCCTTATTGTAAAATCGCCCTAAAATGAGGTATGTTGTTTTACATGTCCCCAAAAGGTTGTGAGTTTTTCTTTCGGATCAACAGATGTAGGTGAAGGCGGCTCAGCCCCTTCATAAACGAGAAGATCATCTATAAAACCTTCTGCAACTGTTAAATACACATGGAAGACGACCCACTGCGCGACAGGATTTGCGGCTGCCTTCCTAAATTCAAGCCCCGTAACAGGTTCAGTATCTAAAGCACTTTCTCTGTCGTCTCCCATAAAGTAATCAAATGTGCTCTTACTCACATCAGCGACGACACGGACATATTTCCATGCTCCAAATGCAAAATCACCAATCGGTACCCATGCGGAACCGTTATATAAACGAACAGCATTGGCATTCCAATTCATATAAACACCACCATCGTTATGTCCGATATCGTCATGTGAGACAACTTTTAAGTTAAATGATCGTCCTTCACCTTTAATATATACCCAGAATTCAACAGAAATGACTGGATTTTCAGTGAGGATCGCAACACCGACCCTATCGTCGTTGCCACCACCTAAGATCCCCAGTGCCTTATCGCCAGTCTTAACAGTGTCATCCGTTACCAGCATCTGATTTCCCCGAACTTCCCAATTGGTTGGCGGCTCACCGATAGTGAACTCTTCAAATCCTGTTTGTACCAATATCGTTTGTGTAAAGGCACTCTGTCCAATAAAGAGACAGGTAATAATTGAAAATACGAATAAAAAAGTTGAGAAAAGTCTCATAAGCTATATTCTCCTTTAATAGTTATATTTATTCCAGAATTAGTTTTGAAACATCAGTATTAGGTTTAGGATATTTCATATCCAATCCTTCAAGCGTTTCAACAATCCGTTCTGTAATCACAAGGTTGCGATACCATTTCTTATCTGCTGGAATAATATACCAAGGTGCCCAATCTGTACTACACTCTTGTAAAGCTATTTCATAAGCATGCATGTAATCATCCCAATAGGTACGTTCATGGAAGTCAGACTCGTTCACTTTCCAATGTTTTGAAGGGTTCTCAATCCGTGATTCCAGTCGTTCTTTCTGTTCACCCTTTGAAATATTGAGGAAGAACTTCAAGATAACCGTCCCATTATCCACCAGCATTCTCTCAAAATCATTGATCTGTTTGTATCGCTTCTTCCAAATAGATTCAGGTACAAGATTATGAACACGAACTACCAATACATCTTCATAGTGAGAACGATTGAAAATACCAATCTTTCCTTTCTGTGGAACAGCCTTGTGAACTCTCCATAGATAATCACGTGAAAGCTCATCAACTGTAGGTGACTTAAAACTTACCACTTCACATCCTTGCACGTTGATACCAGACATTACTTTTCTTATCGTACCGTCCTTTCCACATGTATCCATACCTTGAAGGATGATCAATACAGCCCGTTGACCTTCTGCGTATAGTAATTCTTGTAGTTCTAACATCCTCTTGTGCAGTTTTTTCAACGGTTTCTTCGTTTCACCTTTCTTGACATAGTTAGATGTGTACTCAGGGGCAAATTCATCCTGCCAGTCCTTAGAACCTTCCAACAGACTTACACTCATTCCTGGTTTAACCATGAATGGAATCTCCATATAATCCCTCCTTCAGATTTGCAATTTATTCACCCAAAAAGACTTAATTGTGTGAGAAATAGTCAACAGTTGCCAGATTAGGCACGCTTATGTAGAAACGATGCACTAATCTTACTTCGCCAAAGACTCGTAGTAGTTATCAACAAGTTTACGGTATTCAGGTGGAACATCCTCTTTTATCACTTGTGCTAACTGCTTCTTCTCTTGCAGCAAATTGAGTCTTTTTTCAAGTGCCGTTTCCAGTTTTCTCAGGTCTCTAATAGCGCGTTCATAGTTAGGAAAAGGTCCGTAATTGCGTCGCCAGGGCGTCCGTGTTGCTTCAAGCATACCAAGCCACAGTTCATTGATTTCCCGTGTGGATTCTCCCTCACCGCGCGCCATATCAACCTGATTTTCACCTTCTCTTGGTTGTTCACCTTCTCCCGGTTGCTGCCCTTCCTGTCCTTCCTGTCCCTGTTGTCCCGGTTGCTGACCTTGTTCCCCTTCTTGACCATTCTCCATAGCCTGCTGTGCTTGTTGCATACGTTCCAGCAGTTGTTGTTGCTGTTCAGCAAGTTGCTGTTGTCGCTTCTGCTGTTCCTGTGTTTGCTCCTGTCCCTCCATTGCATCAAGTTCACGATCCATATCCTGCATCTGTTCCTCAAAATTCTGGAGTTGTTCAAGAGCAGCTTCCAACTGCTCCTCTTCAGTCTGCGCCATATTTGCTCTGGCTTGTTGCAGATCTGCTTGTGCTTGTTCCAATGCCTCAATAACCTCTTGCTGATTGAGGTCCGCTGACTGCATACTTCGCCACTGTAATGCACGCTGTGCAGTCGCCATATCTTCTGCAGTCTGTTCCTCCGCGAGTCTTCCGGAAGCTTCAGCCACGTTTTCCGCTGCTTCTGGATTCTCTTGGTTCAGTTGCTCCTGAAGATCGCTCAAATTCTCTTCAACAGATTCTAAATCACGCTGAAGTTGTCGTTGTTCATTAGCAAGATCAGACGCTTGACGATAATCCTCTGGACTCATACCACTCTGTTGAGCTCTATTACGCAACTCTTGAGTCTGTTGATTCACCTCGGACTGATCCTCTGTCAATTGACGCAGCTGCTGTGCTGTTCTGTCTAAAGCGTTTTCAGTAAATTCAGTAGCTGCTTCTTGAAGTTGTTCAATTGCTTCCTCAAGCCGTTCCTCAGCTTTTCCACCTTTTGCCGCACTCATCTGGGGTTGCTGCTGTTGCATCCCTTGGGAGGCTTGTTGCATCTGTTCACTTGCTTGTTGCATCGCTTGTCCTGCTTGACTCAATCTCTGCTGTTGCGTGCCTTGGGCATTCCCTTGCATCTGATTTAGCTGCTCAGACATCTGCTGTGCTTGCTGTGATAGCTGCCCCTGCTGTTGACTGTTCTGCTGCATGTCGCTCTGTGAAGGTTCATTTTCTCTACCCAACTGTTGACTCTGTTCATTTAGGTTCTGCTGCTGATCAAGCATTTCGCGAGCCTGCTCTAACATCTGTTGTGTCTGTTCTTGCATCTCACGTTCTAACTCTTCCTGATCCTGTTCAAGTTCGGTTTGCAGATCCTCCATCTCCAATTCAAAGTCCTCTGCAAGTTGTGGATCACTACTTCTTGCTTGACTCAACATCTTTGGAATCTCAAGATTAACTTTAGTCAATAGCTCAAGGGCCGCCTGTTCTGGGGGAATAGCTTCTAAAGGACGGACAGCATTCAACTCGTCTGTTGCTTCACCCATCACATCTATCGCTTCTTCAAGGTTCAAGAAGATTTCAGGTGCAATCTGTGATTCTTGCATCATCGTACTTAACTGGTCTGTCACTTGTTGCGTCTTATCTCTCAATTCAGACTGTTTCTTAGCAGTGCCTTTAACCGCAGATTCAAATTCAGCTGTGATAGGTGTAGGTTGTGAATTCACATGCTTCCACGTTTCACGAATGATCTGTTTCTGGGTGGCAATTAATCCGAGAAAAGCATTCGGCATGTCCCCTTCCATAGGTTCACCAGATTCGCCTTCGGCAAGTCGCTGATTGAAAGGTTTGATCTCTATGAAATAGATTTCGCTGCTGGCTTCACCAGGACCGGTAAGTGTATTATTGTCAACTGCATGGGCATAGTAGGAGATGATTTCACCCGGTTCAACATCATACTCTTCTAAATATAAAGTATGTGTACCAGATTGAAGATGTTTGCTGACATTTTCTACAACAGGATTAGTTGCAATTTCAAACGGAATTTCCTTTAGCTCGCCACGTCCTACACGATACTTCAGACTAAAATTGCTAATACCGTAGTCATCTGTAACTTCAGCAACAATCTTGACCTCTTCCAGCTTTGTTGCTTTTACATCACGCCCCGGTTCCTTAATTACGACTTCGGGCACCTTATCAGGCATTACTTTAATCGTATATTCAATCGGTATTTCATTGTTGAATCCATCAATACATAACAGCGTTACGTTATACTTACCACTTTCGTTAATATCTATTGTCTTTGATAGTATGTTACCATCAACGATTTTCATATCAGAGATATTGGAAGAAACTAATCCACCTTCAGCATTTTCCTCAACTGCTTCAGTAGATTCAGGATTAGTAAAACTAAAAGTTGCTGATTGAATTACCTTATTCGCTGTCATTCTGATCTCTGCTGTGGAACCCACAACTGCTTGTATATCCCCACTCCCTTGTTGAACGATTGGATTTAAGTTTGTATATTCTGGATATGTATAGGCGACAGAAACCTCATCTATCCTCGGCATCTCAAAAACTTCTACGGTAAATTTTTCAGAAGTTTTCTCATTAGCAGTAACATAGTATTGCATATCTGCGTCAATGTTAAAAATCTCGTAAGCGAATTCACGTTTATCGTCTGGGTTCTGTACCATATTAATCTGCTGAAGAATCTCCTCATTGTCTTCAGTCAGCACTGCGTCCTTTGGATGGTAATTCAGAACAACCTTTTCGGCAGACTTCCCTGTGACATTGGCTTGAATTTGCAGACTTTTCCCTGTTAGAATCCGGGCATTTCCAGGCGTCACTTCAATTTTTGTAGTCAGAATCGGGTCGGTTCTTTCCCAAGGTATAAAGATTCTCTTTAAGCTTGTCTTCGTCTCATTAGGGAACAAGACCGCGATCAGACAACAGAATGCAATAGCTAACGTTGCAAGTGCAGCAAACTTACGTGTTCTGCTATGGTCAATCGTAGCTTTGAAATCAATACCCTTAATCCGCTCAGTCGTATCAGAAACTAACCGATGCAACATGTGTTGTTCAATTGGATCCACTGTTTCACGAGAACCGAATTGCACTGCACTCACCAATCTGTCCTCAAGTTCCGGATGGTTCTGTTCCACATTGAGCGCAACATCTCGAGTCGTAAGAGTAGCTCTGACAGGTTTTATAAGGTGTTTGTATAGCAGGTAAACAGTTGCCGCGACTATACCTGCAAGCAGCACTGCACGTACATAACTTGGTAGTGGATTAAGCCAATCTATAATTGATTCACCAACGAGAATCACCAAGAATCCAATTAAGACAATAGCAAATCCAGTCCAGAAAAGACTTCGTTTCCACATACGTCTGGCATCTAATATTTTCGCTTGTAGTTCCGCATAACCATCTCTTGTTTCCATTTTTTCTCCTCTCATCACATCCTAAGAGTTGTGAATTATTTCAGTGAATCCAGATTATCCAACAAATTAGTCCATCAATCATTTAGACAGGACAGAAGTCCTTAAGTTTTAAAAACTATATGAAGGTGTTTTGTCAATTATATTATATTCCTTGCTTGAATTATATCAGATTCTAAGTTATTATAGCAAGTACTTTTTATATAATGGGTGAGTAACCTATGATGGAGACAGTTTAGTGATTAATTGGTAATCCTATCCTACTATTGTAAATTATAAAGATAAATCGACATTTTCGCCACACAGCTGGTGAGGTTTCCTAACCTCGCTAATGCAGAGTGACTAAATAATCCTAAAATCTACTACATTTTGCCGACAAAAATATGAAACTTGATAAAAACCAAGAAAAAGCCATGAACCATACTACCGGTCCTGCTATTGTTGTTGCTGGACCTGGCAGCGGAAAAACAACCGTTGTCACAGCGCGGATTCTAAAACTGATCCAAACTGAGAATATCCCTCCAAAGAATATCCTCGCAATAGCATTCAATAGGAAAGCAGTTGAAGAAATGCAAAATCGAATTGCACAGAAAACATCCACTGAAGATGGGCTCCCTGCTATTAGAACGCTACATGCATTCGGTAAAGATATCGTAACCGAAAACCATAAACAGGTTGGATTTCTACAGATACCGGAAATCTGGTCAGGCGAAATAGACAGAATCATCAAAGAGGAAACGAAAAAGATTGATCAGGCTGCCGCAAATGCAGAAGTCGCAATCTATATTGTCGAAAATACGTTAACAGGAAAGTGCTACATTGGACAGACAACAAACCCTGAACGCCGTAAACGAGAACATTTTGAACATTCCTCAAATGACAGACTGCGTAGTGCTATTCGTACTGAAGGTGAAAAGCAGTTTAGATTTGAAGTGTTGGAAAAGGTAAGTGGTAAAGATGCAAACCATCGTGAAACATATTGGATTAGATATTACAAAGAATTAGGGGATGTTTACAACCGCGCTAATCCGTTGCGAAAACAGTATAGCGATCAACTTTTTCTTGAAATGTTCTGTCAACATTTCAATATTCAGTATACGGATCATCTGGACAGAGACCCAGACTTTGAAGACATACAGGAACGTTTCATGACCATAAAAGACATCATGATGCGCGCAAAACGGCAAGTCATAACTGGACTATTTGATCCAAATACTATTCAAGATGTTGTTACTCGTGAATTTGCCAAAAAATATGAAACATTAAAACGTAATGCAAATGCAGTGGATTTTGAGGACATGATCATCTATGCAGCACACCTGCTGGAGACTAATTCGGACATCCGACAGTTCTACATTGACAAATTCCCTTATGTTCTTGTTGATGAATTCCA
>CAZURU010000003.1:31240-47161 GCA_964623585.1 uncultured bacterium
GATTGATTATCGGTTGATTTCTCAGTTATCCGATAATATCTTCGCTGTCGGAGATGATGACCAAGCCATCTATAGTTTTCGCGGCGGCGACTCACTGATCATGCAAGAATTCGCTACACAGTCATACGTTACGAAGTATGCAATTACCTGTAACTATCGTTCAGTCTCTACTATAGTGGAACATGCAAGAGCAATAATTGAACGGAACAGTCCGCGAATACGGAAGAACCTACGCGCATTCAATCCACGGAAACACGAAATAAAAATCGTGGAGACAACGAAAGATACCCTAAAGAAGCACTTGTTGGAGAACTTAGACGAATCCATTGAAACAGGAATACTGGTGAGAACGAATTATGAGATCGATCGCGTTATAGAGATGTTATCAGATCATCCAGAATTTCGTGCTGTTGAAGTGTCAACAATTCACAAAGCCAAAGGAAGGGAATGGGATAAAGTTCTGTTGATACACAATACATTAGAACGAAGGTTCCCACGTAAGGATACTATACTGGAGGAGGAGCGACGGGTCTTCTATGTAGCAATGACGCGGGCAAAAGAACAGTTGGTAGTGCTTGGTGGAGCGTGTCAATTTGTCCCAGAGTTTGAGCAGATACCTAAGAATATAGGATATTACTATCGTCAGTTCGTGTATTGGTTGGGTCGGACGAAACTTAATAAACTTGATACATGAACTAACTCCTGCTATAATCATTATCTAAGCGCAATTTTTAGAATTTCCTTATTCAAAATCCGTTCAGACGATTTATAGACTGGAAATAAATGCAAAACAATCAAGAAACATCTAATACATCAACCCGCATTCAGTTCTATTTCCTTACTTTTATACATACCGTCCTCGACTCTTATGCAAATCTCTTCCCACACTTGCAGCCGAGACTGACAAAAACATTAGCATCAGTCGGGTCTCGTAACAGTTTTGCGGGGATTCTTATTGCACTCTACAGCATCTTCAGTCTACTTGGACAAGTATTCTTTGGATGGCTTTCGGATAGGAAGCAGTCGGTACATTACATCACTCTCGGAGTTGCGTTCACAGCAGTCGGATTGAGTTTAGTAGGTGTCATTCCTTCAGTATATCTCGTGTTTCTACTGTTGGCGTTAGGGGGTTTAGGAGTCGCAGCATTTCATCCGCAAGCGACAACGTATGCAGGCGCACTCGCAGCAGAAATGAGAGGTATGGGAATCTCAATATTCCTCACGGGAGGAAATGTCGGACGCGCAATAGGACCGCTATTGCTTCTCTACATCCCGTATAAATATGGATACAAACATTTAGCATGGGAGATGATACCTGGTCTGTTTTTCGCGCTGTTGGTGCCGTTTGTGCTGAAATTTGAACATGAACTTGATCTAACAGCCTCCGCACGTGTTCTATCGCATAAGGAAAAAACACAACGTGAATCTTTATGGGTAGTCGCTGCACCGCATTTTGTTCCACTACTTGCACTTTTTATCATAGGCTCACTCCGAACAGTTACAGGTGTAGGGTTAGAGAACTTCCTGTCAATATATCTGGATGACAAGAACTATTCGGATCAGATCCGTTCCTTAATCCTTGCGCTCTATATCTTTGCAGGTTCAATGGGGATAATGGGGAGTGGATGGGTCTTGAGTAAAGTGCACACACTTGTATTACTCCTATTCTCACTTGTGGTTGCACCGCCATTGCTATATATTGCCCTACATACGGAAGGTATTGTATTCCTAATTTTTCTCTTTTTAGGGAACTTAGTCCTATCAAGTTCAATCACACTCAACATAATCTTAGCACAGATGATGTTGCGGGGTCATGAGAACATCGCAACAAGTTTTATGATGGGTGCATCTTGGGGAGTAGGTGGACTTCTCAATCTAATTGTTGGAGCGTTAGGAGATGAGTATGGTCTGCCAGTTGTGCTTGACTGGTTAGTAGCAGTACCTTTACTCGTCACACCTTTTGTAATATTCTTACGTAATCAACCCGACCTGTCAAATCCTAAATCTTATGTGAAGACAAAATGAATATTATGGAATCAGAATGTCCATAAAACACTTAAGAAATGCGTATTAATCAGATCACCAATGAGAAGGGCATAATCAAGACTGAACTTCTTCAATTGGATACCAATACCACTTGTCATACGACTATCTCGGTATCCAAGACGTAAGGCTAATGGAGAACTGATCTGATATTCCACACCTAAATGTGTCTGTCCGTTATAACGTTGCTGCCATTGATAGGAAAGGATTAGCGTTCGATTGAAGATGTAATCATTAAAGTATGTAACACCAAAATTCAAGTTAGTCGGGATAGATTCTGTAACTGCGGGGACAGTGTTCCAAGTTAATGTCGTCTGGGAAATATCTTGTAAATTGACACCTAAAGCAAAACCGCCAGAGTTTTCCAACCCAAAAAGAGCATTCAGATCAGGCAAACGTGCAAGTAACCCAGCATCAAAACCGAATCCTCTACTCCCGTAAGTAGAGTACGCAGCAATCGTTTCGTCAAGGTCATCTCCGCCATTGAAATTCTGAAAAATCCCTTTTACATTAACACCGAACATAAAATCTGGCGGAGAAGAATCTCTACCAAAGTTATCCCACCACGTTTGACTGATAGCAACCCGAGTTGCAAGGGATAGCACATAAGCGTTTTCACTGTCACTCAGATAACCTGATGGAATGAAGTCATCGTCTCTCGGTCTGTATGTTGGGTCATGTTTCCGCTGCTCAGCACTGATAGAAGGATCAAATGCTGGCACATCATAGTAGATCGGAATATCATCAATACCTGCCCGTATCCAGGACAAACCTAACGTCACGGAGGGAAGCAGATTACCAATTGCACTCACGTAACTAAAAGCCCCCAAACCTGAACGACGTGTTGCATGCATCATACAAATTTGGTACTTTTGAGATACTGCAGCAATTCCCGCTGGATTCCAATAGGTTGCAGTGGCATCGTCAGCGATACTGACATACGCACCACCTAACCCAAGTGCTCGTGCACCGACACCATTCGTCAGAAAATCACCTGCATAGTTTTCAGCATAAGCAGAGGATACAACCAGCAAACAGCACAAAAAAAACATTAAGAGTTTTAGTTTAGTCAATGATACATTTTCCTTAATCAGACAATATTGAGATTCATATCGTGCCAATAGTATTGATATGTTTTTGATGTCCATTCTTTGTAAATTTCATCCCACGACATGCGGTTGAAATGTGGCAGTAACGAACCCTGCGTCACCGGTTGAGAACTCCCTTGATACCGATAATCAACGGACAAACGCATCTTGTCAGGTGCCTGATTTGGGAGTGCTTTATGGACTGTATGGCTATGGAAGAAAAGAGCATCCCCAATATCAAAGTCACCGCCAACCCAATATAATCCGTTCGCTTCTAACGGTTCTGTTTCAATACCGACCCCACCCGCGCCAAATGCCGGTTTTACTGGATAAACACCATTTCGATGGGAACCCGATAATACCGTTAATCCTCCCAGATGCTGTGGACAAACCCCAAGTGGAATCCAAGCGGTATACGTCTCCTCTGTTCCTCTGATATGGATAAAATCTTGATGAGCGGGTGTTGTATATTTTGTGTTCTCTGGAAACATAATTCTTCCAATATTCCGAGGATGAACCAGAGTCTTTTCACCGAATAGTTTATCGCACATATCCAAAATTGCCGGATGATGTGCAAATGTATGAAAAGATTCAAGACTTTGAAATTCATCTAACACTGGCCAAAATCCATCATCACCCTCCATAAAAGGACCAAAGGGTCCCCCGACGCGAATGCCATCCATCAATGTTGATCCACCTTCTACCCATCCATGACGATGACATATCTCTAAAAAGTCACGACGTAAGTTTATGATGGATTCTTCATCAATTAACGCTTCAAAATAAAGATAACCATCTTCTCGCGCGCGTTCTTGTAGTTTTTCAGGTTGATCTAACAACGTATTTGATACATTAAAAGGTTCTATTTTTCTCATAACGTTCCATCACCCTCTGAATTAAATCATAAAGTAGTGCAAAAACAATCGCAGTTTCGTTGATATTATACCAAGAAAGGCAAGGGAGTGTCAATTTTAACTACCATAACTATATCATTCCTGTTTGTTGAAAACTCCCTCATTTTTATTCAAACAATTATCTTTTACAGAATACTTTGATGTTTTGTCGTCGGTAATGAGAGAAACCTAATAGAAATGGTATGAGTTTGCATCCTCAAGAAAATAACTTGACATTAAATACATTCAGATTGTATAATCTATTTGTCAGTTGAAATTCCGAAAGAACATGGACGCTTCTATGTCCTGAATTATTCAGTATTAGATACTCTATATATTTTTTTAGTGGAACAATGAAAAACCGAGAAAGAAACAATAATCTTGCCCAAAGAAATGCACCATTACTCTGTTGTCTGCGCAGTGATTTGGTTGGTTCCTTGCTTGATACTACTGTTTTAACATCGGTTTTTAGACCCCCCCCCTGCAAACGTCACCTGTTAAATATAACAACACATTACGACAAAACAACTTTGAATGCATCGGTAGTTCTACCGTTGCTGTACCCGCGCGTCCATATTGGCTCGTTGTGGGTTTCTCTTGTTACGTTCAGCTTGTGTCATACGGGATAATCAGGTGGTTCAAAAAAGAGTATCAGAATTGAATGGGTAAAATGATTTTATCTTTAAAAGAAAGGAGGATTTAAGCAATGAGATCGGTCATAAAATCTGGATTACATTCACAGGGTTTCCAGGCACATAATTTCTCAGACACATCTTATACGTTTTATCACCGAGGCATATCCAATATTTTCAGAACTATTTTACTGTTTACGTTTCTGTTTTTTATGATTCCGTTCGCAATGTCAGCGGACTTTACGGATGGATTAGTGTTCTATCACTCTTATGATGAAGGCATAGGTAATTCCGCGAAAGACCTTAGTGGTAATGGGCATGTCGGTTTAATTGAAAAACCGAATTGGGTTGATGGAAAGTTTGGAAAAGCATTGGAATTCGCGGGGTCTGGTAGCGGAACTTTTGTAACGATAGAGAATACTGAGACGCTCAACGTTGATACATGCACCTTTATGGCATGGGTCTTTTCGCACTCCTGGGATGGAACCCGTCAAATTGTCGGCAAATCTGTTCACGGGGGATGTAGCGGCAGAGGACAGTACGGTTTGTTCAGTGAAAACGGAAGTTTTAAACTCCGTTTTGAAACAGAATCTGGGCGTTCAGATATAACGACAGACCTACCTGCCACGAATCAGTGGGTCCACGTTGCCTTCACAAACGATGGAACTAACGGAACGATTTATATTGATGGAAAAAAGGAGATGACCGGGAATGTCACCGGTAAACTCAATACGAACACGGATCCATTAAGAATATCAGAAGATTGTGACAGACCAAACAACGTCTTTGATGGTGTAATTGACGAAGTGCGTCTCTGGAACAGAGCACTCAGTGAAAACGAGATTAAGACCTATATGAATAGGAGTGCCGACGGCGTACTTGCAGTTAATGCATCAGGAAAAATAACAACAACATGGGGATATCTAAAAGGAACTCCATACCTAAATTAAGGAGATTAACATTCATGAAAATCTTAAGTTTATCATCACTTATCATAGCACTTTTTGTGTTTTTACCTATATGCGTTTCTGCAGACTATTCTGAAGGACTTGTCTTGAACTTCTCATTTGATGAAGGGGCAGGTGATGCAGCTGAAGATACAAGCGGAAATGGACATAATGGCGTTATAGACAATCCAACATGGGTTGATGGAAAGTTTGGGAAAGCATTGAAATTCGGGGGAGCTGGTAGTGGCACCTGGGTTACCGTAGAAAGCACTGATGCCCTTAACGTCAATGAATGTACCTTCATGGCTTGGATCTATTCTGAAACATGGGATGGCACACGTCAGATCGTAGGCAAATCAGTTCATGGCGGTTGTAGCGGCAGAGGACAGTACGGCTTGTTCAGTGAAAACGGTATTCTCAAGCTCCGTTTTGAAACCCAAGAAGGCAGAGCTGATGTCAATGCAGACCTACCTGCAACGAATGAGTGGCTACACGTAGCCTTTACGAACGATGGTGAAATGGCTTCACTCTATATCAACGGGGAAATTGTTTCTGAAGGGGCAATCCCAGGAGCATTAAACACTATTGACGACCCATTAAGGATAGCACAGGATTGTGATAGACCCAACAATGTCTTTATGGGAATGATTGATGAAGTGCGTCTCTGGAACCGTGCCCTCAGCACAGATGAAATAAATGTCCTGAAAGACTTAGATGCTCAAGCGACACCCGTTGATCCGTTAGGAAAACTCTCAACCACATGGGGAAACCTGAAATCTAAGATTTAAATTCCGCATATTCTAAACATGCAACTGCTCCAATTGGTAAACAATTGGAGCAGTTTTTATTTTTTTTTAAACACGATAGACTATGTATGAGATATTCTGTTCTTTTTCTTAATTTTCATACATCTTCCGAATAATCTCTAAAATATCATCAGCTTCAGCAAGATACTTATCTTTAACCCGTTCTACCATTTCAGTCGGAATACCATGCATCGCTTCTGCTATAGCTCCAGCAATCGCCCCAAGAGTATCAGCATCACCCCCTAAAGAGATTGCATTCCGGATAGCATCTTCAAAGCTGATCGACTCAATAGCACATGTTATCGCCTGAGGAACTGTACCTTGGCATGTCACGTCAAAGGAGTAATCAGGACGAATATCGTCAACTGACTCTGTTAAGTCATACCCGTATTCAGTAGTAATAACCTCTCGGATAGCATCAGGTTTTTCATTCTGAAATGCAAGCCAGATTGCATGTGTCGTCGCGCGTGCTCCCTTCATCCCTTCAGGATGATTATGTGTGATTTCAGTAACCTTGTCGGAAGCAGCAAGTGCCTTATCTAAACCTTCACGATGCAAGAATGCGGCAGGTGAAACACGCATTGCAGCTCCGTTTCCAAAACTATTGTAAGGTTTAGGTTCTTCTTCATAGATCCATTGCCCAAACATACCACCGTAACCTCTACCTGGGTAACGACGACACCATTTCTGCATGGTTTCTGCTGGTGGTAAACCGTGCAGCAGAATATCAGCAACGGCGATTGTACATACAGAATCATCTGTGAAAACACACTTAGCTCCAAAGAATGGAAACTCCTTAGTTTTGATCTGATTCCACTCATAGATAGACCCGGCAATATCACCTATAATTGCACCAATCATTTTACTCTCCTTATGATTCTTATTTTAATTGTTGATTTTTATATATGTGTTTCTACAAATAATTTTACACACCCTTGTCTGGCAAGCTGAATTGCGTTGTCTCTGTCAATATCAAGGTCGGATACGTCTATTTCTCCAGAGATGAGTTTGGGGAGGAGGAGATCGCGGGTTTGGCAAAGGTTGGCGTTTTTCATAGTCAGATTTGCCAATTCTAAAGAAATTGGATCAGCAACTTCTTCAAACCTTACAAGAACTTCCTTTGTGGGTTCTGTAAGTTGAATTCCCAATAGATCTGTTTTCGTGATTGCATTAAAAATTGTGCCACTTCCCATTGTGTCTTCTTCTTGAAATTTGTCTTTCAATTGTTGAAGTATAAACGCTTGATTACTATTTTTGCTACGGATTGCAGAAAGACCACGACCAATTACAATCTTTTTGTTTGCAATGTTAATGCGTCCAACAGGCGCGCGGACGCTAAAGAGTATATCACCGACCTCAGCAATGCGTTTTTGAACAGTACAATAGACCCGATCTGTCGGGGAACGTTGACCAAAGTCTGTAACGCCCTGATGAAAAGGTAACCCTTCACCTGCCTGATTGTAGAACTCAGATTTCGGTGATAGCCCCATTAAGACATCACACATTTCACCAAGCAGCTTAACTGCCCATCCCTTGGGTATCGGTCCTAACTCTGATTCAACCATCGGCACGTTCTCATGACCGGGAAATCGGTGGTGGACGAACCATTCTCGGTAGAGGATTTGTGCCATGTCTTCAAGGATTTTGATGCGGCGGGTGTTGTTTTCTATCAGGTCCTCGTAGGTGCTGAGAATGGCGGAGATCTTGTGCTGAACCTGCATCGGTGGACAGAAAATACTTGATGTTTTCAAATACTTAAAATGTCTTTGATACCCGAACTGTTCCAAAGGCAAGTCACGTAATGCATAGTAGAAATAACGGATATCAAAATCCTTATTGGGACGAATAATCTGTGTGCCTTCAGCACCAATTGCGAAGGGAAAATCTACATATTTTAAGGTGCAAGTGTGGTCTCCGAACACAATAACAGGGAGATCCCCATCATAAACCCGTTCCTTGTCATTTATGTAGCCAGCAACAAAATCTTGACTTTGATCTACTACTGGAATGGTACCTTTAGGTAGATACTCTGAACGTTTTATTTTATGTTTTTGTCTGAGAGTTTGAATACTATCGCCTACAAGGACTTCGGTGTTTTGCCACGGATTATTCATTTCCAACCTTCATTTCATGCGCCATTTTCAAAATTCTATCTGAATAACATTATACCGTATTCTCTGAAATCTTTGCAACATTCTCGGGTGTGATGGTATTAGCATTTTAGATTGATTAATATCAAAAAAGGTTAAAATATGTTGAATTTCAAATCAGAATACGCAATATTCTCCAACAGTAATGATACTTATGCTAATATATTGATAATCGCAGAGGCAATAGTCATTAAACATAATAGGACTTACGTACTCCCCGGTAGGTTCGGTTTCCTAACCGAACCGGCTTTGTGCCAATTGTATTCATTAAGGTTTTTGCGTGAGTCCTGACATAATAGAGGAACGGAGATATGAACGAACAACTTTTTATAAGTCAAGAATTTACGCCAATCAACGGATTCACATCAGGAATAGAAGGTCCTGCTTGCGATGCAGACGGTAATCTTTATGCTGTAAACTTTGAACGACAACATACTATTGGAAAAGTAACACAAAAGGGTGAAGCATCCGTCTTTATTGAACTTCCAAATGGCAGTATTGGAAATGGTATCCGTTTTGATAGTCATGGATTTATGTATATAGCTGATTACACAAATCACAATGTTCTCAAGGTAGACATGCAGACACGAGAAATTAACGTGCATGCACACGAACCCAAGATGAATCAACCCAATGACCTTGCAATCAGTGCGAATGACATACTGTATGCAAGTGACCCAAATTGGGGAGAGTCAACAGGACAACTCTACCGTGTGGATACAAACGGAGAAGCAACACTTTTAGAAGCCGATATGGGAACGACAAACGGTATTGAGGTTAGTCCTGATGAGAGAGTACTCTATGTCAACGAATCAGCACAACGTAATATATGGGCTTACGACTTGTCTCTTAAAGGAAACATCAGTAATAAACGATTGCTAATCCAGTTTCCAGATTTCAATATGGATGGGATGCGGTGTGATATTGATGGAAATCTTTATGTCACCCGACACGGTAAAGGCACAGTGGTAAAACTTTCACCAGAAGGCGAGGTACTATTAGAAGTAGAATTAACAGGAAAACTATGCACAAACATAGCTTTCGGAGGTGATGATGGATGCACCTGTTATGTGACAATGGCAGACCGCGGTAATGTAGAAGTATTCCGCGCTGACCGGCCCGGAAGAAGTTGGCAGTTGTTTCAAAGATAATTCAGGTTCTTATTTTGATTTGACATTTCGTATCTTCTGTGGCATAATGTTGTCAATAGAGAAGGTTATGATATTAGGATGTCTATTATGACTCATTTAGATGCACAGTCTCAGGATACAATGAATATTAGATTAATAAAATTAAAAGAATTCAATAGAAGAATAGAAAAGCAATTAGATGAAGCGCGCGAAGAAATGGACGATGTTTGCAGTGGAACTACAACGAATGTGAATATTGCATCAGAGAGAGCATTTCTGCACACTCGTGAATTCTTGAATGAGTTCATTACAACCATAGTAAGTCTATCAAGTAATGTCAATCTAACTGAAGCTGTACCTGAAATTTTGTGGTTAGAAGGTGGTCTGGGATTGGAGTGGAGACCCAAAGGAGGCATAATTACTGTTTCAATATATGGAGATTTCAAAATTTATATCGTTGCACTCATGGACGATAGTAATTATGATTTCTCGGCAAAATTCCCTTTAGATGATAAAAACATACTTTTAAGTTATCTTCAATTATTAGTTAATATACTATATAAAGGAACAACATTAGAGAATGACATTTACTTTAAACAGCGGGATAGTGACACGATTTATTTTTCAGAGGAAGAGCCGATACTCACCAACAAAGATGACAGTGCATTATAGGGCGTTTCTACCACATAAGAACCCACAAAACAGAAATGAGTTCCTTCCAAACTTATCAGTATGTGTGATTTCATTAGATGATGGATCCCTTTTAAATGAACCAGAAATATGGAACATCGGACTAACTGTAGGATCTTTTTCTGGGTATACGCAACCAGTGGAGGCAAGAGCAGATATATCCGTAACTAAGATAAGTAAATGTCAGCTTATAGTTGAAGTTGACAGTAATCCCTTTAAAGAACATGCAAATATTAAACCATTTCCAAGTGACACGCTGAGATGTCAACGGTTAGCAACAGAACTCGCTATGAATAGTGAATTAAAATTAATGCCTAATATTCCTACATAGGTCAGAAACAAACCCAAAACACCTTGCATCCCTATCTGTTATCTTTCAACACCACTGATCATCACAGTGTGATTTGGAACAATGATGTATGCAAGAAACAGTAAAGGATATTTTTGCTACCAATCTAAGTAAATATGTTGAAACACTCAATAAATAGGAAGAATGAAAATCTTCATACCACCAATAAAATGTCAGGGAATCAAGAGTAAATTAGTGTCCTGGATCACTGAGACTCTGCAATGGGATGGTAAAGGTGCTTGGATTGAACCTTTTATGGGATCAGGTGTTGTTGGGTTTAACGTTAAACCAAACAAAGCAACTTTTGGAGATACAAATCCGCATCTGATAAAATTTTATCAAGGAATAAATGATGGTTCTATAAATCCAATTAGTGCACGAGAATTTCTTGTATCAGAAGGGAAAAAGTTAGAGAAGCATGGCAGGGACTACTATTATGAAGTCCGGCACCGGTTTAATGAAGGAAAAGCACCACTTGATTTTCTGTTTTTAAACCGTGCTTGCTTTAATGGACTCATGCGATTCAATAGAAAAGGAGAGTTTAATGTTCCATTTGGACACAAACCTAAACGATACTCAAAAGCTTACATTACAAAAGTAGTCAATCAGATTGATTGGGTATCTAAACTTGCAAGACTTAACGACTGGACATTTATACATCAAGATTTTCGTGAAACCTTATCTGGCAAAAACGAATCAGATTTCATTTATTGCGATCCCCCTTATGCTGGACGACATACAGATTACTACAATAGCTGGAACAGGACACATGAAAAAATGCTACATGAAATCTTGAGAACAACCAAAGCAAGATTCATACTCTCAACTTGGCATAGCAATCAACATAGAGATAATCCTACTATCCAAACGTTATGGTCAGAATTCAACGTCCTTACGAGAGAACATTTTTATCATGTCGGTGCCAACGAAGAAAACAGAAAACCTATGTTAGAAGCACTTATCACTAATTTTGAAACAGTAACTACCGATCAGTCTACAAATAGCTCTGATGCCTACCATAATAAGATTGACAACCCACAATTGACACTCTTCGAACGGTAAGGTTTTACCATTAACACCAATTAAGGATAATCACAATTTTACTTCAAACAAAACTCTCAAATAAGTCTACACGTTTCACGGAATCTGTTATTCGCGGCATGACGCAGCTCTGCCTAAAACATAACGCGATAAATCTTTCTCAGGGTACCCCAGCATATCAACCACCTGATGAAGTGAAGAATGCTGCTATTAAAGCCATTCAGGAAGGTTACAACCAATATAGCATCACATGGGGCGCACCGACATTTCGAGAAGCAATCGCTCAGAAGATGACGACGTTTAACAACATACCAACAGATGCAGCAAAAAACGTAACCGTAACGTGTGGTTCAACTGAAGGCATGCTCTCAACACTGCTTGCAATTATCAACCTAGGTGACGAAGTCATTATCTTTGAACCTTATTACGAAAACTACGGTCCAGATACCATAATCTCAGGTGCAAAACCGGTCTATGTCGCACTTCGGGAGACATACACAGAAAATGGTGAATTGCGTTTTACCTACGATCTAACTGAACTGCAAAAAGCGTTTAATACCAGCACAAAAGCAATTATCATAAATACACCGAATAACCCTCTTGGTAAAGTATTCACTTTGGATGAACTACAGCAGATCGCAAACCTATGTTGTGAATTTGATTGCATCGCAGTAACAGACGAAATATATGAACACATGATCTATGACGATAAACAGCATATCAGCATCGGGGCACTACCAGAGATGCAGGATCGAACGATTACAGTTTCAGGTCTGAGTAAGACCTATTCTATGACAGGATGGCGGTTAGGGTATGTCGTAGCACCAGAAACATTGACAGGGGCGATCCGAAAAATGCATGATTTTATCACAGTCGGTGCCCCACATCCGCTTCAACGTGCAGGAGCAGCTGCCCTAAACCTACCTGATAGTTACTATCAAGAATTGCTACAAAAATATAACAAAAACCGAATACGACTCGTTAATGCTCTCAAGGAAGCTGGTTTTCGTTGTCATCCACCAGAAGGCGCATATTATATTATGACAGATATAACTGATTTCGGTTTTCAAGATGACACGACTTTTGCTCACTGGTTGGTAAAGGAGATCGGTGTCGGTGGGGTACCAGGTTCAAGTTTCTATAGTCAATCCAATCTTGGTAAAACAAAATTTAGGTTTATGTTCAGTGTGGCAGATCAAGTTCTCGCTGAAGCAGGTGAAAGATTGATGAATATCAAATCTAAAATCTGAATTCACTTATATTGTTTATTGCTATATGAAGATTAATGAATTAATTCAGTAATTGTCTGTTCAAATGATGCAGGTTCACTTCCCTGCTGGCGGGGTTTCCTAACCCCGCCAAATTACCTAAAGTATTATTTTAACTTCATATGTCGTTTATATCTAATGATTTTGCAGGTAAAACACTATGGATACAGTTCTTGAAAATGAAACACTTGAGATTTTCAAAGCAGAGATAACAGCACTTATTCAGCAAGATTCTAAGTATATTTCCATTAGTCCCGATCAACTTGATGCAATTGTCAAAGCTTTTGACTTTACGTTAAAAAATGGACGAGAAAAAGTTAGAGCACAAATGCTATATGATCTTGTCCAAGAAAAAAGAGGTAACTGACAGTGCTTTTGGAACGTGTGCGACTCAAAACATTCGGTTGCTTCCAACAGAGAGATTTTGAGTTATCTAAGGGTATCAATTTAATTTTTGGACCAAATTTCAGTGGAAAGAGTACACTTGTTAATGCCATCTTTTTCACTTTAACCGGTAAGCCGATAGTACCTCGGGTGGATGCTACTGCAATTAAAAGTACTAAGGCGTTCAGTGGGACTGCTGGACTACAATTCGTTGTCAACGACGAAACATATCAGCTTTTCCGTGGAACACGGAGACGTTTCCAACTCAGACTGAAAACGGATGAAGCATGGCACATAGTCTTTGATGATAAACGTGTTAAAGTTGTTGATGAGATGTTGAATGAAAAATTTGGTATAATGCACGACAGACTCGCTTTGACAGCGTTTCTACGGGAAGGAGAAATTTTTGAATTCCTTGCACGTCAACCTTCTACCCGACGTGATATCCTTTACACGCTCCTCGGCATTGATAAACTCATCGAGGTCAGGGAAAGATTTGTTGATGCACGCCGACTTGCAAAGCGCGAACGCGGTAGGATACAATCACACCAAAACAGTATGCGATATAACGCCCCGAATCCGAACACGACTGAAATTGAGAATATAGAAACCAGATTGAAAAAACTTGAAACGTTATACAGTATGGAAATAGGGGATGCTGAATTAATCGCTGAATGGAAAAAGAACAGAGAGCAGATACAGAAACAGGTTGACAAACTTACCAGAGAATCGTTAGAAACACTAAGTGGATTCAAAGACATCGCCCATCTACAAGAAATGATTAAGACAATTGAAGAAGCAGTTGAAAAAGCAAAAGGGATCGAAAAAAAACGCGAAATACTCATACAGAAAATTGGGAGTCATAATTCACAGATTACAGCAATAACGAAGGTTTGCAACACACTTAAAACATTGCTTGAAAACGGTGATGGACACTGTCCTACATGTCAACAGAAAATTGAACGCGAAGTTGTAGAAAAGATAATACAGGAAAAAGACACGGAAAAAGTAAATCTTACTAAAAAATTGGAAACGTTTGAGAAAACGTTATCTGAGCAAACAGACGATTTAAAGAACCGTAAAGAACTTGAACAACGACTTCAGATATTAAAAATACGTGAGACCCGGTTAGAACAGATCACACAAGAAAGCAACAAGTATGAAATTGAAATAACTAAACTTACAACACAATTAAACAATAAAGGTATGTCAGAAAGCATTGCAGAGACGCACTCAGACGAATCATTCGCGCAATTAGATAAAGGTCAATTGAAGAAACAGATTGACATCGAAAGAAAACAACTTGAAAAACTGAGACGAGATGAAGCGGTTCAATTGGATAGACTTGAACGACTTCAAAAGGTGAATCTTGAAGCAGAGCAAGTTGAAAATACAACACTGAGTTTAGAACTTGCATGCGCTGGTGTAGAGAAGACTATAGATACACTACAACGTCAAATCCTCAAACCCGCTGAAAAAGAACTACATCAATGGCTTGAAGAGATGAAACTCTTTCAAAAGGGACGTATAGATTTACAACGTCAGCACCTTCTGCCATCAATTCAGATAGACGGTGAAGACAGAAGCTTGATGCTACTCAGCGGCAGTGAAAAGATGTTCCTATATCTCTGTTTCAAGGTTGCGCTGTCAAAGGTCTTAGGAAACATCGGATTCTTTGTGTTAGATGATCCAACACTTCACCTAGATGGAGAACGTAAAACTATGATGGTTGATTTCATTCGTCAACTTGCAGAAGAACATCAGGTTATTATCACAAGCTACGATGAGGATGTCCGATCAAGTTTAGACGGGGCAAATGTAATTGAGATGAGATAGGAAGAATAAGGGTGAAATAATGAGACGTTTTGGAACGCAAGGTCGAGTTTATCCTGACAAGCATTATGTAGTTCGTCGGCATGAAGAAATAGTTGATTTCTTAAAACGTGTTGAGGAAGGACGGTATATCGTTCTTTTTGCCCCTCGTCAGACAGGAAAAACGACCTTTTTCAGATCAGCACTTGAAACCCTTAGCGCAGACTCACAAGTCTATCTTCCAATTCAACTCAACTTTGAGGCATATAAGAATCTGACTCGTTCTGAATTCTATGAAACATTCTGTAATAGAGTTGTTAGGGTGATTCGACAAGTTTACCAGAATCGGAATATAGTACTTTCTCAATCCCTTTCTACCTTTCTTGACACCGCGAAAATCGCAAACCATATCTCAATGATGGATTTCTTTGAGGATCTATCATGTATCCTCACAGATACTTTTGGCAACCAAAAGGTTGTTATTATAATTGACGAGTTTGATGGAATTCCCGAAGTTGTTCTGAGTGATTTTCTGCATTCACTTCGCGATATTTACTTATCAGATCAGAAGCGTTGTCCACATAGTGTTGGTATAGTTGGGGTCAAAAGCATATCGCAGCTCAACTATGACAGGTCTATCTCTCCCTTTAATGTTCAGGATGAATTCTTCCTGCCCAACTTCAGTCTT
>CAZURU010000004.1:0-10664 GCA_964623585.1 uncultured bacterium
GGAAAATACCAGCCCAGAGTACTCGACTCGACTCGACTCGACTCGACTCGACTCGACTCGACTCGACTCGCTATAGCGACTTTACATTCTTAATTTTAAAAATACCAAGTTTCATCGCAGAAATGGAAATCTGCGATATTTTTGTGCTCGCCCGATTTATGTCGTCGCGGGCTTTTGTTCTTGCATTGCGCCATGTTTGTTAAGTGGTTGACATTTTTTGTGTTCTTCTGTAGAATCACAAGAAGGTGTTAAAAATGCACGTTTTGCGTGAGTTACACTAGGCACATAACCCTTGAGTGGGCGCGCCGTTTGTGTCAGTTGTCGAAAGACACAATCCGCGCAGCCATACCATTTTATTGGAATGACAGGACTGGTTTTCATTATAAACCATTATAAACAAGTTTTAGTACGCTAAACACAGTGCAAGCGTAGCAGAATACTTAACCTTTACCATCGCCAACAGGCGAAATCACGGAGATATTGACATGTCAAACAAAATGATGTGGGGGTTAGTTATCTTCATTATCCTAATACTTGGTATCACTGCTGTCTTGTTATTGCACAAGACAGACACAGAATTGACCACTACCTATAAAGACGACACAGAACCGATGACTATCTCTAAAGGCGACACAGAACCGATCGCACTTGAGCCCTCTCTTGTGAAAGACCCTTGGGATGTCTGGATACACGAACAAGCGGATATTATGGCGAAAAAAGTTGAAAGTGAAAGCGATGGGGTGTGGACTTATGATAAAGCTTATCAAGAGATTGTCTCAGAACTCACCAAGATTGCAGTTGAACAGAAAAAAGTTACTGACATACCTCCGCCATTAGACCGTAAACCTAATATGACATCTGATGTCGTTGTAACAAATAGTAAAGGAACGGTACATCATGGACCACAAACACTGGAAGCAATCACAGAAACGTTTGGTGATTATGGTAGTAGTCCTGCGGATGAGATGTTTCCTCCTGATCAATGGTTACAAAAAATACTTGCTAAAGGGGTGCCTATTGAAAATAGGTTGGATTTTACCGGGTATTTGGCTATGCGAAATACGCTATTCTTAGTAGCCCAGTCCCCTGAAATGCAGGAACGTTCGGGGTACCCCACAGATTCTTGGGCGGCTTTTGAAGATGCTTATATTAATCACAATATTTTGCTTCATCAACAGTTCTCCCGCGCAATAGATGCGGATCCAAGCATTGACGGAGGTATGTTTATAGGAGACAACTTCTATCCTACCCATATTGACAAAAAGACAGTTTATGTAAAAGGTAGAGAAACCGGTGCGACGTTCTTCGGTAGCGAACTTACTTTGGAAGAGGAATTTAATATCATCTTTAGAGGGATTGAACCTGATGGGTACGATGTCGTTTACATAGACGATGATGGCAAACAGATGTCAGGGAAACCTGAACCTATTACTCAAGAAGATTTTTTGAATGCCCATTTAGATAAATGGTTAGAAAACGAAGATGGATTGATGGGATCAGCATGGATACCGCCTATGTTAGCAATGCCAGAGGAGTTTGATCGCTTATCCGAAGAGACTACGGAAGAAGATTATACAGAATTTGTAGACAATAGAAGTCTAATGCAAGTAGAAGCTGCAAAAGAAAAATATGAGCAGGCAAGAGAAGAAATGATGAAGTATGCCAGAATGACAGACATGGAGCTTAAAGAAGAATTTAATAAGTTAATTATGTCTGAATTTGGTAATATAGACGGGTCTAAGATGTCTCAAGAAAGCACCCCAGAACAACTTGAAACCGTATTAATAGAGGCTTTTACACGTAAAAGTTTTCAAGAAGCAGTGTCCCTTTTAGATCAATATGGGTTAGAAAGCGGAATTCAACGTATCCGAGAAACTAACCCTTCATTAGCAGAATACCTTAGTCAATCTATGCGACAAAAAAAACGACCACAGAAGGTGTCTCCAAAACCACCATTACCATCAACAAGGAAATAACAAATGAAGACGTTTTTCTACAGTACGATTACCTTTCTTGCAGTTGTCGGATGTCTTGTTGCATTTCCACGGGAAAAACCGTCGTTAGAACGGCATCCTGTTAGTGTCCAAACCACAACAGTACCGACGCGTAAAGATGTTAAAACAATCATCCGAAACAAAAAAAATTGCAAGTGTTGCAAATCTTCGCTTATACGTTCATTAAGACAACGGACTATTAAAAAAGAACGTAAGTCACAGTTTGTTAAAGAAATTAATTCGGCCTCATAACTGTTTCTTAATTTTATAAAACTCAAACTCTTTTAAAAAGGGTAATAAGGAGAAGAAAATGAATAGGTTTAAATTAACGTCATTCTTTATTTTTTGTGTGGTATTCTTTTTAGTAACAGGTACCATGCAACTGATACATTCCCACCATACTCCAGGCGACGGGTCTACCCCGCACCCTGATGTAACTCTGTCAAATGAAGCACGCAGAGAATGTGGGTTGGGATCGGCAAAGGTTAAAGTCTCTCTTGAGAGTGTATCCTTAGGCGATCCTGGTTATAAGTATGAAGGATTAGCATGGGCTGATTCAGGTGGAAGCAATCCTAAAATGGGTGAGGATGGTAATGGAGTAAAACTCTACATGAGACTTGTAGAGGGTACAGTAGGAATTCAGATTAACTTAACATTTCTGCCAGGGGTTAATTCTATTGAGTTTGCTGGTGTTTCCCATCAATCACCGAATACGGAAATAGGTGGCAGTATAAAAATAGAGAGAAAAGAAGTTCTCATTTCTCGCGACAAGAAAACAAGCGTAAGCGATAGAGATTGGTGGCCAGATCCTTGCAATACTGAAGTGCCAGAAAAAGCATACGCTTCAGGCATTTTCAGTGGACACGATTCCTCGGACTTGGGATCTTGTACTGCTACGTATACTCCGGAAGGTTGGTATTTCATCGCCTATGGTTCCGCTTATTGCAGTGGCAATAAGGATGGCAGTAATTAGTATTTTCCGTTGTAATTTTGGTTTTAAAAGTCGCGATTCGAACGTTTCTTTCTACTAAATGTCATAGTGTATATAGAAATTTGTGTATTGTAGGAGAGAACTTTGATTCGCGACTCTGAATTAACGATGCCCTTAAAAAAGTTACTTTTAATTGTCTTGTTGACAGTTATTTCGCTTATAGCATTCTGGATACGTATCCAAGGCTTAGAGATACTTCCTAATGGTCAGTTCACCGAGACAGATGCCTATTTTTATTTCAACCAAGCGCAAGTGATTTCTAAACAGGGGAAACTACCATCACGTGATATGTCACGTTGGTTGCCCGATGGCAGAGACTTAACTCAAACTCTACATGCCTACCCTACTGCGTTAGCATACACACATAAAGCAGTTTCATTTTTCTTTCCAAACGTTTCTCTCTACGGTGTTACGCTTTTCGTTCCGGTTATTTGTTTTGTCCTTGGACTCGCCTTGCTCTGTCTTTTCTTCTATCGTACTTTTGGGATGCTCTTTTGCAGCATTTTTGGCGTACTTTTAGCAACGTTACCTAGTGCTATTGAACGTAGTACTCCTGGTTTCGCTGATCGGGACAGTTGGTGTCTTCTGATTGGGGTAATTGCTATCACAAGTTATCTCAGGGCTTTGAAAACGGAACGTCCTCTTCATAGACTTATTTTTACACTCGTTAGTGGTTTCAGCGTGTTCGTCGGAGGACACTCTTGGGAAGGTTTCGGTGTTTTCACCCTTTTTATTCTTATCATAGAAATTTGGCAATTCCTTAGCACTAAAACAGAAAAGAATTTAGTCTACTATCTCTTATGGGTGTCCTGTTTCATTCCAACGCTTTACCTTACATCTGCCGTTTACCGTAATGGTGAAGGTTTTACAACACATGTAGCTGCATTTCTGCTAATACCACCACTCGTAGTTCTTGGAATGCGATCACTAAGGTATTACCTTATTACAAAAGCACCATTTGCGAATAAAATTAAAGCACATTCCAGGTCTCTGACATTTGCTTTAATAGTTATTGTCTGCTGTGGAGCACTCATCTATATTTTAAGGCAAGTAGATACCTTTGACACCACCGTCGTTTCTCTAAGTCAAACGTCCCTTATGCAAAGCATTGGTGAATTAGAAAATCCCACTTACAGTTTTTGGGTATTCCGATATGGTGGGATTTTTATTCTGGGTAGTCTCGGTTTTCTTTTTACTGTTATATATCCTGCCAAAAAATTCGGACATTTTCTTTTTGCTGTGCCTCTTATCCTTTTTCTTATCACAACTTTTTTACGAGGACCATTAGATGCGCTTTCTATGACACTCTGGAAAGTTCCTTTTGGCAACACTCTCTTTTATGCTTCTATGACAGGTATTGTTTTTGGATTTTTGTTACGTGCTTGGCGACGCGATGAATACGGAGAAAATGATACCGTTTTCATTGTCATGTCTGGATGGTTATTCTGTTGGGTTGCCCTTACGCGCGATGCCCAACGATACGACTTTTTTGTTGCTGTACCACTTGCTTTCTTTACCACTGTGATCATAACAGCACTATCAAACATGATCAGTCAGAAACTGAAAAATTTTAAGTACACCTTAAATCTCTTAAAGCAGCGACTTCCGCAGGAACTGTTAAATGCGGGGATCGCGTGTGCTGTGTTGGCACTTCTTATGTTTTGGACTCCCATGGGTGCGTATACAAACTTCTCTCTATATACTGCTACAGAATTTCGAAAACCGCTACCAGGGGACTCTCCATTAACAGACGCAATAGATTGGATGATAACAGACCTACCAGAAAATACTGTTCTGGCTGCGAACTGGGAGTACGGTAACCAACTTAACGTACTTGGGAAAATCAAGACTATTATTGATCCGGATCATTATATTCCTGCGCGTATCCATCTCTTTTTTCGTCATGTATATGCAGCCCAATCGGATCAGGAAGCATTGGAATTCCTTAAAACTTATGGCGTTACACATCTCATGTTCACTAAAAGAGAGATCCTTTTGACTGACAACTATTCAACTATCGGAAGTAATGAACAAGGAGACCGACGGTTTTTACCTGTACCGCTCAAATTCTTAAATACAGTATCAGGTAAACCACAACAACTCTTTAACCTGAAAAACATCCCATTTAACCATATAGACGCAGAACTTGATTCAACATCTCCTACTCTTACAGTCAGTTTAAAAGACAGTAAAACCGCACAACTTCCTTACGTTATGTACAAAGGCATCCATCAAACCGTTTCTCCTGATATTGATGACGCATCGTACGGAGGCGTTGTTATGTATTTTGATTCAAAGGAGAATCTTCGTAAAGCATATTATCTTTCCACAATTGGTTGGAACAGTCTTATTGTCCGCTTATACCTTCGCGAGGTGCATTCTGATGTGTTTGAACCGATATATCCGCAGAAAAATGTGGCGTTTTCAAATATCAAAGTGTGGAAAATTAAATACCCACCGAATATTAAACCGAATGTGAAATATCTTGCAACAGAAACTCAGAAGTAATTTAGAAAAAACTCAATATCTAATGTCTCCATTTATTCTCATCTATAACTGCTTAAATGTCAGAACATTTAATCAATTTTGGCACGATTCTGACAACAAGGGAATATATTTAACACAAGAAATCAATCCTATATAAATGAAGACGTATAGGAATTTAATTATCCTCTTGCTTTTTATAATTGCGGTGGCAGTGGTCTACTATCTGGACGTAATGCCGTTTGGCGTTCCTGAACACGTAGAGCACCGCTGGAAAACAGACTGGGCAAACCTCAACCTTCCCGCAGTCAAACGAGCGTATCAACCCTACACTGTTGCCCAAATGAATGACTTGTGGTATCCGCAGCTGTTAACAAAGTATGGTCATAGCGAGGCGTTCGTGGATATGATGCGCGATCTTGACAAAGAATATCCGGCTGATTTCTTCCTCACAAGAATGCTTGCCCTCGGTAATCCCTTTATAGCCTATTCAGACTATGAAAAAGCCTTAACCGAGCAGCGTCGCTATTTATATTCAGTGCGTTTGTATTGGAATATCTTGGACATATCAGAACGTCGGGCTTACGTATCACATCGTGGGTTGCCTCCGGACGCAGCTTGGGAAGTGTTAGAGGCAGATATCCTCAAAAGTGAAGTTATCAACAGTCTCAACTATTGGCATTCAGTAGAGCTTGATACGACACTGGATCGTCCAAAGGCTGCAGACTAAATGGAATCTGAGACGATCTTCAGGCACATCGGTGCTTTAGCATTTCATGCTACAAAGACATGAACTCTTCCCAGAATACTTAGAAAGAATTCAGACTGGAACACATATCGTGCCAATAACGACTGTCGCTATCTGTCTCCTTCGCGGCGTGCCAGTGATAGTGGATGGCACAACCATAGTCGTCAATTCAGCGATTACCCAAGACCGGTAGATATCATTTCAATCAGGTGAAGTATTATCTATTCTAAACATTGTCCCATCAAATTTACCTTGAAAATTGTCAAAAAACATGACATAATTCATATACAAGGAATTTAATCTATCATGTGCGTTGATGTATTGTTGCCAATAATTATTGACAGTAGAGTACAGACGTCATCGCAAAAGAAAAAGGAATGGATACAAAATATGCCACTTGGTAGGAAAATACGGTATGGAATGGTTGGTGGTGGACCGGACGCCTTCATCGGGGCAGTGCATCGTAAGGCTGCTGCGTTGGATGGTGAGATTGAATTGGTTGCTGGTGCTTTTTCATCGTCACCAGAAAAATCAAAACAGCAAGGTGCCGAACTCTTTCTTGATGATAATAGAACTTACGGGTCGTACAAGGAGATGGCAGAAAAAGAGAGCCAACTACCCGACGGTGAACGCATTGACTTCGTCTCTATCGTCACACCCAATCACGTACATTATGATGTCGCAAAAACCTTCATAGAAGCCGGTTTCCACGTTGTCTGTGATAAGCCGATGACAACGACAGTTGAAGATGCGGAATCCCTCTGCAGTTTAGTAAAATCAAACGATGTTGTCTTTGCATTAACACACAATTATACCGGTTACCCGATGGTGAAACAGGCGCGTGAACTTGTTAAAGAGGGTAAACTTGGCACATTACGAAAAATCGTCGTTGAATATCCACAAGGCTGGTTGTCAACATTCTTGGAAGACGAAGGCGCAAAACAAGCTGTCTGGCGGACCGACCCAAAACAAGCAGGTGCATCGTCATGTATCGGAGATATCGGTTCCCACGCTGAGAACTTGGCACACTATATCACAGGACTTGAAATGGAAGAGATATGCGCTGATATGACAACCTTCGTTGAAGGACGCTTGTTAGAAGACGATGGTAATATATTAGTTCATTATGAGAAGGGTGTCAGAGGCGTATTATATGCATCACAGATATCAGTTGGAGAGGAAAACAATTTACGCATACGCGTGTATGGGACAGATGCTTCGTTAGAATGGCATCAGGAAAATCCTAACTATCTATCCTTACGTTTCCCAGATGGTCCCGAACAGGTTTACAAACGTGGGAATGACTATCTCGCGGAAATTACGCAACACAACTCAAGGATACCGTTCGGACATCCTGAAGCTTTTATTGAAGCTTTTGCAAACATCTATGTCAATGCTTCACGTACAATGTCGGCAAAAATTTCAGGAGATAGTCCAAGTGAATTTGACACCGATTTCCCAACTGTTCAGGATGGTGCACGCGGCGTCCATTTCATAAATACTGCTGTCGAAAGTGGTAAACAGCGCGGATGGGTTGATGCAAGTTATACACCACCCGCATAAGTGGATTGAGAGACTTTCACCCAGTTAATATTTTTTTTGGTATCAAAATATAAAGGAGAATTATAACATGGCAAGACCTGTTACACTGTTTACAGGACAATGGGCAGACCTTACACTTGAAGATTTAGCAAAGAAAGCCAGTGAATGGGGATATGACGGTTTAGAGCTTGCATGCTGGGGAGACCATTTTGAGGTCGACAAAGCACTTTCTGACGATGCCTACTGTCAAGGGAGACACGACCTACTTGCAAAGTATGATCTGAAAGTCTGGTCAATCAGCAATCACCTTGTTGGACAAGCAGTCTGCGACAATATCGACGCACGACACCAATCCATCTTGTCGGAGGATATTTGGGGTGACGGTGATTCAGACGGTGTTCAAGAACGTGCTGCCGAAGAGATGAAAAACACTGCACGTGCTGCGGCAAAACTCGGCGTTGATGTTGTCAACGGTTTTACTGGTAGTTCTATCTGGCATCTGCTATATTCATTTCCACCTATAGACCCTGCACAGATTGATACGGGTTTTGAAGATTTCGCTAATCGATGGAATCCTATCTTTGATGTCTTTGATGAAGTCGGTGTCAAATTCGGTCTTGAAGTTCATCCAACAGAAATTGCTTTTGACATTGTCACTGCTGAAAGAGCCATTGAGGCAGTCAACGGAAGAGAGACATTCGGTTTCAACTATGACCCCAGTCATCTTGGATACCAAGGTGTGGATTACGTTGCATTCATTGAACGGCTGAGTGATAGAATATATCACGTTCACATGAAGGATGTATGGTGGGCAGACACCCCCAGATTATCAGGTGTTTTTGGTGGTCATCTCAACTTTGGAGATTCGAAACGTTTTTGGGATTTCCGTTCTATTGGTCGGGGTAGTATCAATTTTGAAGAGATAATCCGTGCGTTAAACAGTATCGGTTATGATGGCCCCCTTTCTATTGAGTGGGAAGATAGCGGTATGGATCGTGAACACGGCGCAAGCGAAGCTTGCAGTGCTGTGAAAGGTTTTGACTTTGAACCTTCGGCAGTTGCATTTGATGCAGCTTTTGAAGAATAGTATCAAATATACCGATCAAGTAGATATAATGTCAACATAATGGTAACACATAGGAGAATAAAATGCCAGTCGTAATACCCCGTCTTATCGTAGAGATTTTCCAACATGTTAACTTTCGTGGGAGGATGGGATATGTCTTAGAACCGGTGCCACACACAGGTAGAATTGGATTTCAAGACAATATATCTTCTCTACGCGTTTTTAAAGGTCCAAATTTCTCGGGCAGTCCAAATTATAAAGTAAATCTATATCAGCACGCGAACTTTAAAGGTAAAAAGCTATCCCTCGGACCAGGATTCTACCCCAATTTGCATGATGTAGCATATAACTTTGCAGACAGAGTCTCTTCTATCAATTTCGGTTCATCTATTGACGTTGTAGGACCAGAGTGGGGTACAATCCCTGTCATCGTTGACTGCTTTGAACATGTTGAATTTAGAGGTAAAAAGATTACGATACTGCGAGATATAGCAAACTTACGTGACCCACAAGGTGGCACATGGTTTGAAGACCGAATCTCATCTATTCGCATGTTTAAAGGTCCCGATTTCCCAGCAGAAGGTGCTGACATAATTTTCTATGAACATCCAGATTTTGAAGGTCAGAAACTACAGGTACGGATGGAACCTTCTGAATTCAAGAAAGAATTTCCGAACCTACATCTATTACCACAAAGTTTTGGAGATTCAATATCGGCTATAAAAATTGAGGGATGGGCATCATCAGGTGAGTTTACAGAGATGGTGTTTGACGATGAATTCATAGGGAATGACATGCGGCCTGAGTGGCGTTGGGAAGATCCACAAGGCGGAGGACAATGGACAGAACGACAAGGATACCTTGAAATGAGAACTGATCCAGGTCAAGACCTGTGGCACGGTCCAAACGGAGGTGGTGGGGACATGGACGCACCCCGACTCCTGATGGAAGTTTCTGAAGACTTCGCAATTGAAACACGTATGCGTATTTCACCACAACTCAGAGAACACGGCGGTTTGATTGTTTGGAAAAACGAAAACCAGTTTCTACGTTTGGAAAAAACCTCTGGTCCACACGCTTTTAGAGGTGATGTCCGTTTTGAAAGACACGTTAACCGACGCTTTGCACTGGTCGCCCGTGGCGGAATGCGGAGAGTCAGAGAACTCTTCCTACGACTGGAACGACGGGGAAATCAATTCACAGCGTATGCAAGTCAGGATGGTATTCATTGGCGAGGCGTCGGCGTAACGCGCGTTGCCATGGGTCCCAGAGTTCAAGTGGGCTTGCATTCACTCTGTCCAGGAAATATTCCACCAACATTAACAAGATTTGACTATTTCAGACTCTTCAAACGTAGAGGAGAAGTGTCACAATATCGTCCAATTGATGCATTCGCAGTCGACCAAGTATCTGATGAGGAAAGAGAGGACGATTTGGCTGATCGTCGCCGACGTGCCGCAAGAGACCTGTTTTAGACTTATGTTGAACGAGATTCATCGTAACCTTAAAACTTATAAACTAAAAATAGGAGCGTTTGTGACACGCTCCTATTATACTTTTGAATGAAATCTATATGGAGATTTGTATGGAAACAATCGGTATTGGTGTTATTGGATGTGGCGGTATGGGAAGAAGTCTTGCAAATGCGGCAAATGCTGTTGAAGGAATCAACATTATCTGCGTTAGCGACCTTCAAGCAGAATTGGCACAAACCCTCGCCGATAATCTTGGAACAGAATATACAACTGACTACCATGCAATGCTTGAAAATGATGCTATCGACGTTGTATTGATCGCATCACCTCCGTTTTTACATTCACAGATGGCAGTTGATGCAGC
>CAZURU010000004.1:10674-39635 GCA_964623585.1 uncultured bacterium
AGCAGGTAAGCACATTTTCTCAGAAAAACCGATGGCTCCAACTTTAGAAGCTTGTGATGCTATGCTACATGCTGCATCTGAAAACGATGTCAAACTCACAATCGGATTGGTATGTCGCTATCATGCAACGCATTCAAAAGTAAGAGAAATAGTACATAGCGGAGAACTTGGCGCACCGGTTAACATGATGGTACACCGAATTGGCGGGCCCTGGCGGGGCGGGAATCGAACACCTTGGCGTCTAGAACGCGCGAAATGTGGCGGAAGCCTGATGGAAATCAATGCACACGAAATAGACTTCATGCAATGGACTTTTGGAGATGTAGATTCTGTCTACGCTACTGGTGGGACATATATACAAGAAGATACAGACTACCCTGACATAGTTCTCGCTTCAATGAACTTCAAAAACGGTGCTGTCGGATTACTACACTCAAGTCATGTCGCAGCAGTTGGCGGATATGGTGGACGAGTGGATTGTGAGAAGGGAAGTATCAATTTCCCACAAATCTGGGGTGGAGACGCTGCAATCCAAATTAAACCTTTTGATAGTGAAGGCAGAAGCATCAGGATCGGTGATATTAGAGTGCCACCACCTGTACAGCAGGAAATACGTGTATTTGTTGATGCAATTCGCAATAATACAGACCCGCCTATCACAGGTGTTGATGGACGGGCTGCTGTTGAAATCGCTTTAGCGGCCTATCAATCCGTAGAGACCGGAAAACTGGTAGAATTGCCGTTGTAAAGGAGGATAATATGAAAGTATCTGTATGGGATGGTGGACTTTCGGAATCATACTTGAAACAGGTAACACAACTCGGTGCAAACTGTATTGACTTTGGAAATGGCGGTTCGTTTCCAGGGGTTAAGGAGAAAGGGTTTCCCGATCTGGATGAACTGCTAAAAATTAAAAAACTGATTCGCTCTTACGGATTGGACATAAACCGAGTGACACTGCCTAACATCACCGAAGAGTTTATGAAAGGACTACCCGATAGAGAAATAGAATTAGAGAACACATGCAACGCTCTTAAAGTGTTTGCTGAAGCAGGAATACCCATTGCACGACAAAGATTTGGCGGGGATACGTTTGACTACCTTATGACGCGATATGCCGCAGTCCATCGTGGAGGATATACTTCGCGAGGTGAAAGTCGCGCGGCAACAAAGAACCCACCTGACACACCGACAATGGAAGCACTTGACGAATGGTGGATACGTTTCTGTGAAGTCTACGAGGCATTAGTACCAATTGCAGATGAATACGACATCAAACTTGCTATTCATCCATCAGATGTACCGAATCCTGACACACCCTTGGGTAGTCTTGGATTTCATCGCGTTATTGATGCCTTTCCAAGTAAGAATGTTGGGTATTTGTACTGTTGTGGTACTCGTGCTGAAGCAGGAGGAAGTACGATCGTACTCGATGAAATTAACAACTACGGACGCAAAGGACGTATCTTTATGGTTCATCTCCGCAATGTGCGGGGCAGCCTTGCAACTGCAGGGGCATTTGAGGAAACATTACTTGATGACGGCGACATGAACATGTTCAGGATCGTTCGCGAACTAAGAAAGGTCGGATTTGATGGATGTATCAACGCTGACCATATTCCAAGACTGGAAGGTAACGTTGGGTTAGCATATTCTATCGGATACATTAAAGCTCTGTTTGCAGCATTAGCAGCATAGTGGATAGTCCAGACTAATGACAAAACTTACAAAACACCCTACATTTATAAAACTATATTTTACAAATAGTCATTTAACGCAGGTCATTATGTCGTTATTAAACTATTGAAACTTCGCTTCAAACATGATAAACTATACTCACATTTAATTTACAACGAAAATGACATAAAACTCTTGATTAAGGACTTGAGACATATAGGCATTGGTAGTTCTGACAACTCCAAGTAATACCATTTCTACTTTATAATATACCATTTGCGTAGGTCGTGTAGATGCACGCCAATAAAATATTAACTGGCGACCTGTATTGCTCTATAATGGGTCAAGATGTTGGGTTTCGTTCCTCAACCCAACCTACGGAAGAATGGAAGAATAATAATTAAAATTGGTATAATCCTATTTTAATCTGTATCTGGCAACATTTTATAAAGGGGCAGGTGTCGGAACACATTGGCATGCTAACTATGCTCGTCAATTAGGCTTTACAGCAAGGGCATCAGAAGCACATCCTTCAACTGAAGCATTGATACACCGATACACCACATAGCCTCAGGAACACACAACAGTCCCTATATTTCACTTACACGTTCTTATGCAATTGCATGGCATTATGCTGTATTTAATAGTAAAAGGGAACCAACAAAAGAAAATCCGGCTTATATTTACGAATTAGAAATAGACGATTCGCTTCCACATGGACTTAATCTAATAGATCCGACAAAAGAACTCGTTCATCTCTTACCACAACCTTGGCGTGGGATTATGGACCTTACATATATGAATAATCTTCTGAAAGGACAAGCAGCTAATCCAATCACGGATGTTTCCCCGAATGTCGAACTTCAGCTAATTGCCTTGATATTTGCACTACGAGATGCAGAAATACTTATTCACGGATACATTCCTCCGTTCTGTGTAAAACACCGCTATGAAGTAGAGTTTTCTTTATCAGATGTACCTTTCCTATAGGAGAATCTATAATGAATATGTATGATATACGCAGCATCGACTTGAAAAAGGTGGTTGACAATGATTTTATTAAGTTCCTCAGAATAGAAATACCTGAGAGAAATGGATACGGTCCCGTTCGTTTCGCAAGAGTTCGGTGCGCTCTAAATGGGAACCAGGATGAAGAAGAAAACGGTTTGCCTATAGATTTAGGTAAAGGGATTTTCACTTCAACGCTTGAAGATGAAGAACTCAACGGAATCATTCGGGAAGAATTGGAACAGACATTACGTAGGGCTGCTGTAGAAATCGTAAAGGTCGTCCGTGAAAAAATAGATCCTCCCAGTATCCTCAAGACCATACTTAAAGCATACCCCTTTCTAAAATATGATAAACTTGCTTCCGATCCTCCAAATGTTTTAAGATGTCGTGTTATCAATACTGAGAGTCTTCGTCAAACAGGTGATATTTTTGAGATTGCCAAGAGATTGAAATATGCGACCGGTGTAGATTATAAGGTAGGATCGTATGGTGGTTCTTCAAGTGAAGGTGATAATTTAGATGAGGTGTGGACAACTTTTTCTTTGAGAAAATTCAACTTTGAAGAGAAAACCCAAGAAAATTAATCATCAGGGTTATTTAGTTTTCGATTTTTGGAAATTATTTTCACACCCGTGAATTTCTATGTAGGTCGGGTAGAGGAACGAAACCCGACCTAAAAGTTCAACATGGACTGTCCACTGCCTCGCTCAAATATCTGCAAATAAATAAGAAAAGTTACCAGGAATCTGTCCTGAACGGAGAAGCTGGCAATCCATCTTTGTTCATAAGATTCGGTTCAGCTCTCCTATCCCAACCGAATCGCACAGCAATAGGTGACTCAACTGCATCACTTGATACTACGACAGTATCGCCATCAATAACTGCTACAGCATCAACAAACTCTTGGTCTTCACCTGCAATCTGAAACCAAGATAACGTTTCATCATTTCGTGCCGCTAAACCGCTGCCAATATGATCAAAACTTAAACGGATTGAATTGCCATCTATCTGCATGGACTTGTATAGTGGTCCCGAACAAACGAGATCATCATGACCGTAAGTCTTTGCGAGTGCCCAAAAAGCAAGTCTTAAACCGACGTCCTGTTTGTTTCTCGGATGAATATCATTGACATTTCCAATGTCAGTGGTTACCACCATGCCCGTGTTGGGTACTTTCAACGTAGCAGTTTGACCTTCCCAAAATTCTGGAAGGACATCAGGATTGTTCCTATCATATCCCCCCCACGGTGCAAGTTGAACAAAATAGAACGGGAATTCACCTTGGTCCCAGATTTTACGCCAGCCATTTATCAAAGCTTTCTTCTTCTCAAAATACATCATGCCATCACCTACATTTGACTCCCCTTGATACCATAGCGCACCGCGAATGGCATAAGGAACAATCGGGTAGATCATCTTGTTATAGATTGCGGTCGGACGATTATGCGGAGTTAAGGGATGCGGATTATCGGGTAATTCAAAAATAGTGCCACCAGTTTCCAAAGCCTCACGTGTTTCTGCTATCCAATCTTCGATTTCACTAATTTTCTCTGGTAAACCCATTCTATAGTTCTTGTCAATATCGCGAATTTCCTCAGAAATGGATGACAGCGCGGGGACAGAATCAAACCCTATGGGTGCTGTCCAAGCTTCAACACGTGTACCTCCCCAGGACGTGTCAATCAAGCCTATCGGAACATCAAGTTCCTTGTGGACATGTTTGCCAAAGTTGTAGGCAACAGCGGAGAAGTGCCGGATTGTATCAGGGGTTGTTGGTCGCCACTCAGTCTCTACATCCTCTGATGGTAATCCAGAAGATTGCAACGGTATATGGAACAGACGGATATTCGGATAATTTGCCGCAGCAATCTCTTCCCTACTGTTGTCTGAGGCGTTGACGGTCCAACCCATATTTGACTGTCCAGAGCAGACCCACACTTCACCGAAAAGTATATCTGTGAAGCTTACAGAGTTTTTACCTACAATCTTAAGTGTGTAAGGTCCACCTGCAGGTCTGGCTTGTAGTTGGGTTCGCCAGTTGCCTTTCTCATCCGCTGCAACTGTTACCGTTTCAATTTCCTCATTCGTGTTACCATCCAAGAGAGTCAGTGTGACTTCTGCATTTGCATCAGCCCATCCCCAGATGGGTACAGGCATTTTCCGTTGTAGTACCATGTTATTACCGAAAATACGGGGTAGTTTAATTTCGGCAAAAGCAAAACTGTGTGACATCATCAATGCACTTATCAGAATGATTAAACCTATTTTCATTAGTATCTCCTTTTTTAGTAGGTTTAGGATTACGTTTCCCACTATTTTACCACAAATTGATATTTTCTTGACACATATTAGTTAAGAATGTTTCCTAATTGCTCACATATTTTAGTCGTTGAGAAAGAAAACTATTACGTTCCATTACGCGATTATTACGTATACATATTCCAAGTGCTTGTTTAGTGCCGACTATCACGACAAGCTCCTTTGCCCGCGTTATACCTGTGTAAAGCAGATTCCGTTGTAACATGATATAATGTTGCGTATGTACAGGAATGACAACAGCGGGATATTCACTCCCCTGCGACTTGTGAATAGTTGTCGCATACGCTAAAACCAGTTCATTTAGGTCAGCCATATCATAAACAACAGTCTTTTCAGGAAATCCTACATTAACTTGCTTCTCTATTGAGTCAATGTCCAAAATCCTACCGATATCACCATTATACACATCATAGTCGTAGTTGTTCCGTATCTGCATCACCTTATCCCCACGTCTGAATGTATGCCAACCGCGGATGACTTCTTCAGCATGTGGATTCAGTTTCTCCTGTAAACAGTTATTTAGGTTCTCTGAACCGAGAATTCCCCGCCGCATCGGACAAAGCAACTGTATATCGTCTATAGGATGCAAATTAAAATGTTCAGGTAATCTCTTAGAAATCAGAGATGTTATTTGCTCCGCACAAGCTTCCGGTTCATCCTCTTCAATAAAGAAGAAATTTCTATCATCTGCACCTGATGTCTTTGGGAATTCACCTGAATTAATTAAGTGTGCATTGGTAACGATCATGCTCTGCTGTGCTTGTCTGAATATCTCCGTTAGTTTTACAACAGGTATCCTTTCTGAATCAATTAGACTGTGCAGAACACTCCCTGCACCAACAGATGGAAGCTGGTCTGTATCCCCTATCATGATAACAGTTGCACCTGTTGGTACCGCTTGGATCAACCTATTCATTAAGACAAGATCTACCATAGACATTTCATCCACAATCAAGACATCTGTCTCTAAAGGATTATCCTTGTTCCGCTTAAATCCGTTATTTTGAAAAGAGTATTCAAGTAGACGATGAATAGTTTTCGCTTCTCTACCCGTTGTTTCACTGAGGCGTTTCGCTGCGCGACCCGTCGGTGCTGCCAATACAATTGTCCTCTGTTCTTTCTCAAACAGATGGATCATACCTACCGTAGTAGTCGTTTTCCCTGTGCCTGGACCTCCCGTGAGAATCATCACGTTTTCTGAGAGTGCTGTTTGAATTGCTGTCCTTTGTTGTGGCGCAAATTCGATTTGCAATTCACTTCCTAATTGGTGTAAAGATGTGTTGATATCCAGTTCATTCGTTTTCCTTAAATTACTATGCATCAGACGTGTGAGATGATTGGCAACGCCTATTTCTGCATAATAAAATGGTGACAGATATACCGCAGATTCCTCAATTGATTTAGTTGTTTCTTCAGATAGTTTCATCTTCGTAAAAACGTCATTATCGTCTACAGTCTCAATGTATCTATTTTCACTCTCTACGAACGGTGTTGGTTTGGAACTACTGTTCAGCCATTCATTTATGATGTTGTGCTCTCCGATGAATTCAACCGTATTTTCTCCTGACGACAGTATTATTTCCTCTTTATGTGTAAGTGCTACTATACCTAATTCTATTGTGTTTGAGTTTTGTTCAAGCATCCCTTCACATGCAGTGTATAGCGCATCGGGATGTTGAAAGACATGTCCTTCATCCGCTTTCTGACTAAGAACATACTTAATTCCAGCTTGTATACGATGCGGGTCGTTTTTATCTATACCGAGCTTTTGTGCAATAGTATCAGCAATAACGAAACCGATACCATATATATCATCAGCAAGACGATATGGATTTTCAGTTACAATTGGGATTGCTTCATTTTGGTAGGTCTTGTATATCTTCGCTGCATGTGAGGTGCTAACATTATGAGACTGCAGAAAGAGCATGACATTCTTTATTTCTCGCTGTTCTTCCCATGCCTGCTGGATCATTTTAACGCGTTTCTGACCGATTCCAGGGACACTGGCTAACTTCTGGGGTTGCTGCTCAATCACATCAATTGTGTCCATTCCAAATTGACCAACAATGCGCGTAGCCATTTTGGGACCAATACCCTTAATCAATCCAGAACCGAGATACTTACGTATACCCATCACATTTGCAGGTTGAATCGTTTCATATTTCTCAATCTGGAATTGTCTGCCATATTTGGGATTGTTGACCCATTCACCGCTCAGCAGCAGGCTTTCTCCAGGATTAACAGAGACAAGGTTGCCAACGACAGTAATAAGTTCTGCATGACCCCGCGCAGATAGCCTGCCGACTGTATAACCGGTATCAGGATTTTCAAATACTATCCGTTCAAGAATGCCATTTAGTGTATCCATAATCTACTACGCAAACAGTAGTTCTACTGGACAAGAGAAACCAGGGACGACTTCATTGCCAGTGAGTGTATCATCAATCGAGAGTATTTTAATGTCTGTTTCAGAATGATAAACTGTGATAATCTCAGAATCGGGTTCAATCACCCAAACGCAACGTGTTCCTGCACTCAGATAAGCGTGTACTTTTCCAATTACTCTTGACCGAATATCTGATGGGGAAACAACCTCTATTGCCAGATCAGGAGGTATAGAAAAACCTTTATCTTCATCACCTATAATTCGTTCATTTGAAACATAAGCGACATCAGGTTTTAGCACCCGATCGCCAACCTTAAACGATGTTTCTGCTGTATATAAGTGTCCAAGATTATTCTGATGCACATAAGGATCTAAATAACGGATGATTCTGATACTTATGGCACCATGTCTAATTGATGCTGCAGGCATCGGTATTAATTCTCCCTTAACATATTCACATCCCTCTACATCCTTCTCAAGGAACTCGTCTATTGTCATCGTAACATGAACAGACGAGGAGATGTCTTGTAAGGGATTGTATCTCTCTTGATGTGTCATAGCTTATTCCTCCGCGTATAACAACAACCCGATGTACACTGTCCAAAAATCACTAAATTTTCGTCATGAGTTTTCGGAATGCATTCAGTTGCGGGGCAATTATATGGGGTTGATCCATTTTGTCTTCAATTGCCTCAATTGTCTTGAAACCGTTACCCGTAATTGCAACAACTATTTTTTCATCACGTCCAATGTCCCCGTTATCTATTAATTTCTTAGTTACCGCAAGCGTAACCCCACCAGCAGTCTCGGTGAAGATACCTTCTGTTGCAGCAAGCAGGTTTATTGCTTCAACAATTTCATCATCAGTGGCATGTTCACCAACACCGCCAGATTTTTTTACGGTATCAACAGCATAGATTCCATCTGCTGGATTTCCAATAGCGAGAGACTTCGCAATTGTATCAGGTTTCACAGGTTTGACAAAATCACTATTCTCCTTGTATGTATTGACGATCGGTCCACATCCTTCTGCTTGGGCAACATGTATTTTTGTGTTCGGTTTTTCAATCAAATCTAATAGATGAAATTCTTTTAAGGCTTTTCCTATCTTTGTTATGAGTGACCCCCCCGCAGCAGGAGCAACAATATGGTCGGGAGCTTCCCAACCGAGCTGTTCTATTATCTCAAAACATATCGTCTTTGAACCTTCTGCATAGTATGGACGAATATTGATGTTCACGAATGCCCACGGATACACACCTGCTATCTCACAACATAGCCGATTGACATCGTCATAATTTCCCATAATTCCGACGACTGTTGGTGCAAATACAAGTGAGGCAACCACTTTACCTGTTTCCAAGTCTGCCGGAATGAAGATATAACAATTCAGATTCGCAATCGCAGCATGCGCTGCAACAGCATTCGCCAAATTACCTGTTGACGCACATGATACTGTATCAAATTCAAATTCCTTAGACTTGCTCAGGGCAATAGAAACGACACGGTCTTTAAATGATAACGTTGGATGACATACAGAATCGTCCTTAACATAGATTTCTGATACACCAAGGGCATCTCCAAGATTCTTTGCCCGAATCAGAGGCGTGAAACCGGAGTTAAGCCCATCCGTAGGATCACCATCAATAGGCAATAGGTCAGCATATCTCCACAAACTTTCAGGTCCCTGTTCTATAGAATTCTTCGAGATAGTATTCTTGATTTCATCGTAGTTATAGTTCACCTCTAAGGGACCGAAACAGAACTCACAAACATGAAGCGGCTCCTTTGGATATACCCTGCCACACTCTCTACATTTTAAACCTAAGACTTTAGTCACATTCTCCTCCAAATAATTAACTTTGGTATTATATCGTCAATACGACCTCAAACTCGTTATTTCCCTGTTCTAAAGCGAGACGGATAAATAGCAGATGCTTATCTACCCATTTTACCTCTTCGGTATTCGTACTCTCTAACTGTAGACCCATATGATTCCCCCATACAGCAATACCGTAAGGCATTGATTTCGTAGATTCTACCGAAAAAACAATGTGCAAGCGAGAACGTATTCTGATAGGTCTGAAACCCGAAATCTTCGGTAAATGAAACTCAATCCCATGCGTAGACCCATATTCATGCAAAGAATCTCTTCCATGACTTTCACTGATCGGTGGTGTGATATAGTTGTTCATTTGAGTCGGTTCCAGCTCACCTTCTACAAAAGTAAATTGACATTCTGCATCATAATAATGGAACAGTTTTCTGTTATCACTGTTTTCAATAGCATTAGTTTCAACTGTCACAGACGGAGCTTCACTATCTGTTGAAGACGTTACTTCTGCATCCGGCATATCAGCAACAATAAATGTCGGTTCAGTTTGTTGACAGTTTGTCCAATAATCGTCTACAATTTCTGATAGCGGGAGAACTTTAGTGTCATCACTGCCATCACTGTTAGCCACATGTTCAAAATATGCATCAAGTTTCTCCAACGATTCCTGGCCTAACAGTTTTACGTCTAATAAATTGACATGTTCAACAAAACTTAACCATCTATTCCACTTCTGATTCTCTAAATAGATGTCATAGAAGTCTTGAATTTTATCGCCGATTAGGGATGCCCTTAAACTCATCTCTGTCTTCAACAGATGCGAAGTACTATGATAAGGTATTGCAGCGATACTACCCGCTGCAGGCGTACTGAAATTATGTTGTTCTCCGGATGGATAGAAGTAGCCGAATGGACATCCTCTATCCGCTTCAGCATCTGTCCCGCGTGCATCAAATTGATACCCCCATAGACCTTTGAAACCGGTCAGTTCCAATGCATTTACCAACAACTGATGTTTCCATTCAGACCCAACGATACTCGGTTCTACCCAATCCATTGCATGTGCAATTTTTTTCCATTCAGTCCGGATATACTTCGGTAGACCTTCTCGCATGTTGACCAATTGTTCTGCAACTATCTCAGATGATGCAATGATTTCTTCTGTCTCTATAGTTTGTCCATTATCAATATCTTCACTGTCAGTCTCAGATTGACCAGTGAGTGCTGACCAATGTTTATTCCATACCGATTTTATATCTAACATGAGCAGCAGTTCATCACCGAATTCTGTATGCCATTCCGTTAGGTCTTTTGCCAAGAACTGTGCCGTATCTGCAGTAATCGCCCACGTAACCGGAATATTGTGTTTATGTGCTAAATTTGCTAAAAGACGTGTACCATCTCTCAAGTCCTGTCTATCATTAGTAATCGCTGTGCAAACCAGTCCATAATACAACATTTCTTAGACTATTTAAGACTATTCAAAAAAACGGACTATTTAAAAAACGAAAACACCTATATCTACATTCTGTTTTACGTACTCAGAGAAACACACAAAGATGAAGCATATTGACATCTGACGTATTATATCATATTTGCGTGTGGTATGCCATAACTTTCATTTATGTGGGACAAAATAGAGTAATTAGTCCATTCTTTCAAATTGTGCTTCTTTGTATAACATTCATCCTACATTACCCTCTCTGCCCAGCAAATAAACTTGAAACTTGTGTAGCATATTCTGTTAGATCGTGCTTCTTACTACGCTAAATTGTCGCCTATGGTCCGGTTAGCAATCCGCACCTACCAGGCTTGAAAAAAATAAAAAAGGCAGATACCCAATACGGATATCTGCCTAACAGTTATCAATGTCAGATTGTTTACTGTACCGTCACGTTATCGAAAACATCATAAGGAGTTCCCCACGGATCACCCGACCCGCTGTTATTAAACGGATACACACGTAACGTGAACTTATACGTCCCACTTGCAACAGTTGATGGAAATGCGTAACGCACTGGTAATGAAAATGTTGTTCTATTACTATTCCCAGAAGTCCATCTGATTTTCGTACCGTATTTACTACCATCCCCAGGGGAACGCACATACAGATCTGCACCATAAATCGGTTTGTTTGCCGTGGCAGTCATGGACACAGCACCTGTACTACTGTTATACGTCAAAGCTAAACTCGGCTTGAAAACTGCTGGCGAAGGGGGTGACTCCTCGTCATCGGCTTGGTTGTCATTTGAAGAACTACCACAATTTGGACAATTATGGCTATCGGCTATACAAGTGTTACAATTCGGTGTCGCATCCGGTATCACTGCATCAACGCCTACACCATTAGCACCGTGAACAAGTGGTTTGCCATCCTTCGCTGATGGAGGCGTTGTACTACCATTATGATACGACTTTCCATAGTCGGGGAAGCCGGTATCCTTAGCTGAATAACCGCTTATATACCTCTTGCCATTTGCAGTACTTTCCACAGGATAATAACTATGAACGCCTTTACGACTCGTAGAGTATGGACAATCTCGAAACGGAGCACTACAGATACCTACGCGCTTCGGAAGTGATAACCCCGGAGGCCACCATACAATATAGCTATCACAATACTTCACTTGATGCTTCTTAACATCATCCTCTTGGCAATTATAATAAGTAAAACCGCAACCCGGAACACTCGGATTCGGATCCTTATCACCACCGCACCACACACGATGTATATTCAACGCTTTATAAGGCGTATTCTATTTGCTTAGACAAGAGAGTGTGCCAAGAATCGATTTGTCAAGCAAACTGTTACCATAACACTTCCATTCAGGCTTCACAATGTCCGGCAACGAAACTGTTATCTTTGGAAGTAGTGAATCTAAATCTGAAGTGGACGTATGATGTTCCGCGTAATTCTCTCGCACTTGTACGGCAACCGCATGCATACTGTCCATCATCTCCATTGCTTTTTTTAGTGTAGGATAACGCGCGTTCAATGTTATACACGCTGCCGCATACTGCTGCTCCCGATCAATCTTTCCGCTCGTCTCGATCAGCATCTCAACAAAGTTTTTCGCCAGACTGTAATAAGATTTGGACGCTGCATTTATAGCCATGTCTGTGATCTTACCTTTCCAATTCTAACCACTATCCGCCGCTATCTTTGCTGCATCACGTTTGAGTTCTAAAAACTGCATCTGCGTCCTCATACGGCCAGCAACGATAACACAATCATCTGACCAATCTGTCAGTATGTTTGCCATAAACGTACTTGGATTCGTATACTGAGACTGTGCAGTATTAGACTCTGGATTCAACATGTTTCCAAGCAGGGATTGTAATGTCCATTAAATCCCAATCATCCGCAAAAATACTACTGCTGAATAAAAACATGAAGAGCGCGGTAAAATAGAGTAAAGAACGAAATTGCATTCTCATTTATTCCCTCCTTCACTTTTCTCACTTTCATAATCGTCAGGCGGTACCACCGTAGTGATTCTTGCAGGAACCCCCTCGGTTGCAGGATAGAATCTTGGTGAATTCATACTTCTGCGATTCATTTTTTCCGTGAGTGCATTACCCTCTTCGACTAGTTCCAATAGTCTTTCTCCGAGTTTTGGAATAACTGCATGACTCAGCCTCACGCTTGCATCATAATCTGTTTTGCGTAAAGTCTTAATCTCCTTTTTGTATAGAGTGATTAGATGCAAAATATCCATGTTATTCATCTTTTGTAACTCTGCATCTGTCGGAAAATTAGCGGGGAGTTTATCAGGTAAATCTGATTTCAGCACGGATGACTCAAGTGCTATTTCCTCTGACGCAGGCGTTTGATGCGGCACCTCGCTTTGTGTTACAGGCACTTTGTCCCAATGGTCACCATGCCGAACCCACTTGAAACCTAGTTCAGCAGGCGGCGGATTATTTTCTGCTGCCTTTCGTTCTTCGATCTGATTTGCCAGTTTTTCTGCTTCTGCTAACTGTTCTTTCAGTTCGCGAATTTCTGCTTGTTCTTTGACAAACACCGTCGTCCCAGTGATGATCAGGATTATGAGGATTGCAAGTCCCCAGTAAAATTTATTCTTCATGAGTTTTACTTCTTATAGTGTCGTTACCCTCGCTATTTGAGGGTTTTCGGTAAAATAATGAGTCAGAGTTCCCTCATACCGATCTTGCCTCATTGTCTATTCAGTATTTAAGTAGTATAACAACTTTCTAAAAAAGTGTCAAGCAAATTACAGTGTTTTTCTTGACACATGACAACGATAGTTAAGCAGGCTTAGATGTATTCTTGCATTAGGTGTGTGTGAATTCCGAGTACCGATGAGAGACTGATCACAATTACGGTATGTATTCGGACAATCAACTTCCTCCCACCCATTTGGAGTTTGCTTCAATAATCTTCTATTACAACCCCGAAGTTTATGGAAATCGTTTACCCCGCTATAGTCATTTTTGCAAGTATGGTAAATCCACGTACAACCCTTACACTGAATCCCGTGTGAAAAGAGTGCTTCATGTGGAGACCGAAAATAAAAATCACAATTGTCCAAGATGCTGTGACCTTCACATCTATAATCTTTTGGCAGCCCAAACGTATACCAATAAGTATTCCCAGTTCCAAGAGGAGGCTTTACGTCCCAATGCCTATAATCCCGCGATGTACGAATAGCATGCTTCTTGGCAGACGTGCTTGTCGTACCTTGGTTATAGTAGTTGTCGTCCTTATCTTGTACGTTCACATAAGTATTTAGAGTATCTATATCGGTAAAAACAGAACTCCATTCTCCGTCACTAACATTATAATGGATAATTCCATGATCCACCCACATCTGCAAATAATCATTGTACTGTTTGGTATATCTATTATACTGCTTTTGAACATCCAATTGGGCTTGATCCATCAAACTGAGTGTCGTGCCCATAGCTTCAACATACCCCTGACTTGAAATTGCATTGAGTAGTGTTCCTATTCCTTGCTTCGTGGTAACCATTCCGGCAAAAGTCGCAGGGGCAAGCGAACCGCTACTGGAGATCGTAACAGGAGCACTGATAATAGTAGCGATTGCTCCCGTCAACGTAATTTCTACTCCATCCCTCACTTTTTGCTTATTGGTTTTCCAGTCTTTATTCAACGTCTCCATCACAGACTTAATCGTGTCGTAGTTACCTATTGCTTCGTCAACATCATCCTCCCTGTTTTTAACTAAACTGTCAAGTCTAGACCAGTCGGTAGGGTTACCGGTAGGGTTACTTGCATAAACTACATACGGATAGAGACAGAACACACAAACAATAAGTGGTACCAAAAAGTATTTACGAAACATCATTATAAAAACCTCCTGTTATTTTCGTGGTAAAGAAAAGTTTGAATTCCAACGATAAGGATCCTGAATAACTCTTCCATCTATTATCGGCCACGTGAGTTTCATTAAGTCTTCAAGGAGCGTTAAGTTTTCATCATTATACTCCTCACTATCCTTGATTCTCTGTAACATTGAACCGTAGTCCTTGAGTACCCGTGCTGCTTTAGGCTTATCTATTTCTCCTGTACTTGTGTAGTAGACAATGAGATATGCAGTCCTAGCAAGCACTTGAGCTTCCTGATCATCTGGTGGAAATGGTGGGATCCATTTCGCACTCCAGTGTCCGCGTTCTTCTGATTGTAGATGTAGTGCTTCAACAGGGTTTGTTTCCAGCAGTGCTGCGTGATAGGTTAGGGGGCCATCATACGTTTTTGTTTCGGTTGGCACCGTGTCATCAGAAGCATCAACAATCGGTTTGTCTTGCCATACATCGGGGGCATCAACTGGCACTTCGTGGAAGTGATCCTCATGCGGCACCCACTTCTTACCAGGGGCAGCAGGAGGCAGCTCATCCACCGCTACAGGTTTATCGTTTTCTTCAAGGAGTTTCGCGTCTTGTGCAAGCTTTTCCTTGAACTTCTGCACATCTGACCACTGCCAGTAGATAAATCCACCTGCAGCAATCAGGATTATAATGAGAACTCCGAGTCCCAAGTAATTTTTTCTGTTCATCTCTTTTCTCCTTATCAGCAATAGACCGTTTGCGAAGATCGTCAAAAATACAATAATGTCCGTAAGAAGGTTTTTGTAGTTCTGTTTCATGCTATGGCTTCAATTATACCATAAAATTGGTTAAATAGTCACTTTAGTTGAAAGCTGCGGGTGTGTAAAATTATTGTCACCTTTTTTGTCAGAATCGCGGATTATCGCGGATGACACGGATTGCGCGGATTATTGGCTTGGAGGTTCAAGGATGTATGCGTAGGATTAGCATTTTTTCACTACAGATAGATAATCAGCAAACGATTCAGAAGGAGACATCCTTTGTGAATAGGACCTTGATACACAAACTCAACAATCCGCGTTATCCGTGATAATCCACGATTCCGACAGTTAAGGGGCAAAATCTTTACGCGTCCGTTTATGTACATAGCACTCCGCTGGAGTGCAGCCCGTTGATAATCCTTTTTCTATAGACATATTGCTCCGCTGGAGCAAGGTTCAGCGATCCTTTTTTTAAGTGACGAAATCTTTACACACCCGAAAGCTGCGTAAGTACTGATAATTTGAACTTTTTTCAATAATAATGCCTCCGTTCTGCACTTGGGGAAATTTTTCTTGAAAGCGTGAAAAATATGTAGCATAATTAATGCACCCAATTATAATCAGATTTCTTGATGAGTTGCATACAAACTGTAGACGACAAACTGAACAAAGGTGAAAAAATGGTTAGCCGCAAAGACATTCAAGACACGTGTGATGACATTGTACGTGAATTTGCACCGTTACAGGTAATGCTATTTGGGTCGTATGCTTATGGTACGCCCTCTGAATACTCGGATGTTGATCTGTTAGTCGTGATGCCGACAGCAAATTCAGAAACACGGGATCAAGCAGTAGAAATCCGTCAACGAATCCCACACCGATTCAGTATGGACATCCTTGTGCGTTCACCGGAAGAGATTGCTTATCGCGTCTCACACAACGATTGGTTCCTTCAAGAAGTCACTGAAAAAGGTCAAGTACTTTATGAATCCAATGATTATTATATCATACCACATAAAAAAGAGAATACTGATATGAACCCTTTAACTTCAGAGTGGATAGAATTAGCTGAAGAGGATCATGCTATAGCAATATTAATTCAACGAGAACAATTGGCAATGCGGAACGGTATGTGTCTCCATGCTCAGCAGTGTGCAGAAAAATATCTTAAGGCATGGCTCCAAGAGAATAGTATCCCTGTTCCAAGGACACACAATTTAGAGGAATTATTAGACCTGATTCTACCGACAATACCATCTTGGCATTCTTGGAAGACTGATCTTGCAGTATTATCAAAACATGCAGTAGACACGCGATATGTAGGTCAATCTCCAACAGCTGCAGATGCTGAATATGCCATACTAATCTGTGAAAAAGTGCGCCAAGGGGTTCGGGCAGAGTTGAAACTACCTGAATAGAAACCAAAAACTAAATACCCCTGACCTACATATCATCTACAAATCCCAGGTTGCATATAGCGGAAATAAGGTGTTATACTATTCAAACTTAATAAAATCCAATATAAGTTAGGTATCATGCAAATAATCAAACACTTCTCAGATATTGAGGAAAATGACCTTACGCTTGTTGGCGGAAAAGCACTAAATCTCGGTAAATTAACTCAAGCAGGATTCAACGTTCCACTAGGATTCTGTGTCACCACCGATGCTTTCAATTTCTCAGTTAAGGGGTTATCAGATCAGAATCCCGAAAACATCATAGACCTTACCTTAGATCCAAACCTTATTGAATTGATCAAAATAGCAAGAGAAATACTCAACAGTACTCAAGTTGCTGTTCGGTCGAGTGCCACCGCAGAAGATTTACAAGACGCAAGTTTCGCCGGACAACAAGATACATTCTTAAACGTAAAGGATGATGCACTTATAGATTGTATCAAAAGATGTTGGGCTTCCCTCTGGTCTGAAAGAGCAATCAACTACCGAGAAACAAGAGGTATTAAAGATGACGGTTTGTCAATGGCTGTGGTTATACAAGAGATGTGTGCAGCAGATGTTTCTGGCGTCTTGTTTACGGAGAGTCCGTATGATGAGAATGTCAGTATCGTCGAATCAAATTGGGGTTTGGGAGAATCTGTCGTTTCTGGTTCTATCACTCCAGATAGTTTTCAAATCTCGCGCAAAACCGGTGAGATACGAAAGAAAGACATCGCAACAAAAAATGAGAAAATCATCGATACCGGTGTCAAGCGTATATCTGAAGACATGAGAAATATCCAAAGCCTTTCGGATGACCAATTGATGAATCTGTATCAGGTCGGTCTACAAGTTGAAAATCTATATGAAAAACCGATGGATATCGAATGGGCACTCGCGGATGATAAGATTTTCTTGTTGCAGGCAAGACCTATTACGGTAAAAACACAGACTATATCCATTTCAGATGAAGAGATTCAGAAACTTATACAAGCAGAAATAAATACACTTGAAAGAATTGCAGACGGTAACAATACAGTATGGAGCCATCACAATATAGCAGAGGTCCTACCCGCACCCTTACCCATGACGTGGGCAATCATAAAAGACTTTATGTCAGGAAAAGGTGGCTTAGGTAAAGCTTATCGCAGTTTAGGTTTCCATCCAAGCAAACATGTTGATAAAAATGGAATCTTGGATATTATCTGTGGCAGAATATACATAAATCTGAATCGTGAAGCAGAACTTTTTTTTGATGGATTTCCCTTAGTTCACGATTTTGAAGAACTAAAACAGAATCCACGAAAAGCACTGTATGCACAAGCGAAGACAGATATAAAGCATAGTACTCTTTCCTTCTGGATGAGACTGCCACAACACATTATCCGAATGACGAAAGCAGAATTGCAGCTAAACAAGAGTCGGTCTAATTATGACCAAATTCTGAGAGAACAAGAGATACCGGACTTTCATGAATTGGTTAGATCAGAACAGCACGTTTCTTATACTGAACTTTCAGATAAAGAACTTGTCCATAAATTTAGAGAATGGACGCAGAAAACATTAGACGCGTTTGCACCGAAAGCTCTTGTCGCTACACTGCTTGCAGCATTCTCTCTGCAAAGATTAGAAAATGTACTGAAGAAATGTATGAATGAAAATGAAGCAAAAGGATTGGCGAGTAGACTTATTAGCGGAGAATCAGGCAACCTTACAGTTGAAACGAATGAAAAACTATGGCAAGTAGCAAACGAAGAAATGTCTCTAAACGATTTTCTTCAGGACTACGGACATCGTGCTGTCGGTGAATTTGAACTGGCTGAACCGAGATGGCGGGAGGATTCAACATATCCTGAACAGATAATTCAATCATACTCACAACAGAATCCGAAACACACGGATACATCAGAAAACACCAATCAACAATTTAAACGGCAACATTTTAAACGACAAAAAGAACAACGAGAAACTGCACAGATTGAACTTAACATAGTGCTTGAAACGCATAAGAAATTGAAAAAACAGATTGAAATTGAATTGGATTATACAAGACGATATATGCCTTTCAGAGAGACAGCAAAATTCTACTTGATGCTTGGATACGAACAGATTCGTAGGACGTTGGTTGAATTGGATAACCGGTATAAACTGGATGGTGGCATTTTCTATCTCTTGCCAGATGAATTGGAGAGATTAATAGAAGGTGAAAGGTATAACGATCTGATTATTGAAAGAAAAGAACAGCGAAATAAACTAATCCAAATTCCGCTGCCAGACGTTATATTTAGTGATGCATTGAATTGCATTGGTCAGCATGAACAGATCGATGTTTCGGAAACCTTTACAGGTCTCGGTGTTTCAGCAGGTGAAGCAAAAGGCATTGCGCGAGTTTTAATAAGTCCCTCAGACATGAGACCATCTGATAAGGATTATATTCTGGTGTGTCCTTCAACTGACCCCGGATGGACACCGCTTTTTCTAAAAGCTGCCGGATTGGTCATGGAACGTGGCGGAATGCTGTCGCATGGGGCAGTGGTCGCAAGAGAGTATGGTGTTCCCGCTGTTGTAAATATCCCTGACGCTACACGATCAATCGTAGATGGACAAGTATTGCGCGTAAATGGAAATCAGGGGACAGTGTCCACTGTTTCTGAATAGACATCGTTAGGAGCGTAACATGGATTTTCATGAATTAACATACCAACGCCAACACAAACGTAGAAGAACTCGGCGCGCCTTTCTCTTATCAATAACATTGCACGCACTGGCACTAGTACTCATTAGTCTAAGCTATATCACTTGGTACAGACCGATGATGCTCCCTGAAACGATACTGAACGACGCTTTAGAAGTGACAACAGTCAGACGTTTTCATACGAGTAGTCAGCGGAAACGGTCTATTCCTAAACGTCGTCCAGTCTCTTCCAAGTCCGCACAAGTTAGAAACCAGAAGCATGCTGAACCGATAGATGCTACCCAACGCGTAACGACTGAAAACGCAGCAATCGGTTTTGGAACAGAGGCAGACCTGCCTTTTGCTGAGACACTCTTATCAGATACAAGCACAGAAAAACCCGAATGGAAATCTATAGCTGTACCGAGTGTGCAATCACCTACAATATCCGTTTCAACTTTAACAGATGAAGAACACTTAGACATTTTGCAAGATGAATTAGATGTACCTGCTAAACCCGTTGACAGAGATGGAGATATGGGGGAAGCGTTGACAGGTATCGCCGAAAGTATTGCTGATACTGACCCTGATAGTACAATAGATATCATCTTTTTGCTCGATATAAGCGGCAGTATGATTGATAATATACGCGCAGTCGGCAGACAATTAACAACCATGGTATCTGTATTTGAAGATAAGGGAATCGATTTCAAACTCGGTATCGTCATCTTCCGGTATCTTGAAGGTGATACTATCACACATCAACCAACACGTGATGTTGAACGATATAAGCAGCTGTTGACAACGCATGTTGTCGCTGCAGCTGGAGACGAACGCGCACACAACGCAATTATAAAAGCTATAAGACGCGTAGAATTCCGAAGTAAAGCAAAAAGACGATTTGTCCTTGTGACCGATGAAGCAAGTAAAGGAACATATAATCTTAATGATGTATTACGCCAATGCTGGGAGAACAATATCACTATGGACGTCATCGGAATCAATCATCACACACATAAAGCATTAACATCAAAAACAGGAGGACTCTGGTACCCAATACCGATACAGGAGTAAAAAATATATGAAATGGCATAATAATAGGGCTTACGCATTCCCCCTCGCTTGCGGGGGGATAAAGGCGGGAAAATCCCTAAAAATGGCAAAAATCGGGGATAAAATCCTTAAAAAATGCAAGATTCTCACACAGTGACACCCAAATTTGCGTAAGTCCTACTCAGTACTTTACCTCACACAAGGTGAATTGTAAATCTTATTCATATTATAGCTCTTATCTTCAGTTTAGTAGCGTTTTACTTCCTTATCATCATCTTCCGCGTTGCGGCAAAGTCTCCTGCTTTTAGTTGATAGAAATATATTCCTGCTGCAACTTTTTCACCGACACTGTTTTTGCCATCCCAATACGCAGCACGGTTACGACGGATATAGACACCCGCAGGTTTTAAGCCTAAGTCTAACTTCCGAACCATCTGCCCCCGTATGTCGTAAATCGTCAAGCTGACATGGGCCGGTTTAGATAACTGATAAGGTATCCATGTTTCAGGGTTAAACGGGTTTGGATAGTTTGTAAAAAGTTCTGTTGACTTGGGATTAGGATCAACAAGTGCAGAAGGCCCACCCAAATCATCATCATCTACCTCTGTGCCATCAAATTTGCACCATGGATCATTAGGATCGTTGGCACCTGTCCTGAGTCTTGCTGAGGAGATTTTTGCAAAGTATCCTGCTGTCCTCAGAGCAGGTATATCAAGGCAGTTGTCTTCCAAGTCAAGCAATTTGAGCGATGTAAGGTTGTCAAAAATACCTGAGGGTAAATTGTGATTGTAAAGAATGTTGAAACTCAACCTAAGGGTTTCCAGTGATGTGAGGTTGTCAAAAATACCTGAGGGTAATACATTATCTTCTCCAATTAGATTTCCATCAAGGTTAAGCGTTATCAGTGATGTGAGGTTGTCAAAAATACCTGAGGAAAGCGTTGTAATGTTCCCACCGGTTACCTTAAGGGTTTCCAGTGATGTGAGGTTGTCAAATGAGGGGAACGAATCTATTTCAGAGGCATGCCTCAGGTTAAGTGTTTTCAGTGATGTGAGATTGTCAAAAATACCTGAGGGGAACGACTGAATCTCATGCCAATAATCCATGGTAAGATTTCTCAGTTTTGTAAGTGGGTCAAAGATGTCTTCAGGAACAGAAGTGATCTCGGTTTCTGACAAGTTAAGTGTTTCCAGTGATGTGAGTCCATCAAAATCTCCCGATTTCAGTGATGTGAATGAAGTAACAATATCAGTATCTTCATCGTATGTTCCTGATAAATCCAACCTTGTAATAGCAGCGAGATGTTCTGCAGTTACATCCATTGCATCAGTCACATTTGGTACTGCTGCAACAATACGATTCTTCACCCAATCTGTTCGATCCGCGACCGGTGTTATAGTCATTACCACTTCAACGACATCTGTGACGTTGATAGTGACTGTAATGCTATCGCTTCCACCTTTTCCATCAGAGACGGTGATTGTCACGGTATAGGACGATTTTGTTTCATAGTCCAAAGCGTTTTTTGTCTGGAGTTGCCCGGATGTGCTAACGATACTAAACGCTGCCATATCTGTGCCGCTGAGTGTATAGGTCAAGGTGTCTGCCGTATCCTGGTCTGTAGCGGTGACAGCAGCCCCGATATCTTGTCCGGAGGCAGTATTTTCTGCAACAGATCGGCTCGTGTTATCCCCTTCTGTGAACACAGGGGCATTGTTCTCTGGCACAACCGTCTCTGTCACATCCGTCACATTGATAGTGACCGTGATGCTATCACTTCCGCCATTGCCATCCGAGACGGTGATTGTCACGGTATAGGACGATTTTGTTTCATAGTCCAAAGCGTTTTTTGTTTGGAGTTGCCCGGATGTGCTAACGATGTTAAACGCTGCTGCATCTGTGCCGCTGAGTCTATAAGTTAAATCATCGTCAGTATCCGCGTCAGTTGCGGCGACAGCAGTGCCGATATTTTCTCCAGAAGCAGTATTTTCTGCTATAGAACGCGTAGCACTGGTGCCATCAGTGAACACAGGTGCACGGTTCTCTTGCACATCTGTGACGCTGATAGTGACCGTAATGCTATCACTTCCGCCATTGCCATCCGAGACGGTGATTGTCACGGTATAGGACGATTTTGTTTCATAGTCCAAAGCGTTTTTTGTTTGGAGTTGCCCGGATGTGCTAACGATGTTAAACGCTGCTGCATCTGTGCCGCTGAGTCTATAAGTCAAGTCGTCGTTTTCCGGGTCTGTTGCAGAAACGGCACTTCCGATATTGGTACCTGCTGCAGTGTTTTCTGCGACAGACCGCGTTGTGCTTTCCCCATCTGTGAACACAGGCACTTCATTTACATCTGTGACGTTGATTGTTATGTCGATTGTGTCTGTGAGTTTTCCATCAGAGACAGAGATTGTCACGGTATATTCCTTTTTAGTTTCATAATCCAAAGCATCTTTTGTTTGGAGTTGCCCGGATGTGCTAACGATGCTAAACGATGCCGCATTGGTGCCCCCGAGTGTATAGGTTAAGGTATCTTTATCTGGGTCTGTTGCAGAAACGGCACTTCCGATATTGGTACCTGCTGTACTGTTTTCTGCGACAGAAATCGTTTTGGCGGTATCGGCTGCGATGACAGGTGCCTCATTGACATCTGTGACGCTGATAGTGACGGTAATGCTATCAGTGCCACCTTCTCCATCAGAGACATCGATTGTGACCGAGTATGAATCTTTATCTTCATAATCCAAAGCTGCTTTTGTTCGGAGTTGCCCGGTTGTGCTAACGATACTAAACGCATCTGCATTTGTGCCACCGAGTGTATAGGTCAACGTATCACTTGTATCCACATCCGTTGCGGCTACTGGATCCCCGATGTCTTGTCCGGCAGCAGTGTTTTCTGCTATAGACCGCGTCGTGCTATCTCCATCTGTGAACACAGGTGCACTGTTCTCTTTCACATCTGTGACGCTGATAGTGACGGTAATGCTATCAGTGCCACCTTCTCCATCAGAGACATCGATTGTGACCGAGTATGAATCTTTATCTTCATAATCCAAAGCTGCTTTTGTTCGGAGTTGTCCGGTTGTGCTAACGATACTAAACGCATCTGCATTTGTGCCACCGAGTGTGTAGGTCAACTTATCATCAGGATCCGGGTCTGTTGCGGAAACGGCACTCCCGATGTCTTGTCCAGAGGGTGTGTTTTCTGCTATAGATCTTGTTGTGCTTTCTCCATCTGTGAACACAGGTGCGCGGTTCTCTTGGACATCTGTGACTTTGATTGTTATGTCGATTGTGTCTGTGAGTTTTCCATCGGAGACAGAGATTGTCACGGTATATTCCTTTGTATCCTCATAATCCAAAGGGGATTTTGTTCGGATTTGCCCGGATGTGCTAACGAGGCTAAACGATGCCATATCTGTGCCACCGAGTGTGTAGGTCAAGGTGTCTGATGTATCCGGGTCTGTTGCGGAAACGGCACTCCCGATGTCTTGTCCAGAGGGTGTGTTTTCTGCTATAGATCTTGTTGTGCTTTCTCCATCTGTGAACACAGGTGCGCGGTTCTCTTGGACATCTGTGACTTTGATTGTTATGTCGATTGTGTCTGTGAGTTTTCCATCAGAGACAGAGATTGTCACGGTATAGGAGGTTTTTGTTTCATAATCCAAAGCAGCTTTCGTTCGCAACTGCCCGGATGTGCTAACGATGCTAAACGATGCCGCCTCGTCCCCACCGAGTGTGTAGCTTAAGGTATCTTTATCGGGGTCTGTTGCGGAAACGACACCCCCGATGTCTATACCAGAGCCGGTGTTTTCTGCGACAGAAAGCGTTTTGACGGTGTCCGCTGCGATGACAGGTGCTTCATTTACATCTGTGACGTTGATTGTTATGTCGATTGTGTCTGTGAGTTTTCCATCAGAGACAGAGATTGTCACGGTATAGGAGGTTTTTGTTTCATAATCCAAAGCAGCTTTTGTTTTGAGTTGTCCGGAAGTGCTATCAATGCTAAACGATTCCGCATCTGTGCCCTCAAGACTATAGGTCAATTCGTCTTTATCTGGATCCGCTGCCGAAACGTCACTCCCGATATTGGTATTTGTTGCACTGTTTTCTGCGACAGAAAGCGTATTATCGGTATCCGCTGCGATGACTGGTGCTTCATTGACATCTGTGACTTTGATTGTCACTGAAATTGTATCAGTACCACTTCCATCTAACACGGTAACGGTGACTATATATTCGTCTTCTGTTTCGTAGTCAAGTGCAGCATGCGTTTTCAATTGTCCTGTTTTGCTATCAATAGCAAACGATGAAGCGTCAGTTCCACTGAGTACATAAGTGAGTACATTTTCATCTGGGTCTGTAGCAGCAATAGGGGTGCCGATGTTTTGTTCAGCAGCAGTGTTTTCTGCAACGGACCGTGTTGCGCTGGTACCATCATCAAACTCAGGTGGTGTGTTAGAAGGTTTTTCATCAAGGTTCGTCACGTTGATTGTCACAGTGATTAAGTCTGTGAGGTTTCCATCAGAGACCGTGATTGTGACTGTATAGGATGTTTTTGTTTCATAATCCAATTCAGCTTTAGTTTTGAGCTGCCCTGTTTCAGTATCAAGGCTGAATGACGTTGCATCTGTGCCACCGAGTGTATAGGTCAGTTTGCTCTTTTCAGGGTCAGTTGCAGCGACAGCGGCACCGATATTGAGGTTTGCGGGGACATTTTCAGCAATCTCACGCGTTGTGCGGATGCCATCAGCAAACTCAGGTGCCTCATTAACATCGGTGACGTTAAGCGTAACGCTAATACTGCGTATGAGTGTACCATCAGAGACGGTGACGGTCACCGTATAGGATGTCTTTGTTTCATAGTCCAATTCAGCTTTAGTTTTGAGCTGCCCTGTTTCAGTATCAAGGCTGAATGACGTTGCATCTGTGCCACCGAGTGTATAGGTCAAGTCGTCGTTATCCGCATCCGTTGCGGCTATTGGACTTCCGATATTTTGATCAGTGGCGGTATTTTCTGCTATAGTCCGAGTTGTGCTCTCCCCATCTGTGAACACAGGTGCAAGGTTCTCTTGTACATCTGTCACATTTATTGTGACCGCAATAGTATCGGTTCCACCTCTACCATCAGAGACGGTGACGGTCACCGTATAGGAGGTTTGGGTTTCATAGTCCAGTGCAGCTTCAGTTCGGATTTGTCCGTTTGTGCTATCAATAGTAAACGCTGCTGCATCTGTGCCTCCGAGACTATAGGTCAAGTCGTCGTTATCCGCATCTGTGGCAGATATTGGACTTCCGATGTCTATACCGGAGCCCGTATTTTCTGCGATAGACAGCGTCGTGCTATCTTCAGCAAATACAGGGTCAGTGTTTGGCAGTGTCTCATCTACATCTGCAACATTTATTGTGATCGTGATAGTATCGGTTCCGCCTCTACCATCAGAGACGGTGACGGTCACCGTATAGGAGGTTTGGGTTTCATAGTCCAGTGCAGCTTCAGTTCGGATTTGTCCGTTTGTGCTATCAATAGTAAACGCTGCTGCATCTGTGCCTCCGAGACTATAGGTCAAGTCGTCGTTATCCGCATCTGTGGCAGATATTGGACTTCCGATGTCTATACCGGAGCCCGTATTTTCTGCGATAGACAGCGTCGTGCTATCTGCGGCAAATACCGGGTCAGTGTTCGGCAGTGTCTCATCTACATCAGAAACATTTATTGTGATCGTGATAGTATCGGTTCCGCCTCTACCATCGGAGACGGTGACGGTCACCGTATAGGAGGTTTGGGTTTCATAGTCCAGTGCAGCTTCAGTTCGGATTTGTCCGTTTGTGCTATCAATAGTAAACGCTGCTGCATCTGTGCCTCCGAGACTATAGGTCAAGTCGTCGTTATCCGCATCTGTGGCAGATATTGGACTTCCGATGTCTATACCGGAGCCCGTATTTTCTGGGATAGACAGCGTCGTGCTATCTGCGGCAAATACCGGGTCAGTGTTCGGCAGTGTCTCATCTACATCAGAAACATTTATTGTGATCGTGATAGTATCGGTTCCGCCTCTACCATCGGAGACGGTGACGGTCACCGTATAGGAGGTTTGGGTTTCATAGTCCAGTGCAGCTTCAGTTCGGATTTGTCCGTTTGTGCTATCAATAGTAAACGCTGCTGCATCTGTGCCTCCGAGACTATAGGTCAAGTCGTCGTTATCCGCATCTGTGGCAGATATTGGACTTCCGATGTCTATACCGGAGCCCGTATTTTCTGGGATAGACAGCGTCGTGCTATCTGCGGCAAATACCGGGTCATTGTTTGGCCGTGCTTCATCTACGTCTGAAACATTTATCGTCACCGTGATACTATCGTTCCCGCCTTTACCATCAGCAACGTTGATTGTCACCGAATATGATTCCTTTGTTTCATAGTCTAGGGGTGCCTCTGTTCGGAGTTGTCCGTTTGTGCTATCAATAGTGAATGCCGCTGCATCTGTTCCCGTGAGCGTATAGGTCAAGTCGTCGTTATCCGTATCCGTTGCGGACACCGGTTCTCCGATGTCTATACCCGACCCCGTATTTTCTGGGACAGACCGCGTTGTGCTGTCTTCACTAAACACCGGGTCAGTGTTTGAGAGTGTGTCATCTACGTCTGAAACATTTATCGTCACCGTGATACTATCGTTCCCGCCTTTACCATCAGCAACGTTGATTGTCACCGAATATGATTCCTTTGTTTCATAGTCTAGGGGTGCCTCTGTTCGGAGTTGTCCGTTTGTGCTATCAATAGTGAATGCCGCTGCATCTGTACCCGTGAGTGTATAGGTCAAGTCGTCGTTATCTGCATCTGTTGCGGATACTGGACTGCCGATGTCTATACCTGAACCCGTATTTTCTGGGATAGACCGCGTCGTGCTCGTCCCATCTATGAACAAAGGTGCACGGTTCTCTTGCACATCTGTTACATTTATCGTCACCGTGATACTATCGTTCCCGCCTCTACCATCAGCAACGTTGATTGTCACCGAATATGATTCCTTTGTTTCATAGTCCAGGGGTGCCTCTGTTCGGAGTTGTCCGTTTGTGCTATCAACAGTGAATGCCGCTGCATCTGTTCCTCTGAGCGAATAGGTCAAGTCGTCGTTATCCGTATCCGTTGCGGATACGGGACTGCCGATGTCTATACCTGAACCCGTATTTTCTGGGATAGACCGCGTTGTGCTGTCTTCACTAAAAACGGGGTCATTGTTTGGCCGTGTCTCATCTACGTCTGAAACATTTATCGTCACCGTGATGCTATCGTTCCCATCTCTACCATCAGCAACGTTGATTGTCACTGTATAGGATTCCTTTGTTTCATAATCAAGGGGTGCCTCTGTTCGGAGTTGTCCGTTTGTGCTATCAATAGTGAATGCCGATGCATCTGTACCCGTGAGCGTATAGGTCAAGTCATCGTTATCTGCATCTGTTGCGGACACTGGTTCCCCGATGTCTATACCTGAACCCGTATTTTCTGGGATAGACCGCGTTGTGCTGTCTTCACTAAATACCGGGTCAGTGTTTGGCCGTGTCTCATCTCCTTCAGTTACATCGATCGTCACCGTGATACTATCACTTCCGCCTTTACCATCAAAGGCGTTGATTGTCACTGTATAGGAGGCCTTTGACGCATAGTCCAGGGCAGCCTCTGTTCGCAACTGCCCGGATGTGCCATCAATACTAAAGGCACCTGCATCTGTGCCGCCGAGCGTATAGGTTAAGTCATCGTTATCCGCATCCGTTGCGGATATTGGACTGCCGATGTCTATACCCGATCCCGTATCTTCTGCAACAGACAACGTTGGACTATCTGCCGCAAATACCGGGGCATTGTTTGAAAGTCGCTCATCATCGTAGGTAAAAATAATCGCCACCGTAATACTATCGCTATCGGCACTACCATCAGAGACAGTGATTGTCACCATATAAGACGTATCGATTTTATAGTTCAGGGAAGACACTGTTAGCAACTGCCCGGTTGTGCTATCAATACTAAAGGCGGCTGCATCGGGACCACCGAGTGTATAGGTCAAGTCGTCATTATCCGCATCCGTGGCAGCCACCGCCTCACCGATATTAGCGTTTGGTGGTATATTCGCATCAACTGTGCGTGTTGCATGCGTGCCTTCTGTGAACACAGGGGGTTGGTTCAATGGTTTTATTATTTCTAACGGCAACTCTATGCCTTTGGAAAATGCGTATCCGTTATGAGCTTCAGGCAGTTTTGGGAACACCTCAATGTCAGCAGTGACGGCATCAATTGTGCCATCAGTGCGTGTTACAGCAACCGGCAGGCTTTCTGAGGTCCCTGTCAGGATTGTCATTGTGCTACCGTTCGTTAGTATACCATTGGTAATTTTGATTGGCAACACTATATCAAATGGCGCACCTATAGGAACAACTGCCTTGACCATTGTACCAACTTTTTGGAGAGATACCGGTATCAGCAATGGGGCAACTGCGTTGCCATTCA
>CAZURU010000005.1:0-27157 GCA_964623585.1 uncultured bacterium
TCCTGCTTTTCAATGAGCGGTCTCTCAATTGTCACCTTCGTGTAACCGAAAAAGTCGTTTGGATAGATTCTGCAGTGTTCTGTCTCTTTAAAGTTGGTGTACAGTTCAGCTATCTGATGGATATGACTATCAGAGATAAATGCATTCTTGTCCCCGAGATTCCTTTTCATAGTATCATAGAAGTCAACGGCATTGATGAGTTGTATCTTACCTTGTCGTGCTTCCGATTTTTGATTTGTTAAAATCCAAATGTAGGTTGCGATACTTGTGTTAAAGAAAAGCTTCTCAGGTAATGCGACAATACACTCCAACCAGTCGTTTTCAATAATCCATTTTCGGATTTCACTTTCACCACTACCGGCATCACCCGTAAAGAGCGGTGACCCGTTAAAGACAATTCCGACGCGACTCCCGCGGTTCTCCATCTTAGAGAGCATGTGTTGTAGAAACAGCAACGCCCCATCAGAGGAGCGAGGCGTACCCTTTGAGAACCTGCCATTGGGGTTCTTCGCTTCGTTTTTCACCACATTTGCATCCGATTTCCAACTGACACCAAAGGGTGGATTTGTAATCATATAATCGAACCGGTCACCTTGAAATTGGTCATTAGAAAGGCTTGAACCGTGTCGGATAGCACCAGGGTCTTCACCTGTAATTAACATATCTGACTTGCAGATTGCATAAGTCTGCGGGTTTAGTTCTTGACCAAACAACTGGATTTTAACATCGGGATTGATCTGTTCGCGAAAGTAATTCTTCCCAATGGTCAACATGCCCCCTGTTCCGCAGCACGGGTCGAAAATCTTGCGGACAAGTCCTTGCCCGCGTAAGTCCTTTCGGTGTTCCGCAAACAGTAAGGAGACCAATAGTTGCACGACATCCCGCGGTGTGTAATGTTCTCCACTGGTTTCGTTAGACATCTCCGAAAACTTGCGAAGCAATTCCTCAAAGACCAGTCCCATCGTGCGGTTGTCTACCTTAGCGGGATGCAGGTCAACTTCGGTAAATTTTTCGCAGAAAGTGTACAACCGATCACTTTGGTGCAACCGCTCAATTAACTGGTTGAGATTGAAGTTCTTAATAATATCCCGAACATCTTGGCTGAAACTGTTGAGATAGTGTTGTAAGTTGTGATGAATATTGTTTGGGTCATCCTTCAGTCGAGAGAGGTCATACTTGGAGGTGTTGTAGAAGTTAGCATTTGTCTCTCTCAGAATAATCGGGGGTAGCAAGTCTTCAGATATTGCACCACTGAATCGGTTGTAAGTATCAATGGCTTTCTCTTTTCGGTCATTCTCGTTTAAGATGCAGTCCAATCTACGCAGCACTAAGAACGGGAGGGTGATGTCCCCGTATTCGTGCGGTTTGAACAATCCTCTGAGAACATCATCTGCCACATTCCAAACGAGATTTGCTAATTCTTGGTAATTTGCCATGCAAGTCCTTTTAAGTTAAAATAACAGGTGTTTGTGAGTACATTTTCATCTACGGCATAAGTCGTTTTGGGCCTGAAAAAATTGTTGAAGGCACAATCCACCCTTTTTCATAAAGGTATTTATGGTATAATATTAGTAAAAAAATAGGGTGGCACCCCTATTTGAACCACAAAGTGAGTTGCTTTTCTTGATTCTACATTTCACAGATATTATATCAGAAACCGTCAGAAAGAGCAACTTTTAAAATGGGAGAAACGAAAACGGAAAATGGCACAATCTGGAAGAATGTGCTATCATAAAGAGGCATTATCAATTAGAAATTGTATTGTAATTGTATTAAGTATAATCAAAAGTCTTACTGCGAAGGATTAAAATACTGATGCGTAATCCAAAAGTCGCCATCGTTGGCAGTGCGAACGTTGATCTCGTCTTACGCACTGAACGCATGCCGATCAAAGGTGAAACACTTATCGGAGATGCTTATGGCATCTTCACAGGTGGGAAAGGTTTCAATCAAGCCGTAGCTGCAGCCCGTCTGGGGGCAGATGTTACGCTCATCGCAAAGATAGGCGATGACCCTTTCGCGGATATACTCCGAACCGCAATGGATACTGAAAATATTAACACTGAATTTGTTAAGGCTGATCCTGAAACTGGCACCGGAGTCGCAACGATTGTCGTTGAACCGGATGGTGAGAATAGTATTATCGTAGTACCGCGCGCAAATATGCGTTTGACACCCGCGGATGTAGATGTCGCACAAAATAGCATTGCAGAAGCTGATGTTTTACTGGTACAATTAGAAACACCGATTGATACTTCAGCCCACGCAATAGAGATTGCTAAAGGGAATGAAACTATAGTTATCCTTGATCCTGCACCTGCACGTCCGCTGCCAGCAAGCCTACTATCTCAGGTGGATATACTGAAACCTAACGAAGTGGAAGCAGGTGTGTTAACTGGACGGACTGTTAGCACGCCAGAAGATGGTGTTGTGGCTGCTAAAGCATTACAATCTCAGATTGCATCTGATGGATTTTCTGCTGTCGTGTTGACACTTGGTCAACAGGGAGTATTGACTTATGCACAAACACATAAGACCCACTTACCTGCAATTGCAGTAGAAGCAGTGGACACAACAGGGGCAGGAGATGCATTCAGTGGCGCATTAGCAACGGCTCTCGCGGAGGATAGGGAGCTCAGTGAAGCAGTGAAATTTGCCAACGCTGCAGGTGCAGCCGCAGTAACAACACTTGGTGCAACACCATCAATGCCAAAACGAGAAAAAATAGAGGAAATCCTGACCTATACATAACGAAACTCTTATACAGAAATGTGGAAGTTTAAAAATTAAAAGGCGAGAGGAGAAAACAGTGAAAAGAATAACCGCACTCTTCATAATCTATATAGCATTAGTCGCTACTGTTATGACATCCGATTCCCAAGAGGAGCGGGAAACGGATATGAAAAAGGGGTTTGAAAAAGTTCTGTCATCTAAGAATGATAGGGTTAATAGACATCGTGATTTCATCGCTGATTGGCGTGAAAAGGAATACCTTGCTAAACTGATACAACTCTACGAATTGGAGAAAGTCAATCGGACAGACGACGCCGCTTTTATTTATGCATTGGGATATGCTTATGCTTTGACAGATGAGAAAGATAACCGAGAAGCGATAGAAAATGCTGAAACGCATTTCACAACTGCCATTACACTCGATCCTTCTATGTTTTGGGCACATTACAGCCTTGGGGCAATTTATCAGAGACAGCAAAAATATGACGAAGCTTTGACTAAATTTCAGACCAGCCTCTCACTAAATCCTAAATACTATCCTACATATTACTTTATTGGTGAAATCCAGATCAAAAAGGGACAACATGATGAAGCTCTCAACTCTTTTGAAACAGCACAAGCAATAAATCCAAAGTGGGTATACCCCGTATACGGTAAAGGTCTGGTATTCCTTGATAAAGGAAACTTGCATAAGGCACGTGAAACATTTGAACGTGCTATCCAGATTGATCGAAAGTTTGCGCCTGCTTATATAAAACTTGGACAAGTACTTGCAGAAGAGGGCTTTTTTGATGACGCACTCATGGAATATCAGAAATCCGCTGAATATCAGCCGTATACTGCAACAGATATCTTTGATCTTGCAGTTATTTTCGCTGAAGCTGACAACGCTGATGGTGCTATTCAGTTGTATCATCGGACGCTTGAAATAGACCCAAACTACGGACCCGCACATCTTGCAGTAGCAGATGAACTATACGCTCAAGGGGACACCGATACTGCAGTCGTCCACTATAAGAAAGCTATCGAATTTGATCCGACACTCAAGGACAGTTTCTTTGATGCATTGGAGCCGCCCCGTCATGTAAAAAGCACCGGTAGAATTGGGGTTGCTGAAGCACGTATCATGCTGGAAAAAGCGATGGTTGTCCTACCCGATGATCCACGTTCTCATTTCTACATGGGTAAGATTGAAGCAGATTCTGGCAATCCAGAAAAAGCTATAGAACACTATAATAAGACGCTTGAAATAGTTGCAGCAGACCCCAGTTTTTTAGAGATGGAACTTCCCGATGGGCACTTTAATGATACCTATCTAAAGTTAGGTGATCTATATCGTAAACAAGGCGATTTAACGAATGCATCAAAGAACTATCAGCACGCACTTAAGTTGAATCCTACATTAGCAAATCGTTTCAAAGATGAAGGTAAGAGTGCATATCAAGCAGGAAACTATGAAAACGCAATTGAACCTTTTAGCATTCATCTCATCCTCTCCCCAAATGACATTGATGCAACATTTCTGTTGGGTCAATCTTACGATGCGAAAGATGATAAAGATAACGCACTCATATATTATGAAAAGACGCTCCAATTAGATGCGAAACGTTCAGATGCACTTTACAAGATGGTGGGTATCTATCAAGAGAGGGATTCCCATCAGTTGGTAATAGATACCTTGAAGAGGGTTATTGCTTTAGACGCAAACGACGCACAAGCGCATTATATATCAGCACTCTCATACATTGCTCTGAACCAGTCTGATGCTGCCCTATCTTCATTAATTGAAACTGTTCGGATTGAACCAAACAATGTCAAAGCACAATATCAGATCGGTATGATGTATCAGAACAGAGAAGATATTGACAAAGCTGTCGTCTATTTTGAGAAAACAATTGAATTAAATCCTGAAAATCCTGAACCGTTCTTCCGCCTCGGTGGTATCTATGAAAAACGTCAAGATGAAGACAATATGATCCGTGTTTATCAACCTGCCTTGTTACGTGACCCAAATCATCCAGATATACATCACAAACTTGCAGTCATATTTGAAAAGCGTTTCAAGAAAGGACCGGAGGAGAACAGAGAAGATAATCTACAGCAAGCACTGCATCACTACGGATTGGCAAATGAATATGATCCAGAACACTTTGAATGGCACTATAATTATGCGCTGCTGCTTGAGGAGAAAGCAACATCACTGGAAGATTATCACAAATACGCAGGAATGGCAGTAAAAGAATATAAAGACACAATTGCACTGAAACCTGACTTTGTTGATGCTTACTTTAGACGTGCTATGATTACGAATCGATATAAACGGATAGGAGAGGATCTCTATCTCAGTGCTCAGATTATAGAAGATTTTAAACAGGTTATCATGCTAAAACCTGATTACGTTGATGCATATTTTCAAATGGGAACGCTACAAGTATGGATTGATGATTTTGAACTGGCAAAGGAGAGCTTTCAGAAGGTCATACAGTTGAACCCAAAATATAAAGGTGTTCACACCGAACTCGGTAAACTTGCAGAACGCGAAAAAGATTGGAAAAAAGCGATACTACTCTATGAAAAAGAGATAGCGATAGATGATAAAGCGACAACTGCTTACCAACGTCTCGGAGATCTCTACTATAATTCTGAGATGGAACTCAATAAAGCAAAAGCAATGTTGGAAAAGGCACTTGCACTAAACGATAAACATGTCAATACCATTATCGTGTATGCTAATGTCTTGTACAGTATGGATAGATTAGGTGCAGCATCGGAACAGTTTGAACGGGCATTACAACTGGAGTCCAGCAATCTAACAGCGAATTTTAACCTCGCTCTGATGTATGAATATACTGAAAGAAACGAACTCGCTAAAGCACAATGGAAGACGTTCCTTAAATTGGACCCACCTGAACAGTGGAAAATTGAGGCAGAGAAACACCTGAAGAAACTTGGTGGAGAATAGTCCATATTGGAACGTGTGGAAACGTCATTCGTAGGTGATGAGATTTGCTCAATATTAACGCTATTCGTAAGGGGCTCAAAACAGAAATCATCGGTAAACCCCATATTGTCCATTATTCAGAAATCACATCAACAAACGACTGTGCGAAAAAGAACGGAAAACTACGACCGGTTAAAGAGGGAACACTGATTATTGCCGAACATCAAACGGCAGGTCGTGGAAGATACGGAAGAACATGGGATGCACCAAAAGGTAAGTGTATACTTGCTTCAGTCATCTTCAGACATAGACTTAAGCACGATAAAGTCCATATACCAAATCTAATCGGTGCGCTATCTATTGCACAAGCGATATATGAGCTTACGGGTCTTGAAGCACGTATCAAACACCCAAATGATGTCAGAATATCAGGAAAGAAGGTTGCGGGTGTTCTTACAGAGATGCAATATGATAGCCATCACGAGCCTTTTTTCGTTTTAGGTTTCGGTGTTAATGTCAACACCACTAAATCTGAATTTCCTCAAAAACTGAGAGAAAAAGCAACGTCATTGACAATTGCTGCTTCAAACGATGGTAAGAATGGGTTCTCACGAAAAAGCCTACTGCTAACTATTTTGGAGAAGCTTGAGGCAAACTATCTCCTCCTCAAAACTGGTGAAACAGCAAGAATTTCAAAAGAAGTCAAAGTATGGGAAGAAGCCGAAAGAAAGTAGTGGTTAGTGCATGCCTGCTTGGTGTCAATTGTAGATTCGATGGTGGAAATAGCAAGAATAGGGATGCAGTTGAACAGAGTCAGATGCAGGTACTCATACCGATATGCCCTGAAGAAGCAGGCGGTCTTCCAACACCCCGCCCACCGGTTGAGATTGTCGGAGGCGATGGATATGATGTGTTAGATGGGAAAGCTAAAGTTCTAACAGCAGACGGTCAAGATAAGTCAGCAGAATTTTTAAATGGGGCTCAACAAGCATTGGCATTGGTACAAGCACAAGGTGTAAAATGTGTCATCCTGAAAGCAAAGAGTCCTTCCTGTGGCTGTGGCGAGATATATGATGGTACTTTTTCAGGAACCCTAATCTCTGGCGATGGGGTCACCGCTGCGCTCCTAAAACGCCATGGCATAGAAATTATCACTCTGTAGCAGAAAGAACAATGTATTCTATCCTATCAATTCCCGAACTTTTTCTCCTATATCCTGACTCCGCATCAACGATTCCCCTACCAGAATAGCATTTACACCCACTGCTCGTAAAGCAGCGACATCATCACGCGTATAGATACCGCTTTCGCTCACAACGGCTTTGCCCTCAGGAATTAGCTCAAGTAGCTTGAAAGTTGTATCAAGGGTTGTCCTGAATGTACGCAAATCTCTATTGTTGATTCCAATGATTTCGGCATCAGCATCAAGCGCAATCTCCAATTCTGCCTCTGTATGTACTTCAACAAGTGACGCCAATGAAAGTGAACATGATATCTCTATGTATTCCTTGAGTTCGTCAGGCGTTAGCACAGCAACTATCAGCAGGACAGCATCTGCCCCAGCGGCGCGTGCCTGAAAGATATGGTAGGGATCTATTGTGAAGTCTTTTCTGAGCAAGGGAAGATTTACTGCTTCACGTATTGAGGATAGGTAACTTAGATTGCCATCAAAGAATTGTCTATCCGTTAGCACGGATATGGCTGCAGCACTGTTTTCTTGGTATGTATATGCAATTTGTAAGGGGTCAAAGTCTGCTCTAATAATACCTTTACTGGGAGATTTTTTCTTAACTTCGGCAATCAGATTCGTCGTATCCGATTTTGTGATGGCACCAAAAAAGTCCTGTGTTGGTGGAGCATCTGTTAGTTTTGATTTTAGTTCGGAGAGTGGTACTTGATCATGTTCAACCGATAGTTCTGTCCGTTTATGTGCAACAATTGTGTCTAATATCATTGATTGGATACCGATTTTAGTCCTTCAAGTTTTTCCATAGCATTACCAGCATCTATAGAATTTGCAGCAATTTCTAGACCTTTTTCAAAGTTGTCTGCCTTACCGCCAGCAAGGATTGCCGCAGCTGCATTCAGTAGGACTATATCTCGCTTTGGTCCTTTTTTCCCTTTAAGGATATCTATGGTTATCTCAGCATTTTCTTCAGGTGTTCCACCCAGTAGCGACTTTGATTCTGCCTTTGAAATGCCGAGTGTTGTCGGATCAAGAGTGTAGGTTTTCACTTCGCCATGAGCAAGTTCAGCAACCCGCGTTTTTGTTGTCGTTGTGATTTCATCTAAACCATCGTTCCCGTGAACGACGAACGCATGTTTAGTGCCAAGATTCTTGAGTACATTTGCGTGCACTTCAGTCAGTTCTTCTGAATAGACACCCAAGACCTGTGCTTGCGCGCCTGCGGGATTGGTCAATGGTCCAATCGCATTGAAAATCGTTCGGATACCGATTTCTCTACGGGGTCCGATTGCATATTTCATTGCACTATGCAACATAGGGGCAAACAGAAAACCGATCCCTATCTTATCAATACACGCTCCAACCTGTTCCGGTGTAATTTCTATATTGACACCTAAAGCCATCAGAACATTTGCGCTGCCACTGAGACGTGTAACCCCTCTGTTTCCGTGTTTAGCAACGGGAATTCCTGCACCTGCAACGACGAATGCGGATGTTGTAGATATATTAAACGAGTGCAGACCTGTACCGCCCGTGCTACATGTATCAACGAGAAAAGGTTGTAAAGTTGGTATGGGTGTTGCTTTTTCGCGCATCACGCGTGCTGCCCCAGTTATCTCATCTATTGTTTCTCCTTTGAGCCGTAGTGCTGTCAAGAAACAAGCAATTTGAGCATCAGTAGTTTTCCCCTCCATAATTTCGTTCATAGTTGCTATCATCTCAGTTTCGGTAAGATCACGACCATCGATTACGTTCTGTATTGCTTCACTTATCAATTCTTTTCCTCCAATTATGTGCATTCTACGCAATTTACTAAGGGCAATTATATCTGAAAGATGGGATTTGTTCAAGTAACTATAGTAGATAATATTTTCTTGATATATTAAGGGTATATTTGGTATAATAAACACATTGAACGAGACGTAATACATTCTTTAGGAAATTTTAAACCGAGAAATAAAGGAGCAATAAAATGAAACAGGTTTTGATTTTTACGACATTGGCAGTAATACTGATTTCAGGTTCTGTGTTTTCAACACAAATACCGACAATACAAGGTGAGTATATAGAGGCACGGTCTGCAAGTGTTTATGTAGGTGCATGTCATTACGGATCAGAATATGTAGAAGGGGGCAAAGAAGCAACACTTATATGGTACATCAGTAAAGGTGTTTGGAATGATGTTCAATTAGATGGACTAACCGTTGTTGCTGTCGTCAGTGCAAAGGACAATTTAGCTATTGATACAAAGACGCGTAGAAGTGCTGTATATGTTGATAGTCAAGCTACACCAGAACAACATGCAGCAATCCGTGATATGCTGTCTAAAAAGCAGATAGACGTGCTTGGTACAGTTGTCACCACACAAATAGCACACATTGATTATACAAAAGATGGAACGAAATATGATGTTTCTGTTGGAAAGGTTTTGCAGCTCTCTGTTAATCGCTTTCCATGTGAACATTGCACGCAACCACACCAGATTTGGTATGAACCGCTGATAGAAGTCCAAAACCCAATAGTCGGAAAATCTGAAGTCTACCGTTACAAGGACACACACCTACCTGTTAATTGGCAACAAGGTGAGACAACTAACAATGTTTTTGTTGGGAAATTTTCAATACCGGTAAGGAGCATGAGTGGAAACAAATACAACAGCAGAGAAACGCAAGTTCAAACTAACTGATGATGAGCTGATTCAGTGGAACGAAAACGGTTACTTCGTCCGACACAACGTTTTCACTAAAGCTGAAAACGCAGAGATCGCACAAATTGCTGATGACATCGTCAATAGAAAACGTACCTTTCCCGAATATCACATCTTCCAAAACGCTTTAGTCTTAGAGGGTAAAGTGGAGGCAGAAGGCATCCATGCAATGCACAATATTCAATATGTGAGCTGCAACTGCCAAGAATTCCTTGACCGCACGCGTGACCCACGACTCACAGACCCAGTCGTTGATATTCTTGGACCAGACTTACTCGGACTTAACAATCTATACATCTGGAAACCTCCGAAGTTAGGTTTAGGTTTTCCGTGGCATCAGGATAAATGGTACTTTAACCATCAATATAAAACTGGGACAACTGTTGCAACTTGGAGTGCAATTGATGACGCAGATATAGAAAACGGTTGTCTATATGTAGTCCCCGGAAGTCACAAAGGGGGGGTGCGTGATCATGAGAAACTTGAGGGTTACCAACAAGGAGAATTTAGACAAGCACAAGGCGTTCGTGATGAAGACGGTGTTCCTGTAGAAGTTTCTGCTGGTTCAGTCATCTGGTTCAATAGCCAAGTACTACACAAAAGTACTGATAATCATAGTGAAAGGTTTCGTAGGTGTAACGTCGCTCATTATATCAAAGCGAATACTGAATGGACACGACCTAATGCAGCTAATGTTAAACGACCTCCTATGTGGATACGCGGTAAAACCTATCCCGGTATGGAGAATGAAGTTCAACATGACATTATACCTATTATAGAAGACGATTAGATGTGGAAGGATGGAAGAATGGAAGGATGGAAGAATGGAAGAGGGGATGAATATGGATACAATGGTTGAAAGAGGGAAGTATGGACTGACATCTGATGAAGTATCCTCTTGGGAAGAGAAGGGTTACTTTATCCGTTACGATGTTTTCACGAAAGCAGAAAACGATTCTTTGGCTCAAATCGCTGACGACATCGCGATTGGAAAACTGCCTTTCCCTACAAAAAGCATACACCAGAATGCATTGGTCAGAGATGGGAAAATAGAAGCATCAGGTGTCACTGGTATGCATTGCATTCATCATATAAACAAACATTCTCCTGAATTCCTTTCACGCACACGCGATCCGCGTTTAACAGACCCTGTCGTTGATTTAATCGGTCCAAATATCCTCGGACTTAACAATCTTTATATCTGGAAACCCCCCAAGATAGGTTTAGGCTTTCCGTGGCATCAAGACAAGTGGTATTTTAACAATCAGTATGTAACAGAAAAAACCGTTGGCACTTGGTCTGCTATTGATGACGCGGATGAACAAAACGGATGCTTATATGTGATCCCTGGTAGCCACAAGAAAGAGGTCCATGAGCATGTGAACCTTGAAGGATCACAACAGAATGAGTTTAAAGTTGCTGTCGGCGCAAGGGATGAGGATGGTGTCCCAGTTGAAGTTCCCGCTGGTAGTGTGGTCTTTTTCAACAATCAACTGCTACATAAGAGTACGGATAACCGAAGTGGTAGATTTCGCAGATGTAGTGTCGCACACTATATTAGTGCAGATTCACAACGGGTGGAAACCGTAAAGTATCCTCGCCCTGTCATGTGGGTTCGGGGAGATACACACTCAGAAAAAATGGAACCGGTACATCGGGACGTATTACCTATACCTGAAGAATAGTTGCGGGTTCAGACTAAACTTATAGGTATAAGTAATAGTCGGGAATCGGAGTTCCCTCCTACCAACAGTAGTCCTTCGGTAGGAGCGATTTCTGAATCCCGACCTTTAGTCGAAGAATTAGAATGGACTATCTAATAGGAGCATGTATGGATACCACTGCAACAACGACTCATAGAGAATTTGCAATGACATCTGATGAAAAAACATCTTGGGAAGAAAATGGATACTTCGTCCGATACGACGTATTCACAAAAGAGGAAAACGACCTCCTACGACATATCGCTGATGATATCGCTGTCGGAAAACTACCTTTTCCTGAAGCGAATATAAACCAAAACGCATTAGTACGCGATGGAGAAGCGGAAGCGACTGGTATCCATGCGATGCACAAAATTCATCATGTGAGTTGTTACTGTCCAGAATTCCTCTCCCGTGTCCGTGACCCACGACTGACAGACCCAATCGTTGACCTCTTGGGCCCTGACCTGCTCGGTCTCAACAATCTGTATATCTGGAAATCACCAAAGATAGGATTAGGATTTCCATGGCATCAAGATAAGTGGTATTTTAATCATCAGTATAAGACCGATATGACTGTTGGAACTTGGACTGCCATTGATGACGCAGACCGTGAAAATGGGTGTCTATATGTTATCCCAGGTAGTCACAAGCATGGTATCTACGAACATGTGGACGTTGAAGGATCCCAGCAAGCAGAATTCAAATTGGCACGAGACGCAAAGGATGAAGACGGTGTTGCAGTTGAAGCACCTCAAGGTGCAGTCGTTTTTTTCAACAACCAACTGCTCCATAAGAGTACCGATAACCATAGTCTCCGTTTTCGTCGTTGTAATGTGGCACACTATATCAGTGCAAAGGCTGAACGCAAACCCAAAGTGCCAGTAAGGAATCAACGTCCTGTTATGTGGATCCGAGGTAAGACTTATCCAGGAAAGATGGATCCCGTATACCGTGATGTCCAACCGATACCAGAATCTGATTGACAAAAGGATTAAATCTGCATCACAGCGGTATTTGTCAGATAGGGTGACTCAAACTGTGTCATATCTCCTGCCTTAAGACCGGGGACGGGAAATAGTCGGACAGATAAAGGTTTATTGAGACGCATGGAGAGGGTGGCAACATCAGATAGGATAGCGGCAATCTGTGTTGCGGTTACGTCACCTGGAATGGGAATTGTGTCCAGGCCTGTTCCACAGATGGTGGAATAGAGTAATAGACTATCTAAATTGAAATAACACTCTTCACTACGTTTTCCCAATCCGACATCTTCAAGAACCGGGAGCATCAATCCTGAATATCCACATAGTGGCAGTGATAAGGATTTGAGCGTCTTTGTTATGCCTGCCGCGAGTGTCAGTGTTCCGCTTTCCCCAAAACAACCGGGGAGTTGGTGTTCCATAGCATAAGCGATGCTGTCATCACCCATCGGTGCAAGTGATACGTCAAGACCGATAAACTTTATTCCCCACTCCTTTGCCATAGTTTCTGCAATTGTGATGATTTTCTGTCCTTCTGCTTCCATAATGGATTTCATGTTCTGTAGGGCGGTTTCTATATTTGGTGAATTTGAAAAGGCATCTTGCACAAGGTCGATCGCTTGCCATCCGATGCTGAAATTCGTCCGTGTGTCTTGCCAATACGCTGCAGGGAAGAACGGTGTATTCGGAGGACAACCCATCAGTGCAGCAAAACGAAGGTTACCGAAACCTGCTTCAGTCCTATGTGCTATCTCTTGCATGATCTCCGCTGTTTTGTCCATGATGTGCTGTATGACGTGTCCTGATGGTGTCGTCAGGGTGGCGGTAGCGTAGAGGATGTCGCTTTTGACTATTACATCTGCAACATGATCAAGATGCGTTTGTGTGCAACGTTTCTCTGGTGGAATTGTGCCTAAACTCAGAAACTTAATTCCTGCTTCTTTTGCTTGAGCCTCTAATGTAAGGATGGTATCTATGTCTCGATACTCATCCCAGATTTGGCAGCTGAGCCGTGTCGTTTGGACCTCATAACCGTTCTCTTCAATGCGTGTTTGACAGGCTGTATTGAATTTTACGGCTCTCTGAAGTTGATAGGGGGATAGTGGGAACGGAATACCTGTGGTAATAGTACGTATTTTCATTTATTTTCGGTTTAATCCTCATCTTCCCCATACAGTCCGAGGTTTCTATACCGTTCATATCGTTGTTGAATCAGTTGTTTTTCAGACATCTGTAACAATTCTGTGAGATGCTTCTTCATTGTACGTTTGACGTTACGGACAGCAACATCTGGGTCTCTATGTGCCCCCCCGATAGGTTCACGAATCACTTGATCTATTATGTTCAATTTAAGCAGGTCAGGTGCAGTTGGTTTATATCCTTCGGTTGCTTCAGGTGCATGTTCACCTTTATCTTTCCATACGATACCGCTACATGCTTCTGGCGGAGCGACGCAGTAGATAGCATATTCCATCATCAAGACACGATTGCCGACTGCGATGGCTAATGCTCCACCACTACCACCTTCGCCGATGATAACGACAAGAATCGGAACACACATCTGCATCATCTCAGCAAGATTGTCAGCTATAGCTGCTGCTTGTCCGTATTCCTCAGACCGTAGATCGAAATGTGCACCTGGTGTGTCTACAAAGCATATTAAAGGCTTTTTATATTTGTTTGCTAACTGCATCAACCGTCTTGCCTTTCGGTAACCTTCAGGGTGAGTATATCCGAAGTTCATCTCTCTGCGTTCTTCAAGGTTTGTCCCTTTCTGTTGTGCCAGATAAACAATAGGTTGTTCTTCAAACCATGCAAAGCCGCCGATAAGGGCGCGATCATCACCATACAACTTATCACTACGAAGTTCTACAGGTTCCTCAAGCAGTGTCTCAATATATAGGGATGCTTGGGGGCGTTGCGGGTGCCGTGCTAAACGCACTTTATCCCACCTGTTGAGTTTTTGGAATGTCTGTTTTGCCAGTGTGTTGGCATTCTGTTTAAGCGCAGATATACCATCTGAAAGGTCTAATTCAGGATGTGCCTCGGTGAAAGCATCCAACTCAATTAAGTGGCGTTCTAATTCAATAAAAGGTCTTTCAAAATCTAATTCTGATGAATTCATTTATTACCTCCCTTAGACAACTTTTGAGAACATCTTACCTGGCAATTGCTCAATAATACCTTTAAGTTCTAACATCAGCAGCACACTTGAAACTTGGTTTATCGGTAGTTCAGTTGAGCGGACAATAGAATCTATATGTGAAGCAGGAATCTCAATCGCATTGAAAACTACTTTCTCATCTGCTGTTAAATCTGGCAATGGGATGTTAGCATCAACTTTTTTATTGACTGAGGTATTGATGTCTGCAGTAACAGGGTCTTTCTGTTGCGGCATACGTTTATTATCAGGAGTTTGTTGTTGTATAGTCGTGTCGGCATCTGAACCTGTACCTGACGTGGGAGTTGTAATCTGATTTCGGTAATGCTGTGGTAAAGCTTCTAACAGGTCATCAACCTTGTTAATAAGTTTTGCCCCGGCATCAATCAATTTATGCGTTCCAGTTGATAGTTCTGAGAATATTTGACCAGGTACAGCGAACACCTCTCTCCCTTGTTCACTTGCAAGTCGTGCGGTTATGAGTGCCCCACTTCGGTTTGATGCTTCTACCACCACGGTTCCAAATGTTAAACCGCTAATGATCCGATTCCGTATTGGGAAGTTTTCTGCTCTGGGTTTCATTCCCATAGGGAATTCTGAGATTAACGCCCCAGACTCTATGATCCGTTCTACCAAATTGCTGTTCCCAGCAGGATAGACTATACTGAGTCCGTTTCCCATAACAGCGATTGTCCTCCCGTTAGCATCAAGTGCGCCACGGTGTGCACAGGTATCTATCCCTTTTGCGAACCCACTTGTAATTGTCAACCCGAGTTTTGCCAGTTGGAAACTCAGTTGATAGCTAACCTGTCGTCCATAATCCTTTGCTTGTCGTGATCCGACAAGAGCAATATTCACTGCATCTTCTGGTTTAAGCTCACCTCTTACATATAACAGCAGTGGTGGCGTATCAATTTGTTTCAAAAGTGATGGATAACCCTCATCATAGTAGGTAATGACATGGCATCCAAATTCATCTATCAACTCAAGTTCATGCTCTAATGGACACCCGAGTTTTTTTTGAGTGAGAGAATTGCGTGCCCTTGGAGAGAGTCCATCTATATCCTCTAATTCCTGCGGTGAAGCATTTAGTATTTTCTCTGCACTGCCAAATATCTCCATCAAGAAAAGTACGGTTTTCTGTCCAATCCCTTGTATGAGGTTGACATGGATAAGGTCTGTTGTTTGCTTTGATACCATGAACTATAGACTCTGCTCCTGTATGATAATCTATTGCATTGTAGATTCATTTTCAGTTAGTGTAGGAAGCGCGTAGAATAGTTGAATTTCTTGGATCTTCCGGAATTCTACCATTGCTGGTGCCCCGGTATCACTGCGTCTTGAACGGCTTTGCCCACCGACGTGTCGTGAATCCCATCTTCGTGGGACTTTTAATCGGAATTTCTTTGTCATAATAGGTTTGCCGAGGGTATATTTGTAAATAGGACGCATGTTGTCGCGTACTTCTTTAATTGTCGTCCACTCACCTTCATCATTCATATACTGTATTTCAAAGAATTCCAATTGTCCTTCTTTCGCTTTTATGACAACTTGTTGAATAGTTTGTGTTACATTCCAACTTAATAGTGCCTCTGTGAAATTATCTGATTCCTGTTGTGAAGCGAAATCCCTTACATCTTCGCGTATTGTGGAGGTTTCACCTTGTGTATACATATTATCATCATTAATTCTTGAGTCGGAACTTGATGCCATCAGTGCAATGTTCTCACTCCAATTTAGTGATGGATTTGATGCAAGGATGCATCCCGACAGACTCAATATACAACAGTAGACAAGAACCAATAATCTCATTCGCATGTATTACCTCCTTTTATTATACCATTTCCCATTGAAAATGTCGCTTTATTAATGCAGAATACCAAAAGCGTATTCTGTCACATTCTGTTAGGATGTTCCGTTCTCTGTTTCATTTCTAACAGATGGTAAAATTGTTAGCAGCATAGTTCAGTTTTCTAAAGTTCTATTATTCTGTGTCTAATAAGTCATCAAGTTCTTTTTCGCGAGTTTCTGCCGCTGTATCAATCTCTGTTTTCTCTGCAGTTTTGTATCCGAAGAGTTCAATTTCTCTAATTTTTCCAACTGCGCGGCGATTTTGACCGACTGATCGGAAACCACCACTACGAGCCCGTTGTGTTCGTTTAAGATTCGCATCGTCTGTTGTTGATAAGACCCTTAGACGAATACGGTTTGTTGGAATCGAAGAAAGGACAGGAATCTCAACAGGACTGCTCTTGACACTTTTCACTTCCTTAATCAATTTCCAGTCTGTATCATTAATAGCTCCACCTTGATCTACAAAGATGTCAAACGTTTTGAGATTATCCGTGTGAACGACAACTTTACGAATCAGTTTTTTTTCTGGAAGTGTAATGATGACTTCTGAAGCTGGATTTGCTCCGAAAGTAGCATCAGTTCCACTTGGAAATGTGGTTTCGCCGATTGTGTTGATGTTCCCATCAATCATCTGTGGACTTGTCGCCAATGTTCCATCAAGCAGCGAATAGTTCTCACTCAATTCTTGCTGCAAAAACATCGTGCTACATCCGATTATAATAGTTGAGAAACAAATTAATGTAAAGGAAATAGTTATCCTGAATAGCATTTTGTATACTCCTATGATTTTGTGGACAGCACACGGGGTGTGCATACTACTATTAAGTTAGTTTGCGATTAATGGCAATAAATTACCCGTTTAATTATTTAGACTTCATGAGTGCGCCTACTACTTTATTGACAGTCTACCAATTGCACAAATTTGTTGGTAATGATTATGTCTGACGTTCATTTTTTGAAGTATCTTTATACGGTAAATCTCTACAGGAACTTCCACGTTGAACCCTCGTGGGAATCCTGTATTTCTATATTGATCTGTTTTAGTCTATCACGAATTCTATCGGATGTATCCCAATCTTTCTTATTGCGAGCATCCTGTCGTATCTCTAACAGAAGCTCAAGTAGCGGATTGAGATATTCGAACGTATCTTCAACATTCTTTTCATCCATTGAATAGATACCGAGGACTTGAGATGTCTCGCTGATTACGGAATATGCTTTTTTGAAAGTTTCTATTGAGATTTTTGCAGGATCAGTCAGGGATTTATTAACCTGTGTAATAAGGGTGAATATTGTACCTATTGCTTGTGCAGTATTAAAGTCGGTGTCCATTGCTTCAGCAAAGTGCGTTTGCATTGTTTGTATTGCAGTCATTAAATTTTTATTTTCATCAGAAGATTTCTGATGTTGAGCGTGATCTGTGGTTTCGTCAAATTTCTTCAAGGCTTGCAAACAGTTGTTTAGACGTTTTATTGCTGATTCAGAGGTACGCAAACTATCCGCAGCGTAATCTAGGGGGTGTCTATAATGTGCTGATATTAAGAAATGTCTGATAACTTCAGCGGGATGTTTATCTAAAGCATCTCGTAGGAAGATGAAGTTTCTTTCAGATTTTCCCATCCGGGAACCGCCTATTTTCAAAAATGCAATATGCATCCAGTATCTGGCGAAGGTGCAACCGGTAGCTAATTCACTTTGCGCGATCTCGTTTTCGTGGTGTGGAAACAATAGGTCTTCACCCCCGATATGTATGTCGATCGTTTCACCAAGGTGTTTCATCGCCATTGAAGAGCATTCAATATGCCATCCGGGTCTACCGTTCCCCCATGGGCTTTCCCAATAGGGTTCATCGGGTTTCGCAGCTTTCCACAGATCAAAATCTCGTGGGTCCTCCTTACGTTCATCCACTTCAACGCGTGCGCCTGCTAACAGATCCTCAGGTTTTCGTCTTGAAAGTTTACCGTATTCCTTAAAGGCGTTCACCCGAAAATAGACACTACCGTCAACGATGTACGCTGCGTCTTTCTGAATAAGAGTTTGTATCAGTTCTATCATCTCTGGAATGTGCTCTGTTGCTTTTGGATGGACATCTGCTGGTTGAATACCGAGTCTTTGTGTGTCCTCAAAAAACGCTTCGCTATTTTCCTGTGCCAACTGACTTGAACTGGTGCCACATGCATTTGCACGAGCGATTATTTTATCATCCACATCGGTAATATTCTGCACTAACTTAACGGTATAACCTTTGTATTCAAGGTATCTTCGTATTATATCCGTGACAAGTGCTGTGCGTGCATTGCCTATATGGATATAATCATAGACTGTTGGACCGCAACTGTAAATGGATACATGTCCATCTACAAGCGGTGTAAATTCTTCAAGTTCTCTACTAAGGGAGTTATATATCCTTAATCCCATTCATGATTCCTTTTTTGATCGTTTTAGTGTCAATCTCCTGTCCTACCAGTGCTTGTAGGTTCGGTTTCCTAACCGAACTTACCGACTTCTATTTACATTAACCTTTCGTAAGACAAGCGATGGCTTGTGCGACTATTGCTTTTTCATTCCCCACTATTCCTAACCCCTCTGCGGTTGTAGCTTTAACACTAACTTGTTCCTCTGATATATCTAAAGATACTGAGATTTTACGCCGCATCTGCATCACATAAGGTGCTAATCTTGGTCGTTCTGCAATCACTGTACTATCAATATTCTGTATAATGAAATGTTGTTCTTTGATCTTTATGGCAATGTCACGGAGAAAAACTTGACTGTCCATGCCAGCGTAAACTTCGTCCGTATCTGGAAAATGTGTACCTATATCCCCTAATGCAGCTGCCCCTAATATAGCATCACAGATAGCGTGTGTCAATACGTCTGCATCTGAATGTCCCATCAACCCTAAGTGATAAGGGATTTCTACACCACCTAAAATAAGTTTCCTATTCTGAGTCAGTTGATGAACGTCGTAGCCTATTCCTATTCGCATCTAATACTCGATTCTCGGTTTTTATCAGTTTTTCATTATTAATTATAGTTTCTGCCAACTGCATATCTTCTGGCGTTGTTATTTTTATATTTTTGTAGCTTCCCATGACCAATTTTACAGGAGAGCCGAGTCTCTCAACCAATGTAGCGTCATCAGGTGCACCGTTCCTTTCCTGAATTGCATTTTTGTGTGCTGCTTCAATCAGGGGTTTCCGAAAGACTTGGGGTGTTTGGACACGCCACAATAGTTTTCTATTAGGTGTTTGGACAATGAAAAGGTCTTCATTACCGATCTTTATAGTCTCTTTAACCGGTACAGCTGCGACAGCTGCCCCCCATTCAGCAGCCGATTCAAGACATTTTGCAATAATCTCGTCATTGATGAAGGGTCGTACACCGTCATGGATAATGACATAATCAACATCGTCTGCAAGTGCAGATATTCCGTTGAAAACAGACTCTTGTCGGGTTTCACCTCCTGGTATCAATCCGCGAACTTTTTTATATTTATAAGGTTCAATGACACTGTTTTTACATGCCTCAAAATCAGATTTATGTACAATCAAGAAAATATCGTTAACAGCCGTGTTGTGTTCAAAACGTTCTATCGTATGAGAGAGAACAGGTTTGTCAGCTAACACTAAATACGGTTTCTTTACGGCATTCCCCATGCGTTTTCCTTGTCCTGCGGAGGGTATTAGGACAACAGTTTTGCTGTTCATCAGCGACCATCTCATCACAGTTCACTCTCATGAAAAGATTCATCAACATTTCTTGCGAAAATCATTTGTCCTGTACTTGTTCGCAACATCTGTGTTACCACGACATCAAGTGTTTGTCCGATATGTGATTTTCCATCTTCAACGATAACCATCGTTCCATCGTCAAGGTAACCGACTCCTTGATTTGCTTCCTTACCCACTTTTTGTAGATGGATCTGAATTATTTCCCCAGCAACAACAATTGGCCGTATAGCGTTTGCTAATTCATTTATATTTAGTACGGTGACACCCTGTAATTCTGCAACTTTGTTTAGGTTTAGGTCGTTTGTAATGATTTTTGCGTGATACTTACGAGCAAGATGTACGATTTTAGCATCAACTTCTTTTAGGTGTGTTGCGTCCTCCTCAATGATTTCAACAGCAATTGATGGGCTATTCTGTAGCGAACGTAATATATCAAAGCCGCGCCGTCCCTTATTTCTCCGAATCAATTCGGTTGAATCCGCGATATTTTGCAGTTCATTTAAGACGAACCTTGGAATTAACAGTGTTCCATCAATAAATTGTGTCCCACAAACTTCCAGAATACGTCCATCAATAATTACACTCGTATCTAAAAGTTTAAAACCGTTCGAATCATTTGAGGTAATTGTTGCTCCTGTTTGACTATAACGGTTTGAACTCATCAATTTTGTAGTAGATAGACAATCTGATAAGTAGTAACCACTGACTAATCCTATGTAACCGATTCCGAGGATGATTGCTGTCTTTAGTGTGGTGCTCTTATTTATAATTGATTCTGCTTGATTAAAGAGTTGTAGCGATCCGAGAGCGATGAGTACACCGACTGCCAGCCCTACAGCACTGGCAACAATTCTTCTTGTGCTTGGTAGTTGGAGTGTAATCTCCCCAGCCACGAGGACACAAGCGATGGCAAATGCTATGAGTGCATAAGGGATTTTAAGCGTTATAATATAACTTATGACAGCACTCGTGAACATGAAAAAGAGACGAATAACCCAAATTTGCATAGTTCTTTTCTCCGCACCTATTTTGGCGTTTAACGCATTATACGGTTTGTTTAGCAAAGTAAGGCAGAAGATGCAATTTCTACTTATATTTGTTTCAGCTAAAATAACACACTTAGACTGTCATAGATATTCTTCACTCCGATGCGTTCAATGGCGTCATTGATCTGTAGTTCTTTCTCATGATGTGCGGGGAATATGACCCGTGTAAATCCCAATTTAGCAGCTTCCCGAATCCGTGAAGCAACATGTGGGACAGGTCGAATTTCGCCACCCAGACCGACTTCACCGATAACAACCGTGTGTGAGTCTATCTGAATATTCCGGTAGTTTGAAATAATCGCCAACAACACCCCATGATCAATCCCGGGTTCATCAACACGTAATCCACCAGTAATGTTGACGAAGACATCTGAATCCCCGATATCCAATCCGATTCGTTTGTTCAGAACCGCAATTAGCAACGCAACCCGATTGCGATCAATACCCGTTGCAGTGTTCCGTGGCGTACCGTAGTGTGTGGATACAACCAACGCTTGTACCTCTAATAAGAGCGGTCGTGTTCCCTCCATACTTGCAACGATAACGGAACCTGATATTTCCTCCTCTCTATCACTTAGGAATAACTGTGAAGGGTTCTTTACATCTACAAGTCCCTTGTTCTGCATCTCAAAGATACCGAGTTCATTTGTTGATCCGAAACGGTTTTTAACTGCCCGTAGCACTCGGTATATATGATGACGTTCCCCTTCAAAATAGAGTACAGTATCTACGATATGTTCCAAAACTCTGGGACCAGCTAAAGTTCCTTCTTTTGTTACATGTCCGACAAAGAACATTGTGATGTTTCTATTTTTGGCAGTAATTAATAGATGTGCTGCACATTCACGTATCTGGGTAATACTCCCAGGTGCTGATTGAATTTCTGTCAAATACACTGCCTGTATAGAGTCTATCACAACTGCTTGCGGTTGAAGTTCATCAATATGCTTTTCGATCAGTTCTAAGTTATTTTCACACAACACATAAAGCGTATCGGAAGTCATCCCCAGTCTGTTTGAGCGAATCTTTGTTTGATTTACTGATTCTTCACCTGTTACATATAGTACAGTTCCGTATTTTTGACTTAATGCCGTGCTTGCTTGTAATAGAAGCGTTGATTTACCAATTCCTGGGTCTCCACCGATCAGAATGACCGAACCTGGTACGATTCCCCCTCCAAGCACTCTATCAAATTCTGGCATTCCAGTAAGATGTCGTTCTACATCTTCAACTTTAACATTAGAAATAAGTTCTGGCTTGTTCGCCAGTTGACCGATTCCTTTTTGTCGGGGTGATGTTGAGATTATTTCTGTTTCTTCTGCAAAACTACTCCAAGCTTGACATCCAGGGCATTTACCAAGTTCTCTTGGTGTTGTATACCCGCATTCTTGACAGACAAATTTGTTCTTTGTTCTTGCCATAATCTATCGTGTTGTTTTTAAAGACAGATGCGTATAGATGAATGTTCATTTACCAATCGGTTGTAATAAATTTAACACCGGTAGTCCAACGTCTGTTCTGATGTGCCAAATCTTCCACACCGAGTAATATATGTGCGCCTTTGTAAAAACGCAAACTAAATTCAGCGTTAAATTCTGGTCTATCACTTGTCAAACCGAAACTCTCTATCCCTAAACCTATCCGTCGTTTCCAGAGCGAAAGGTCAAAACCTGCTCCAACTTTTGAACGGATAAAACCGAATCTACCTCTAAGATAGTCAGTAAAGTTATATCCATATTGAAGTTCAAATCCAGTTATTTCGTCGCGGATACCAACGCCTAGGCGGTATCGACTTTTTGATTGTGGGATAACTAAAAAACCTAATTCTGTATGTAGATTTTCCTCAAGGCTCAGATATCGCAGTTCAATATCACTTGCAAAACCTGGGAATTTAAATCCTTTTAGTTGTCTGTCTGTCTGTTCATATATCTCTTTCAAACCTGTAAACATTTCACTCATGCTATTTAAGGTTTCTTTTACTTCAGTAAATGGTTCAGGGTTATTGAGAAGTTGTGCGACTGTTCCTTCACCGTGCTGTATAGTGTTCAGTAATTGTGTGATGTTCTTTTCTAAACTAATAAACGTTGTAGCTGCAGTCTGGAGTTTCTCTAACACGGGAGTGATTTCGGAACTGCTCTTGTCTATGAAACTCCCACTTTTTGAGATAAATTCTGATGCTTCTGAAGTAATTGCGTTAGTCGCATTTTGGAATTCGGTTGAGAACTTACGAAAATCTGATGCGCTCTGTTGAATGTCAGTTAATATAGTGTTGACTTTTGGTGAGTTTTGATCAATCGATTTCATCAAACTACGTCCAATGTCGTTAAGCTGAGTACTGAGTATAGACGTTTCATTTCCAATTTGGATTAACAATTCGTTGACATTTGTAAGAGTTTTCTCAAAGCGTGTATCGTAATCTGATGTGAGTTTCATAAAAGTGTTGACGGTTTTGTCCATATTTTCGTTGAATTTTTCAAGCGTTCGACTCGTCAATGCAACTAACGATCGCGTTTCTTTTGCGACTTGTTGGAGTTCTTGCTGGCTTGATTGCAATATTTCATTTGCTGAGGATGTTAGATCAATCGCTTTACTTAACCCAGCACTGGTCTGTTCAAGTAATTCCAAAGGATTAACAGGGTCAATCCCGATGATTGGTAGGTCGGAGGGTTGAAGGGGTGGGTTTTTAATATCTCCATTGTTAAGTGCGATGTATGTTTCACCGACAAAACCGCTCATGGATATCCGTGCGTCACATCCTTTCCTTAACCATTTGTATGCGTTCTCTACACTTGCCCGAATTTGAACGGAATCATTTTCTGGTTTCAGTTCAATGTTCGTCACCCGCCCAATATTAACCCCGGAGAGGTAAACTCCTGATCCGACATAGAGTCCATTAACATTCCGAAACTTGAAAATCAAATCGTCACCACGTCCTGACCAAGGCCAATTACTTGAATTGATGAGTAGAATTGCCAGTAGAATAATAGCGACTATGACCATCAGTCCTACTTTTGCAGAAGTGTTCCAAAACTTCATTTTTCGTTCCTTCCAGTAAATTCTTTTAATGTGGGATTGTCTATATTTAGGATCTGATCAGGTGCGCCAAAGAGGATAAATTGTTGTAATGTTGGATTTTCATCATTAATCAGTGCATCTGGTGTGCCATAAGCAACTTGTTTCCCTGCGTCAAGCATCACCATGAGTGTTGCGACACTAAAGGCACTATGCATATCATGTGTAACGACTATAGAGGTGACCTCTAATTTTTCGTGAAGTTCTCTTATGAGTTCGTTTATTTCTGTGCATGTTACGGGGTCAAGTCCGGTTGTGGGTTCATCATATAAAATGATGTTTGGGTTGAATGCCAGTGCCCGTGCGAGTCCCACCCGTTTTCGCATTCCGCCACTGAGTTCTGCAGGACGCAATTCCTGAACACCATCTAAATCCACTAATTCCAATTTTTCATCTACGATTTTCCGCATCTCCTGTTTACTCATATTCGTATGTTGATCCAGCATAAAAGCAACATTTTCAGCGACCGACATGGAGTCAAACAGTGCTGCTGACTGAAAAAGCATGCCGATTTTTCTGCGTATCTGATTTAGGTCGTTCTTACTAAGGTGAGAAATCTCCGTACCGTTTATCCATACCTCCCCTGAATCTACAGGGAGTAGCCCAGCGATTATTTTTAGTAGTACGCTTTTTCCGCAGCCACTTCTCCCCATGATGACAAGTGTTTCCCCTTGAGGGATATCAAGGTCTAAACCGTTTAGAACTTTCTTTTGTCCGAATGCTTTTCTAACATCTTTGATTGAAATCATAATCTATATTAGTCCAGAGTCTTACTCTATTTAAGTGTTGCTCCGAGAACAAAATCCAATACCAATATTGAGATAAGTGATGTAACAGCTGAACCTGTTGTTGCAGTTCCCACACCTTCTGCCCCACCTGCGCTGGAAATACTGAACCCTTTATAGCATCCGACTGAAGCGATCGCCATCCCGAATGTCGTCGCCTTTATGAGACTAATAATTACGTATCTAATAACCATGTGGTTTTGAACTTGTAGGATGAAGAAGTCTCCATTGAAGTCAAATAGCGTAACGACTGCAACGTATCCGCCAAAAATACCAGCGAACGTAGAAAAGATTGTTAGGGTTGGGAGCATGAGAGAACAGGCGAGAAATCGGGGAACGACTAAGTATTTAACAGGATTTGTTCCCATGACTTCAAGTGCATCAATTTGCTCAGTAACTTTCATCGTTGAAAGTTCTGCTGTAATGGATGCACCGATTCGACCAGAGAGAACAAAAGCGGTAATCATCGGTCCCAGTTCCGTAACAACGGAGACACTAACAAATTGAGCGACAGAACCTTCAACAGCATACGGTTTTAATTGGATGTATCCTTGAACGCCTAACACCATACCTGTGAAGAATCCTGACACTAAGACGACTGATAGGGAGTTATATCCTATCAGGAGCAACTGTTTCAATAGCAGGTCAAATTGCCAAGGCGGTCTAAAGATTTGGATAATAGTTTCTGCAATTAGACGTGATGCATCACCGATTCCTGTTATTGTGTTGTGCAGCCGATTCTTCACGATGTACGTTAGTCCACTTGAGGAATCTGGTTCTGTAGGTGGATTTTGCATTGAACTTCATCCCGTGAGAGAATGTTTGCTAACTAACACTTTCAAAACGCATCTGGCTTTTGCAGTAGTGAAGTACTATTGAACCTGGTGGACCGTTCCGATGTTTTTTTATGGATAGGCTTGATTCAACTGTTTCATCTGCGTAGTCATTTTCATCGTCATAATAGTCATCCCTAAATAGAAAGGCAACAATGTCTGCGTCTTGTTCAATTGCGCCAGATTCCCGTAAATCTGATAGTTGAGGCTGTTTATTAGGACGTCGATCGACTTCACGATTCAATTGTGAACATGCGATCACAGGTACGTTGAGTTCCCATGCTAAGATTTTTAGTGCTCTTGAGATTTCAGAGATTTCCTGTTCACGTACATTGTATCTGCCGGCACCGCGTAGGAGTTGTAGGTAGTCAACGATAATCAGAGAGAGTTCTTCGTATTCCCCTTTCAATCGTCTTGCTTCGGCACAAAGTCCTTGTACTGTCATTGCTCTGTTATCATTGATGAGTATGGGTGCTTCACTGATATTGCTTGCGCTCTGGGCTAAGGGTCCCCAATAATCTTCACCAAAAGCCCCGACTCGTAATGTTCCGAAGTTTATTCTTGATTCTGCTGAGAGCATACGCATTACAACATCTTCAGCGCTCATTTCAAGGCTAAAAATCGCCACCGGTTTTTTCTGTTCAATTGCGATATTCTGTGCCATATTGAGAACTAATGTCGTCTTCCCCATTCCGGGTCGTGCTGCGATGATTATTAAGTTCCCGGGTTGTAGTCCTGATGTGATCTCGTCAAAATGTATGAAACCTGTGGGAAGACCCAAGAACGGGTGCCCTTCCTTATATAACTTATATAGTTCTTCTATTCTTGCTATCGATTTTTTTATCAATGCTCGAACGTGTTCGAATCCTCGTTTGACACCTGTTTTGCCGAGTTCAAAAACGACTTCCTGTGATTGATCAAGAATATCGTTTATATCAACACTCTCATCATGTGCAAGATCCTTTATCTGATTCGCAGCGTTAATTAAATGGCGTCGTGTGGCTTTTTCTCTTAGAATTCCTGCATATAATTCGGTGTTTTCAGTTTCTACAATCGGTGCTTGCAGTTCGTATAGATATTCTGGCCCCCCAACTCTATTCAACTGATCGGTGTTCTTCAACTCATTTGCGACCAACAGAGGATCTACTTTACTATCACGATTATAGACAGCAAGAATTGCAGAATATATAAGTTTATGATCAGTCGTGAAGAATGCATCTGCAGAGGAACCTAACATAGCTTCTATTCTTGGGACAATAGTTTTTTCTGTCATCATTGATCCGAGCACAGCCTGCTCAGCACCTTTATCCATGATGCTCTCTATTGCTTCGTTTTGCATGATTGTTCCTCAACTATAAACATATCGTCCCTAATGAAGTTTAAATAATTAAACGGGTAATTTCTTGTTTGCATAATACA
>CAZURU010000005.1:27177-39174 GCA_964623585.1 uncultured bacterium
TCTGCATGTAGTTTCAGTGTAACAGTAAAAGCACCGAGTTCTCGAATGGGTTCTCTGAGTTCAATTACGCGTCGATCCAGGTCAATGTTTGCTGCAAGCCGCAAAGATTCCACAATATCGGTTGGGGTTACAGAACCAAATAACCTGTCATTTTCTCCAGCCCGTCGGGTAAGATGACAAGTGACCTCTGAAATCTGTGCAGCTAATTCTTGAGCAAGCTCTCTATCTTTCGATTCTTGTTGATCAATAACTCTTTTCTGGTGTTCAAGATGTCTCTGATTTCGTTCTGTTGCATGGACTGCTAGTTCCATCGGTAGCAGATAATTTCGTGCGTATCCATCTGCAACATTAATTACATCTCCGGGGGATCCTAATCCCTCAACACTTCTTCTTAGTATTACTTCCATTTTTTCACCTGAGTAGCATTGAACCGAGCGATGATGTTCATTCACATGAGTGTGGAACATCATAGATCTTAACGATTCAAAATAGATTCCATATACAGTTATTTTCTTACGATTATCGTGTAAAAGGTAAGAGTGCCATATTTCGTGCCCGTTTAATTGCACGAGTTACCATCCGTTGTTGTTTAGCTGAAAGTCCGGACACCCGACGGCTCACGATTTTCCCGCGTTCGTTCACGAACTTTCTTAACGTATCCACATCTTTGTAATCTACGGATTCCAACTTACTATAACGTGATCTTCTACGATATGCCATAGAGGTAATTCTCCTTATTTAGAACGGGATGTCATCGTCTGTCGTTGATGCGCTAGCACCATTTGCGGCTTGTTCTTGGCTCTGTTCTGGCTGTGCTTGTGATGTTTCAGATGGCATAGCATCAGTGTATCCACCCCCTGCTTCGTCACCATCTCGTCTACCACCTATAAACTGAAAACGGATTAGTCTGACTCTGAGTCTGCTACGTTTCTCGCCTTCTGGTGTTTCCCAAGAATCATATTTAAGTGCCCCTTCAATAAAGACTGGACTCCCTTTGCTCAGATATTCGTTGACAGTTTCCGCTTGTCTGCCCCATGCCTCAACATCAACAAAACAGACACTTTCTCTTGTGTCACCGGATTCACGATCTGTATATTTCTCATTCATCGCGATGCCAAAATTTGTAACAGCAGCCCCACTTGGTAAATACTTCATTTCAGGATCCCGTGTTAGATTTCCCATCAGAATCACTTTGTTATAACTTGCCATGTTTTACTCCTTCGTCATAGAAATTACTTTACGTATTAGTCGTTAATGGAGAGTATTGCTTCATTCTGAATTTTCTGAAGATGTGTCAATGTCTTGATTCTCATCTTCTGATTCTGGCTTATCTTGTGCCGTTTCAGCTGTGTCTTCGGTATTTTCATCTGTTTCTTCATCTGGTGTTGCTTTTAGTTTTTCAAGGTCATCTTCAAAAAGCACTATCATGTGTCGTAGAATTGCTTCATTGACACGTAGTGCTTGATTCAGTTGAGCAACAAAACTCGTTTCACATTCAAACACATAAACAACATAGTATCCTTCTCTACGTTTACGTATCGGATATGAGAGTCGTCTCTTTCCCCAATTGTCAATATGGACGATATTTCCGTTTTGTTCAATAATACCCTTGACATTTTCAATCACTGTCTCTGTTTGAGTTTCCTCATGGTCAGGGGTAATGATAAGCATTAGTTCGTAAGGTTTCAATTTTTATCCTCTCTATGGACTCAAGGCTCCTTTAATATTACTGACTATTATATGCAGGAGCAGAGATGTGTGAATTTCAATCTAATAGCCAATCTATTAGATAGATTCTTACCAATTATATAACATCATATAATTATAACACATTTCAAACTGTATATCAAGTATTAAACAGTTATGCAGTTATGCATAACCAGTTATGCAGTTATGCATAACATAAAAGTGCTTGCAATTCTTATCAATTCTCAGATATAATTCAAAAGAAGTCTCCACAGTTCAAGTATTAACAATATTCTCACTTATTTGACTAATAGGAGAAACACCGATGACAGACTATACAGAGGGCTATACAGATAGGCGGAAAATATCTGCTGTTCAAACAGACACACCAATATTTTACCCTGATACGGATGGTAAACCCATGGCTGCAAGCGACCGTCACAGACGGATCCTCAATTGCACAATAGAAACACTTGAAGCACATTACAAACAACAACCGGATGTTTACGTCTCTGGTGATATACTGATGTATTATGTGAAGGGTGACCCACATCAAGTAATTTCACCGGACGTGTTAGTCTCTTTCGGGTTAGAGAAAAAAGAACGGCTTACGTATCTTGTCTGGGTTGAGGGTAAACTTCCTGATTTTGTGATGGAGTTCAGTAGCAAAACTACTCATGATCACGATTTAGGACCTAAAAAGGATCGCTATGCTTCCTTAGGAATCCAAGATTACTTCTTATATGATGCGTTAGGTCTATACCTGCCAACGCCACTGATGGGTTTTACATTAGTTGATGGTGTGTATGTTCCGATTTCCGAAGATGAAGATGGTGGTCTACATTCTGACGTTTTAAGTTTAGATTTCCATGTGAACGATGTAGGTTTAGGAATTTATGATCCTGTTGCGGGTGCGTGGCTACAGACTCCAACCGAATCAGCCGAAGCACGCGCAGAACAGGAAAAGGCACGCGCAGAACAGGAAAAGGCACGCGCAGAACAGGAAAAAACACGCGCAGAACAAGAAAAGGCACGCGCTGAGACCGCTGAAGCACGCGCTGAACAACTTGAAGCACGCGCGGAGACCGCTGAAACACGCGCGGAGCAGCTTGAAGCACGCGCGGAGACCGCTGAAACTGAAATCGCACAACTCCGCGAGCAATTGGAACGTTTACAAACACGCAGCTAACACTGCACCTATAGGGTTTGTTACAGTCTATTCCGCTGCAGCTTGCTGTTCCAATTCCCCGCGCCATCCAAGTACCATACCAGCCTGTCCTATTCTGTGAACATACCCTTTTGAACAGTCTATAACATCATACTTATTCTCTGGTGCACATGCTTCAGTGACCCGTCTACCGGCATCGCGCAGTTTCGGTATCCACGGGTTATCAACGAAGTCGTTTATAATGACAAAACCGTGTTCTTTTAAATGGTCTAAACGTTCTTGTGTAGCACCAGGTGCTGAGTGTTCGGGATTGAAATCAGCAAAAGCGTTAGCACGATACGTTTCTGTTGCTTGTGATTCATTAACGTCCATTACTATACCATCCTTTCGGTGTAGTCTTGATGGTTGTATAACACCGAAGTCAGTTTTTAACGTTTGATTGAAATCAGTCTACACATTATCTGCCACAGTATCGGAATTATGCCAAAAAAATGTTAATTTGTCAAAATATAATGGGTTGTTGGGGGTGCGTATAGTCATTGTCACTTTATTTGTCTGAATCGCGGATTACGCGGAGGACACGGAAGACGCGGAAGAGTTTCTTGTGCATTTCAAGTTTACTTTCACAAGTTAGCGTTGATTTTAGCAAAATTCTCTTTTTCTGTGTTCTCCGTGCCTTCCGTGATTCTGACGCGTAATCTGTCTGAATCGTGGAAAGCGCGGGGAAGGTGGATATGCTCCTCAAACTTCTGTGCAAAAACTTTACACACCCGGTTGTTGTTTTTGCTTGTATTTTTCCCTCATTTCTGATAAAATTGCCTCTAAAAGATTTAACAAAATAGCTCAATACCCATATATGAAGGATGAGACAGATGGCACTTCCAAAAATGGCACGGGTCAGACAACATTTTGATGCACCTACGCTTCCAGACCTTGTATCTACAATTCGTGAGGAATTAGATCGGATTGACGCTGCGTCAATTGTTCGTTCTGGGGATACAGTAGCGATTACCGCCGGCAGTCGTGGTGTTGCAAATATCGCAACTGCTGTTAAAGCAACTGTGGATTATCTCAAGGCAATTGATGCAAAGCCTTTTGTCGTTCCAGCTATGGGAAGCCATGGCGGTGCAACAGCGGAAGGACAACGGAACGTATTAGAACATTACGGTATCACTGAAACTACCGTCGGTGCACCTGTGAAAGCAACTATGGAGGTGGTGGAACTCGGTAAAATTTCATACACTGATGCTGCCCCTGGTGTTGAAACACTACCCGTATTCATGGATCGTTATGCTGCAGATGCTGACCATGTCGTCCCCCTCAATCGGATAAAAGCACATACAGATTTCAACGGCTCAATTGAAAGCGGGCTTGTAAAGATGATGGTAATTGGACTGGGAAAACAGCAAGGCGCGAACTTCTATCACCGAGCCTTTTTTCAATACGGTTTCGAAAATGTTATTACGGAGGTTGGACGTTTTATCCTTGATACAGGCAAAATCGCTTTCGGATTAGGACTCATTGAAAACGCGCATGAACAGACTGCTAAAGCTGTAGCAATGCCCGCTGCACAACTCATACAAACGGAACGACAACTCTTAGTGGAAGCAAAATCGCTCATGGGACGATTGCCGTTTGATCAGTTGGACCTATTAATTGTGGATTTTGCTGGAAAAAATATCAGCGGAACAGGTATGGACTCAAATGTTATCGGTAGGATGATGCAGAATTTTGAACCAGAACCCGTGAAACCGCAAATCCTACGCATTTTTGTCCGCGACCTTACAGAAGAGAGCGATGGGAACGCAACTGGAATCGGGCTCGCTGATTTCACTACAAAGAGACTCGTTGACCAGATTGACCGACATGCAACCTATATGAATGGCATCACTGCCCTCGGTCCGCAAAAATCAAAAATCCCCTTCTACTACGATACAGACAAAGAGGCAATAGAGGTTGCCCTTGAAACCATCGGTCTGACAAAGCCTGAAAACGCACGCGTGATACGCATAGAAAGCACGTTGAGATTAACAGAGCTTGATATCTCAGAAGTATTGTTGAAAGATGCACAACTGCAGTCAAACCTTGAGGTAGTCGGTGATGTCCAACCTTTTGAATTTGATGAAACAGACAACTTACTACCGTTTGTTTTGGAGGCATAGACTAAGTGAAACGATTGATCGTCGGTATCACAGGTGCAAGTGCAGTCGTTTACGGAGTGCGACTCCTTGAGGTACTCGCGAAACGAGGGGATATGGAGATCCATTTAACCATCTCCTCATCTGGTGCGCGCGCTTTATGGGAGGAACTGAAGATTGAGGTAGACCTCAATGATTTCAAATTGCAATCCCTTATCGGTATTGATACAAAGCAGATCATTTACCACCATGAATCTGACATAGGGGCATCAATTGCAAGCGGGTCATTCCGCACTGAAGGGATGATCGTTGTGCCGTGTAGTATGGGGACTGTTGCGTCAATCGCAGCAGGTATTTCGCGCAACCTCATCCAACGTGCATCGGATGTCTGTATCAAAGAACGACGTAAATTAGTCATCGTCCCGCGTGAAACTCCGCTCAGTTCAATACATCTGGAAAACATGCTGAAACTGTCACGCGTAGGTGTATGTGTGTTACCTGCAATGCCAGGGTTTTACCATTTTCCGAAATCGGTGGACGATCAGATCAACTTCGTTGTGACTAAAATTCTTGACCAGTTCGGCATAGATTCTGGTTTGACACAGCGGTGGAAAGAATAGGTATTGATGCGAAAATTGAAAGTTATCCTTGAGATGATAAAGTTTGAACACACCGTGTTCGCGCTGCCGTTCGCGATTATGAGTGCGTTTATTGCATCGGATGGACTTCCTCAACTGGCGAAGTTGGGTTGGATACTTGTTGCAATGGTTGGTGCGCGAAGTTGTGCAATGGCGTTCAATCGACTTGCTGATGCGGATATTGATAGCAAGAATCCGAGAACTTCAACACGTGCTATTCCAGCAGGTCTCATCACGAAAGGGGCAGTTTGGACTTTTACGGTCGTTTCTGCTGGTTTGTTGGTGTGTGCAGCGTGGCGTTTAAATCCGCTTGCATTTGCGTTATCACCTATTGCGCTTGCTGTCATAATGGGATATTCGTTCACAAAAAGGTTCACAGCACTTTCACATTTATGGTTAGGACTTGCGCTCTCTATATCACCTGTCGGTGCATGGATTGCTATTACTGGTAGGTTTGATTGGACTCCGATAGTTCTCTGCTGTGTTGTGTTGCTATGGACAGCGGGTTTTGACATCATATATGCATGCCAAGATGTGAACTTTGACAGAAAACATGGACTTCATTCCATCCCTGCGCGGATAGGTATACGTTGGGCTCTATGGATTTCTTCTGCGTTGCATGTGGTTGCCGTTGTGCTTCTATTTGTCATCCCTCTTCTTACGGAATTAGGACTATTCTATTATATCGGCGTAGGTATAGTTGTTCTGATATTTATCTATGAGCATGCCATCGTGAAACCGAATGATCTATCACGCGTCAATCTGGCATTTTTCACGTTGAACGGTATGATTAGTCTGGTGTTAATGGCACTTTCTATCGCTGATATTCTTTTGTAATGAATGTCTATATAGTAGACATTGAGAATAATGATACAAATGCCCTGTAGGAGGGAACTCCGATTCCCGACTATTAAAACGTTCAGTCGGGAATCGGAGTTCCCTCCTACAGGCAAGAATGATACATTAAAAATTCAGAAGTTTACTAAATTGAGCTATGGAGTAAAGAACTATATGAAACTATCACTATCAGTCAGGGTTGCAGAAAACGCCTCAAAAAGAGATTCGAGCCACACCTTTGCGCAGCTAACAGAACTCGCAGCGAATCTCGGCTATGAAGCGATGTGTATGCGTGCGTCACAGGTCGGTATACAAACACCATTGGAACAAATTACCGAGGTCCGTAAACAGGCAGATTCGCTGGACCTCAAGATTTCTATGATCACGGGTGATTTTCCTGTTCCGCTCAATAATGACGCAGGACCTGATGGATTGCGGAATATTACACCATACCTTGACCTGACGCAGCTTCTTGGGGCAGACCTTATCCGCATTGCGATGAAGGTTGAAGCGGATATTGTTTGGGCACAACGCGCAGCTGATGAAGCAGCAGAACGCGGGATTCGACTTGCACATCAATCGCACACACAAAGTCTGTTTGAAACAGTTGATGGTTCTGTTGATGTGTTGGAACGGGTCGGTAGGAAAAACTTCGGGATAATCTATGAACCCGCTAATCTTGACCTATGCGGACAGGATTACGGCGTTGAAACACTCAAAAGGTTTTCACCCTATCTCTTCAACGTCTATCTACAGAACCATATCCGTAGACCAGAGGGAAAGACACGACTTTTGACATGGATACAAGGCGAAGTACCTCACGACCCGATCCGACTACAAGATGAAGGTGGAATTGATTTTTCGTTAGTGTTTCAAGGTTTAGAAACTATTGGCTATGATGGCTATGTGACGGTTCATCAGGCATTTAGAGAGATTATGGAACCTGAAGACGCTGCTGAACAGAGTTACGCTTTTCTTAAACCACTGTGCGGATGACTATAATTCCAGCAGACATGAATCTTAGGCATTTTACATAAACACTGTAGGAGTCAAACCTCGCGTCAATAACTCTGTTCCTTTGCGCGCTTTCACATTTTACATAAACACTGTAGGAGTCAAACTGATGGCATTTAGCGATTTCAAAGAAATTTCTCAAGTCTTGGAAAAATATAGGATCAGATACACAGACAATGACTATATTGAGGCTAAACCCTTAAATCCATCTGACCAATTTATACAGGAGTTTGAGTTCAGTCGGCAACACTTTGACATATTCACTTCTGAGGCAACACGTTGTGAAGTTGTTATTTTTCCGATTTTGAGAGAAGTCTATAAAAGACATGCCGACACTTATGCATTATGGATTAAGAAATCGGTTGTTTTTGATGAGGTGTTGAATGGAACACCTGATTACTTTGTCGCAACGAAATCTGAATTAGGATTACCTGTTGTTGGAATGCCTTTAATAATGATGGTTGAGGCAAAAAAGAATGACTTTGAACTGGGATGGGGACAATGTCTTGCAGAATTGGTGGCTGCACAAAGAATAAGTGACAATACAGATTTTCCTATTCAGGGTATAGTTACCGATGGCGTCATGTGGCAATTTGGGAGACTTATTAAAGACACTTTCACACGCAATATTACCAACTATAGTTTGGATAACTTACCTAATCTATTTGGTGCGGTTGATTCAGTTTTCAAGGCAATAAACACAAATTAGATTTTCCAATAACGGAAGAATGATATATCTATGAGCACACAACGTCCAAATATAATCATTATCACAACTGACCAACAGCGGACAGATAGTCTGAGCTGTTACGGTTCGGCATTTACAGATACACCGCATCTGGACAGACTTGCATCGGAAGGTGTCTGTTTGGAACGTGCATATTGTACCAATCCTGTATGTACACCTGCCCGCGCCTCAATTTTTACGGGTAAGTATGTGAGTCGTCACGGCGCGTGGAATGTCGGCATGAATGTCCCTGAAGACGAACCGATGCTCTCACATCGTCTTGCAGTTGTCGGATATCGCACACACTATATCGGCAAAGCACATTTTCAACCTTTCGGTGCATCGCCGGAACAATCGATGGAGACACGTAGCAACACGGATAGATACCCCGATTTTCGCGGTCCTTACTACGGATTTGAGACAGTAGAACTTGCTCTCGGACATGCGACCTACGGTATTGCTGGTCATTATGGAGAATGGGTAAAATCACAGGTTTCCGAAGAGGAATATGCCAGTTATAGCAAGGCGAGACGTTTTTCACAGACAGGATTCGGGGGTGGTGCACACGATTGGGACATTCCGCTAAAATATCACAACAGCGTCTGGACTGCTGATCGCACGATAGATTTCTTGACGAACCACGATACGCATCAACCGTTTCTACTGTCAGTAGGTTTTCAAGACCCGCACCATCCGCACTGTGTTCCGACCGAATTTGAAGATCGAGTCAATCCTGCTGAAGTGCCTTTGCCAGATTTTGTTGAAGGAGAGTTAGAAGACAAACCCCCGCATTTTATGGCTGCGCGGTGTGGTGAACTCAGAAATTTAGAAACGCGTGGTAAGTTTGCGATGGCGGGACAAGGTGGCGGTGCAGATTTTCGCAAAGTGTCAGATGAAGACGCAAAACTCGGTAGAGCGTACTATTACAATATGGTGAAAATTATTGATCAGCAGATGGGACGTATTATGGCATGTCTTGATGAGAAGGGCTTAGGTGAGAACACACTCGTGTTTTTCACAACTGACCACGGTGAACTCTTAGGGGATCACGGACTATGGATGAAGGGTCCCTTCCATTATGAGCAACTTGTCTGTGTGCCTACACTCATACGGTATCCTGCAGCTATCCCTCCCGGTCAACGTTCACAAGCACTGTTTAGTCACGTTGATATAGTGCCGACTGCCCTCGCAGCTGCTGGAATGCCAATTACCGATGCTATAGATGGCGTTGATGCAATGCCGATGCTATCTGGAAAAGAGTCGTCTGTACGAGATTCTCTGTTGATAGAGTGTGTAGACGACCCGCAAGGTTTACGTCTCAAGACCATTGTGACCGATACGCGGAAGTTGACGTGGTATAGCGGACACCCGTATGGAGAACTCTACGACTTAGAACGTGATCCTGCTGAACGGGTAAACCAGTGGGATAATCCTGCTTATGCTGCTGACAAGGCGAATTTAATCGGTGCTATCCTTGAGGGGATGGAGGTGCTGGAGAGACGGGTTGATCGGTTTGCGTATGCATAATAGACTCTTAAAACGTGAGTTTGATAAATGTAGCGCAAACTTTCCAGTTTGCGAGAATGTAGCACAAACTGAAAGTTTGTGCTACATTCTCGCCTCTCAGATACGAAATGGTGTGAGTGAACGCAACCGAAATGATTAATCAAACTCACGTTATTAAAAATGACTTTTTTCATGTTGTATCATCAAAGGATAAAAAAACTTATGAAACCAACCATCATGATTCTCGGCAGTGGACACTTAGCAAATCCCGGTGCTGACGCATACAACTTCAAAATGGATGATGTGCTTGCACCCAAAAGGCAAAATGAAATCAAACAGATGGTGGACCAACTTAAAGTATTTCGTCCAAACAAAGTTGCCCTGGAGGTTGACGAAAGGTTTGATGCTGAAATTCAGGAAGAATATCAAAATTATCTGAACGGTAGCCACGAACTAAAACGCAATGAAGGTGAACAGATCGGGTTCCGATTGGCAAAAGAGATGGGACACCAAAAGTTATACTGTGTTGATTATTGGCCTGAAAAGAATCCATTTCTTCCAGATGATCTTGATCCAGATTTAATGGATGAGGACAAATTCGCAAAGGAACACAATCAGGAACACCTACAGAGTAGTGTAGAAGACTACTTTCCCGATGACAACGTGGAATTCCACAAAATCAATCAGCGATTCAGCATTCTATTTGTCTGTACCGAGATATACAGGATTAGCCTCTTCTAAATCAAATCATAAGCAAAAGTAAACTTAATCAGAACAAGTTATAGTGTGAAGTCTTATCCTGGTAATCCTATAAATCCTGGTTCAGACAATAAGAAATTCAAACCCACAATAATTCAGCAAAGAAATTAACATCAGTGAAGAACATCGCCCGAAAAACCGAAAACTAAATAACCCTACCAAAGTATGATTTACTCATCAGTTATCTTATCCGGCAGGTTATCAATAATCCGCGCAGACTCCACACTCACATAAACAATACGCTTAATTGCCGTATTCCCCGAATACACGGCTGCCCACTGCGTTTACCCGGTTCAATGGTAATTATATCTCTATAGTCGTTCATTGTATCCACCTCTTCGTAAAGCAGTTGAAAAGAGTATATCATAACTTATGTTGTTTATCAATTGTTTTTAGCGGGAAATGCTAATCGGCAGTTTATGCATGAAGGACGCGGATTTTATTGTCTAAATCGCGAAAAGAGTGGAGAATACGGAAAACGCGGATTGGAAATTTGTCACATCGGGTAATCCGCAAAGGCGAGTGTTTTCTGTTATGCTGCTATGGCGGCGGAGGTGTTAGCAGTGCTGGGATGTCTTCTGGTAATTTGAGAAACTTCTCTTGCACAGTATTGATGTTCATTTGGATAATGAAACTACCATTTTCCCATTTTTTTCTCCACCATGTGGCTGATGTCCTGAATTGCGGGTTGAGAGACTATAGGTTCTACTTCTTGAATAGCATCCCAATCAATAATGGCTGTCCACAACCTTTCTTCTTCTGAGTAGCGAACGATACCCTCGACCTCTAATTCTTCGCTATAGATGATAATGGATTGTCCATCTTTCAGTTCAATTCCATGCCGTTCAATATCGGTTACCGTACCAGTGCAGTTCAACCGCACTCTGCCTTTTACGTCTGCGTTGTGGAAGTCTGCGAAAACTCTAAATTTGTTCATCTTCTTTCCCTCCCAGGATTTGGCACTGTCGGTGTCAGTAGTTTACTAACTTGTTCGGACGTAAGTCCTGTCAACGTTGCATGATGGGGACTCCGACCAGCAGTTCGGACTACATCACCCTCAGCTTTTCGTACCTCCGCAACGGTTGTTATGCCAATTTGTCCATGCGGAATGGTTTGTGCCAAACTTTCTACCGACACACCAGTGACTCCAACTGGATGTGTACCAGTCCCTCGTTGAATGTCACTCGCTTGGTTTTTACCGCCTCGAACAACGAAAGCATCACTTGGAATTCTAAAACTGCTGATTTCCATTCCCTATTATCCATATTACCGGATTAATTTTCACACTGTCAAGTGATAGTTGCGCGGTTTCTGAAACATTCTGAATCGCAGATGACGCGGATTATTGACTCTGATTTGATGGTAAATTCCTTATGATTCTCTTGTAATATCGTGATATTCTCCTATTTAAAAGGTCACGAAAACGTGACAAATTTGTCACAGTCGTGACTTTTTGCGAATTGCTTATTCAGTCAATGGCAGTAAGGTTTTGTAGCGTGTTTTCTGACAGATTTATTATTTTTA
>CAZURU010000006.1:0-19832 GCA_964623585.1 uncultured bacterium
CTCGGAGGATGTAGATATGCACCTGAATCTTCTGTGCAAAAACTTTACACACCCTGATATATTTCAAACGAATCCACCCTTGCATTCTTCTGCAATGAACATCAAACCCCCAGAGATTACAGATTATATTGAAGAAACATTTGGTGTCGAAATGAACTATCATGCTGTTTATGCTTTAGTCCACTATCAATTGCTGGATTTACGCAGCCCTCCAAAGATCACGAACTAGTTGAAATAGATCCTGAATTATTACGAATCAACGAGCCTGTATCGGTGTATACAGTAATACAAAAAAGATATACTGTGGCAATAGGTATTCGCCAAAATATCAACGTGAAAACTTAGACGGTGTCGTCCGTTTTTTATTGCGTAATCGTTCTGATGTTGCTATGATAGTTGTAATCAATGATTTCTTTTGTCAACTTCGGAATCAAACATACACAAGAAGTCCACCTACATGATCGAGATGCGGGGTTGGTTCTTGGTGAACGCGGGCACGTTTCTTTCCGTTTCAAAAACGGTATCCATGCCGATGTGCAGTTCTTCGCGCAACCGCAGACTAACGATAACGCATACGGGGTTGATATTATCGGTACCGAAGGCAGAATCGCAATCCGAGAAAGCGTTGGCACAACGATGTTTATCCAAAGAGGGTAACATCAGACACCTGCAGAAGCGTGGGAACCGGTACATTTACCAGACAAAGATATTGATGAGAACGGGAAACAACGGGATGATGGGTCCAGACGGTTGTTCTTACAACGACTGATGGTACGCGATCTTATTGAAGCAATTGAAGAAGACCGAGAACCTTTCGCAAGTGGTAAAGACAGATGGGACTGCCTTGAAATGATCCATGCGACATGGGAATCACACCGACAGAAAGCACGTGTATATATGCCATTGACACCACGCGACCATCCGCTTGAACGTTGGAAAAGGGAGGAAGAATAACCTAATGGAGACGAATCAAATGGAAAATATGAAATGTTCAAGATGCGGTTCTGATAAAATTATGCCTAACTTGAGAATTTACGATTTAGGTAATGAGATCGGTACTTTGAGAACGGATTGGATTGGAATTGAAGTTGTGGGTAAACCTAAGGCATTGGTTTTCAAAGAGTCTCACCAAGAGTTGGTGAGAGCAACCGTTTGCGGTGATTGCGGGAACGTTGAATTCACTGTTGATAATCCGAAAGGTTTATGGGAAACCTATACTAAAAGTCAGAGCCAAAGATGAAATCGTGTCACAGATAGTAAAGGAGAAACAAAGATGCGTTTGAATGGACGCGTTGCGATTGTAACAGGGGGTGGCGGTGGTATTGGAAAAGCAACATGCCTTGCATTTGCCAGAGAAGGTGCGGATATTGTCATTCCCGAAGTAAATATAGCGAATGCTGAGGCAGTATCAAAGGAGATAGCTGCACTTGATAGGCGATGTCTGGTGATTAAAACCGATGTCGCTGATGGGGAATCTGTTCGCGATATGGTGAACAATACACTTGAGGAATTTAAGCGGATTGACATCTTAGTGAATAACGCTGGTATTTTCAGTTACACTTGCATAGATGCATGCACGGAAACGGAATGGGATAGAATGATGGCGGTAAATCTCAAAGGTCCTTTTCTCTGTTCGCAAGCAGTAATGGAGACGATGAAGGTACAGAAGTTCGGACGTATCATCAATCTCGGTTCGTTGGCAGGACAGGTGGGGGGTTTAGTGGCATCCGCACCTTATTCTGCATCAAAGGCAGGTGTGATGTGTTTGACGAAATCGTTTGCCAGGGTTTTAGGAGAATACGGGATTACGGTTAATTCTATCGCCCCTGGCATTGCAGCGACCGAGATGGCAAAAAACCATCCAGACATGACAGACCAGATTCCACTTGGTCGCGTCGCTGACCCGTCTGAAGTCGCAAATGTTATCCTATTTCTTGCATCTCAAGATGGACAGTATATCACCGGTGCAACGCTTGATGTGAATGGCGGTATCCGGATGGGATAATATTTTCTGCAAAGAAAAAATCAACGTAGAATGCGATGCACGCATTCAGCGTTGATTTCGATTTTATGAAATCTGTATGGCAAACTGTTCCTAAGATAATCCTTCTAAAATACCGGTGCTATCTCCAAGTTGTTTCATATCAACATTCATTCTATTGAGCATAGCCAACCAGAGATTATTAAGCGGTGTTTCTTTTGGATACTGGAGATGTCGTCCACTTTTCAGTGTGCCCCCACCTTGACCTGCTAAAATAATAGGTAGGTCGTGGTGGCTGTGGCGGTTCCCATCTGAATTTCCACTACCGTAAAGGATCATAGAATGGTCAAGTAGTGAACCGTCCCCTTCGGGTGTAGCGTCAAGTTTTTCAAGCAGATAGGCGAGTTGATGCATGTGGAAAACGTTGATTCTATGGACTTTTCTATTTTCGCTTTGTCCCCACCGTGATGCGATAGGTTATGATGTCCTTGTGTAACATTGATATTCGGATATGTCTTGTTACTGCCTTCATTTGCTAATGTAAAGGACACAATTCTGGTCACATCTGTTTGGAATGCCAGAACAATCAGGTCTAACATAAGGCGGACGTGTTCCTCAAAGTCTGAAGGTATTTTTTCAGGGGCAGCGTATTCAATATGTTCTATAGGCGGGAATTTTTCAGAGGATTCAATACGTTGTTCAATGTCGCGTATAGCAGTAAAGTATTCATCAAGTTTCCGAGCGTCATTCCCGCTGACTTTTCGGAGTATGTCTTTTGAATCTTCTTTCACGAAATCAAGTATGCTTTTTCGTTCTTCATCGCGTTGCGTATTTTCAGCGTTAGGTTCGGTAGAGAACAGTCGTTCAAAAGCGAGTTTTGGATTAACTTCTTTCGGTAATGGTTGTGTTGCGGATTTCCAGGACATTGTTGCTGAATAGACGCAGCTATAACCGGAGTCGCAGTTTCCAGCTCTATAACCGGGTTCAATTCCTAATTCAAGCGAAGGTAACCGTGTTTGATTACCGATATGTGAAGCTGCTGCTTGGTCAACAGAAATTCCTGCGTGTATGTCTGTACCGCTTGTTTTGCGAGGTTGTGCGCCCGTAAGGAACGCCGCCATCGCTCTGGCGTGATCTCCCCCACCGTCGCCGTTTGCCCGTGCTTTGTCAGCCGTTAATCCGCTCAGAACCAAAGTCTTTTCTTTAACATTGACAAGCGGTTTTAGGATGTCTGTCAGTTCAAAGTTTGCTCCGACCTGTGCTGGTGTCCAATTCTCCATTATTTTCCCGTTAGGGACATAGAGAAATGCCATTCTATTTGGTGTTACGTGTCTTGTTGCGCTTTTCGTGGCTGCGGATGTCCAGTTTGTGAGTGGACCCATTGATTCTAACCACGGTAATGCGATACTAACGCCTAATCCGCGTAAAAACGTTCGACGTGACAGTTGTTTTGATATTTTCATTCTCTACTCCATTTCAATTGCATAGTAAATTCTTTGTATCAATGATTGATCGTGCTAATGCCCAATCCAATCTGCGTCGATAGCACCCATCGCGGCGCAACCCTTTGAACGCAGTCAAAAAGACATCATGTGTTTTTTCACGAATGTCTATCAATTTCGCGTTGAGTTTATCTATACCTACATCCCACGGCACACCGATTTTCGTAATAGAACGGCATTGATTTCGCACACGATACTCACCTAATTCTGCTGGTGGACAGAAACGGATAGAAGCAGAAACGGTATTATCTATAGCAATAAGTCCCAGATTCCCTTTCGGATCATTGAACACAATACTACGATTACGAGAACGCGGTGGCAGATGCCTTTGTAGTTCACTAAATGTGCCGAGGGGTTGGTTGTTACGCCACACTTTAACATTTGAGATTGCATTCGGTGCAAACAGTGCAAGACCTACTGGGTGTTCAGTGTCATCAAACATATAACTTGTGTTTCCGGTTTTACTATCCTGCGTAGTAGTTCCATTTTGTGTATGCGGTACTAAGGAGATAAAATCACATAACCTTTGCAGAAACAATCCACTCCGAATAAATGCCTCTGGAATGATTGCTGCGACCCATGAACAATTTATTAAGCATTGTTCAAGGGCATATTTGTAAAGATCGTCGTAGTGAGTTGCATCAGGAAATGGCAAACCTCGGCGTGTTGCAGAGTTTCGTGCTAACCAGGGAGGATTGGTAATGCAAACATTATATTCTTTTGGAAAGTTTTCAAGTGTATTGCGCTGCACAACCCCCTTTGCTCCTGGTTCAATGTCGTAAAACGCCCAATCTTGACACTTTAAATGCGTTGAGTCAATTAATTGTGGAATGTCTTTTGCCCCTGCAAAGGGTTCTAAGATGATCTGTTGTTCTATATTAGACTCTTTTGCCCATTTTTGGAACGGTTTTAATTGAAAAGGGTTGCCACGGGTATAGTAGCGTCCATTAGCACGTTTTTCGTCCATCTGCTTGTTGCTTATGTTTGATAGAGATATTCCACTAAACTGTCGGTTTTGCTTTAGATGATTAATTTTTCTTTAAAAGTTACCCATCTTTAGGGGTTTTCGGTAAAACAGTGAAGCAGGGGTGTCTCGGATCGATCTTGCCTCATTTTGTTCAATAATATGAAAGTATAACATCTTTTTGGGGAAGTGTCAAGAAATTTTGGATGTTGTCTAAAATCAGATCAATTCAATTTTCTAGTATTTATGTTGCTAACCAAACTGTATCTTCGGAGAAAAATATCATAAGGTATAACTAATTGTTCCAACCGCGTATGCAGCAACGGCATAGGGTGGAAATAGAATACGAATACCGATCTGTTCTTCATTTTCTGGATGGTGCACTTGCCACGGCACATCATTAAAACTGTCAATTGTTTGATGTTTGTCATTTTGCAGACGCGCATTCACTCGTTTTAACAAATCCTCTTCGGTAGACTGCTTATGTGACAAATACTCAGTGAGGGATATATCTTTACCGTTCAAAAGGTTATAGTAATGATACTGGGTATTTCCATGTGCCCCACCTGTGTAGTAATAGTCTGTAATCAGCACACTTTCGTAGGCATCCACAACAGTGCGCTCTATCGTGATATGAAGTTGGTAAGGTAGTAGATTCGATTCAGGAAATTCTTCTTTTAACTCTACAGCTTCTTCAGTTAATTTATTCTTTCGTTTCCTGACGTACTCTTCTATATTCTTCTGTTTTGGATGTCCTTCAAGCCATTTAGGTTTTTCAAAAGTAAACTCAAGCTGAGAAATTTCAGGAGTTTTATTAGTAGGTTCTTCGGGAGTATCTTTCTTGGGGATGAACACCCAATACAGACCAACCAAAACAACAACAAACACAAGAACCGTTATTATGGATTTGCCTTTCATAATAATTGCCTCCATTTGACCGCTCCTGCGCTACATGAGGACAAGAGCGGTCCGGTTGAATTTATTTTACAATTACGAGTCTCCGAGTTTGCTGGAAAGATGGTGTTGTCAATTGGTAAAAGTAGATGCCGCTCGTCACGCGTTCACCGACAGCATTGCGCCCATCCCAATATGCAGCCTGTCCTTGACTATTGTAATAGCCTGCGGATTGAAAACCGAGTGAAAGGGTCCGAACTAACTGACCGGTTGTATTATAAATGGATACAGATACCGAACTGTCTTCAGAGAGTTGATATGGAATCCACGTCTCTGGGTTAAACGGATTCGGGTAGTTCTGTAAAAGGAGGTTCTGCGTTGGTTGACCAATACCATCAAGTTTGACAGTCAATACTGCGTTTGTTAAGTCCTCCTGAGTTACTTTAAAACTGAGGGTTTGTGATTCGGCATTCCCATTTGGACCGATGACGCGTAATTCGATAGTGTCTCCTGCTTGTACGACGCTGCGTTGCTTCAAGTCTGCGGTTGCAGCTGCGAAATAAGTGCCTTGCACGGAGGTAGTAACCACGCTATTTGTTCTCATGTTTCGGGCGATGACCTTGTACCCATGAAACGTTGGTTTCCCGTGCAATTTCCCACTGACGACGAATGCCCAGGTTTCTTTAGGTGCCTCTGTAGATATGGCAGTTGGTGCTGCGGGGCTGGTTTTGTCTGGGGCTGTCCATTGGGCACCGACGAATGCAAAGTTACGCGCTTCTGGGACATTGACGATATAGCCTTTGCCGCCTTCAATTGAAAAACCGTTAGTGGGGGCAGTTGGTGTCCATGCAATGAAACGTTGGTTTTCTGCATCAAGCGTGATGATGGTCGTTGCCCCAGTCAGGGCTGCAAGGTCCTTAGCAGTCATGGGTGTTGGAGGTGTCAATGGCACAGACAGCATGTTCAACCCTTTAGACAAGGTGACAGTGTAAGCGTTACCGAAATGTTTGCTTTCTGCCTCGGTAGTGAGTCTGGCGATAAATCCGTGTCTGCGTCCATCCGGTGAATCATAGTGCCCAACAACAGAGCCATCCTGATTGATGTTGTAGCCCTCTGTGCTTACACTGCCAGGAAACCGCAATTCATGGAATTGATCGAATCTGCCGACATAGGTGCGGGGAATATCATCTACTGCTTTGGCGCGAATTACTATCATTCCGAAATCGTTTATTCCGTGTGTAAACAGCCACTCATTTGTTGTTCCTTCTAAAACGTCTACAAAGCCAAACCCGCCATCTGGCGTACGTCCGTATCCTTTGTATACACCATCGTTGTTTATGAAAACACCCACGACCACGCCGGATCCGTTCACAAAGTCTGCATACGTTGCCACTGCTCCGGGAACTTCTACGATTGTTTCCCCCGAAAAGCCGCGGCGCACACCTTTGGAATCTATAAAATTGCCTGTCAACGCACCTGTTGCATCAGAAATGCCGAATATTTCCGTTTGGACTCCACCAGGAAAGTTGTATTGACGTAACTCGCCAGCTTCTAATATCACACCATGATGCAGGCCGTTGCTATCTTGGTAGTAGCCTGCGGCGGTTCCATCATTGCCCAAGGCGTAGAAATAGGTATTTTGTGAATCGGGGTAGTCGTATGTGGTAAAGACCCCGTCGATCAGGGTGAAACCTATCGTTTTTTGACCATCGGCACTCTTTGTGTTACCAGCATAATCGTTAAAATCACTACTTGCTGTTAACTCCAAAAAATCTATGCCTGGAATATTTATCGTTTCATAAGTATAGGTGAAGCTGTTAGGGTTGACAACGGGTTGGCTCTCAAGGAGTGCAGCGGTGTCCCCTGTTGGTCTTGCTATAAATCCGTGCCTACGTCCATCTGGTGAGTCATAGTGTCCGACGAAAGAACCGTCCTGATTGACGTTCCAACCCTCTGTGCTCACACTGCCTGGAACCTGGAATTCTTGTATTTGGCCAGGGATACCGATATAAGTTCGTGGAATATCATCTACCGCTTTAGCGCGAAGTACAGTCATGCCAGCGTCGTTAATACCGTGCTCAAAAAAGTACTCCATATTCAGTAAAGGTCCGCCGAGTATGAACCTACCATCTGGGGCACGTACGTATGAATGAAATAAACCGTCTTTGTCTATGTAGCTGCCGACCACGATACCCGACGTGTTGGCAAAATTTGCATAAGTCGCCACTGCTTCAGGTATTTCAATAACTGTCTCCCCTGAAAACCCGCGTCGAACACCCGAAGCATCTATAAAGTTGCCTGTCAACGCACCTGTTGCATCAGAAATGCCGTGTACCTCGGTTTCAACGGCATCCCCAAAATAAAATAGCCGCAGTTCGCCATTTTCTAAGATGACACCATGATGTTTTCCATGATCGTCTTGGAAATAGCCAGCAGCTACCCCGTTATTACCGAGTGCATAGAAATAAGTGTTTTGGGATCCTGGAAAATCGTAAGTCGTAAAAATGCCATCAATGAGCGTGAAGGCGATATCTTTTTCTCCATCTGCACTTCTTGTGTAACCTGCGTAATCTTCAAAGTCGCTACTTGCTGTCACCGCTAAGAAGTCTACACCTGGGACATCAATCGTTTCAGTATCGAAAGTATAATAGTCACTAACGGATGCGATCCCATCTTGTGCAGCAGCATTCATCAGGAAAAGAGAATTAAGGCAAAGGCATACGAATAAAGTAAACGTGTAAATCAAATATCTGTTTTTAATCTTATTTTGCATATCAAAAACTCCAAAATTATTTTCAATAAAGACCACAAAAAATATGGGGGTTTTCCTAAAATGATGATACACACAGGAACCTTTAATCGTTCGTGTATCATCCGCAATTGTTTGATAACAGTATAACAAATGTCGGAGAACTTGTCCATAAAAACTTCAGATTGGCTCAGAGGCGTTCAATTGTCGCTGAATTGCATGTACTGAGAAATGTTTCTTCTGTAGGAGCGATTTCCGAATCGTGACTAAACGCTTTGATAGTCGGTTTGCGGAGTTCCCTCCTACAGAAGATGAGTTGTTATGTTAATTAGAAGATATCTGTGATAGACTGCGAAAACTCGACAAAGGAACTTCATGAAACTTTAAAGGCTCGCGATAAGGCATGGGATAAACAGATTGAGGAAGATATAAGGGCAGCGTTTGCTGCCCTTATTGTTAGGTGAGTTTGAAATAACTTCTTGTTGACGCTGTTTTTTACTCGTTTGAGGCAGGTGTTAGACTACTGCTGCTACCACCGCTATCGTCTTCGGCAACGGCAAATGCAACCTCCAGTCCATCAATTTTAGCTGAACTCATTTTTGCCCGTTCAACTACGTCAATCACCCGTCCGTGTTTAGCGCGTTTATCAGCTTTTATGATTAAGGTGCTAATTTGATGTTCGTGAGCAGATATGAAGACTGCAACTTCATCCAGAGTAAACAGTTCACGGTCATCAATGGCAATTTTATCGTCGCTGCTGATAAACAAGTTATACTTCTTTCTTGGAAATTCATGCTCAGTCGTGGAATCTGGTAGCGTGACACTAAATGGCGGTGGAACCCTCATAATGGCAGAAACCATGAAGAAAATGAGTAACAGGAACACACAATCAATCATTGGAGCCATAGGTATATCGTCGTCACTACCGGTATTCCGTCTTCTTGACATTTGGAGAGCCATGTGCATTCTCCTTTAATTACGGTTTAAACCGTGGTAAGATTGCCGGCGTCATTCACGCGCGGCAATCGCAAATCCAATTTTATCAATACCTGCATCCTTCGCTATATCCATCACTTCAACGATCTGTTCATGATAAACTTCTCGTTGTGCTTGTATAATAAGCATCGATTTCTGTTCTTCATCTGCGTTAAATAGTCGTGCAAACATATCTCTAAGTTGTAGGACTTCACCGTTGCCGTTGCTGATCAACACCATTGTTCCCGTATTGTCATTACCCTCCGGATTGGAGATTTTCACGGTGAGGCCTTTCGGCTTATCTTCTGACGGTTCACCGGGGGGTGGAAGTTGTACTCGTATTCCCGGCATTGGTGTAAACGTTGTCGAGACCATGAAGAAAATCAGGAGCAGGAACACACAATCGATCATAGGTGCCATACTGAGTGTCGGTGGCTTACGTTCTCGTATTCGCGTTGCCATGAGGCTCAATTTGGCTTCACCAAGTTGTTGCATTTTGTTTCTCCCTTATGTAATGGAAAGGAGGCGTCTTATAAACACTTATCCATTCCCTAATTAAGCGTCTGCTTCACCTACAATCAACTGGTTAACGATTTCTGTGGAGACCTGAGAAATTTCAACCATGTGTCTATTTACCCAACTATCAAAGAGTTGGAAGAAGATGAGGCAGGGAATAGCAATCGTTAAACCACCAGCGGTTGTTAGCAGTGCCTGTGAAATACCTTCAGCGAGTTGTTGTGGGTCACCGGTACCTTCAAGCGCAATCGTCGTAAAGGCAGTAATCATCCCTGTAACAGTTCCAAGTAGACCGAACAAAGGTGATACGACAGCAACTGTGCCGAGTACGGGTAGGTTTCTTTCTAATTCAGGAATTTCGAGTAGACTTGCTTCTTCAATAGATTCCTGTATTTCCTCTTTTGTGATATCCCGTTCTTCTATTTGTGCTTGACTGTATCTAAGCAATCCGGCCTTTAGAACATTTGCCAGAGGACCCCCTGCTTCTTCACAAGTTGAGACGGCTTCCATAATGTTCTCTTTTCGCAATGAATCAGCGATACTTGCGATGAACTGCTCAGTCCCAATTCTTGAGCGGCTACGGAGGAACGTGAAGAGCCTTTCAATAATGAAGGTCAAAGCTACAATTGAGCAGATAGCTAACGGATAGAAAACAAAACCGAATTTCCTGAAGAAGGTGTAGATATTGTCTTTTTCTCTCATTTTGATCCGGTCCTGTAACTCGCGACCCGCGGTTACCACTTTTGTTTTTCCGACGCGAGGACCGTATCCATCTTTAGTATAACTAATTGTGTAACGTCCAGCTGGAATACCAGTTTTTCTATACTCACCGTCTTTATCTGTTTCAGCAGTAAACTTTTGACCGTCACTGCCGACGATAGTAACAGTGACGCCTCCAATTGGGTTCTGATCAGCGGTTGTATCAATGACTTTCCCTGTTATCGTTGCGTCCCCCATGGTTTCGCCAACGATGGTGGAATCATCACCTTCAATTGCTGAATCATCACCCATCGGTGTATCTTCTGCTGCATCTTCTTGTGCTATAACGATGCCAATAGACATAAACATACATGCAATTAACATCAAAATTAAACTCAAACGGGGCATTATTCTTAATTCTCCTTTACGGAATTTGCCGATTTCGGCAATAATTTGTTCATTTCTCAATTCTGTAAGTATAAACAGATACTTATCAGAAAGTAAGGTATAAGTCGTGTGAATCAGTTTCGTAACTTAACTATAATATGAATATCAGTGTTTTAATTCACACTTAGTTGTATCCTGCTTTAAGAAAACAGAGAACTAACATATCTTTATTTATTAAACACCTGAGGATTACAGAAGTTACGCATAGGTTTTAACAAGCTGTTGGCAATCTATATCAGATGTGCCGTATACCAAATAATGGTATACGGCAACAATAGATGTATTTAGAAACCCATCATTGCTCGGACGAATGTTGTATTACTTGTTGTGTTCTGTAGTAATATCGTTGTCCGACGATAACCTGCGAGAATGACAATATTGGTACCGAGCCATTCGCCTCTATTGATTGCTTGAATTTCAAAGATTCGTGTTCGCAGGTCTGTTCGGTATTGGATTGGGACAGGTTCATCTTCTGTGAAAAATGACAGATAGGCTCTGTAGTCACTATCTCGGTTTGTGAACTTTCTATATTGATATCCGCCAAGTATGTTCATTCTTTGCGTAAATTGATAATCGAGTCGGATACCGAATACATCTTCCCGGCTTCTTCGGTTGAATCGTAAGTATTCTGTTGCTTGATCACTATTGGGTGCATTGAAGCGTGGGTGTATCCCTTCTGGCGGAGCCCATGTTCCTGGGTCTTCCTCAACATCTGATCTTCTTGGGAGTGGTATTTCGTCAGCTCTTTTCCTACCATCCAGCCCGCGGTCCCAGATATATTTGACCATAGGTGTCACCGTTAAGTCTTCACCGATGAGTCTATTAATGAAGCCTATATCACCAAGAGCAATTTCATATTTCGCTTTGAAGATCGTTTGTTGACTTCGTATGTTGCGTTCAGGATACCGTCTTGCTTTCCAGTTATCAACATCATAGATCAGCCCTGTGTCGACAGGGTCAAGAGCATTTATTCCGTGGTCAGGATAGAAAGGATATTCCCGTCTTTGACCACTTGTACGGACTTGTTGTTCTGGCACTAATAAATCAACGCGTTCATCCGTTAGATACATCTCACCATCTTCCCCAATGTCTAAGAACACAGCATTCTCTTCATCTTTTTCAAACTGATTCTGTATAACAAGGAGAAGTTTTGTTTCCAAAGTAAGATTTGGAATCGCTGTATAGAGGAATTGGAGTGTCGTCGTATTAATGCGTGCATTATAGTAATCCAGTTCATCTGAAATTTGGATTTCTTCTAATTCTCCAACTCGTAACGTGATGGTATAATCAGGTATATCATCTTGTGCAAAGACGAGTCTATTCTGGAATAGTATTGTTCCAAAATCAGGAATGTCGCGTTGGTATGTAACGTGTAGATATTTGGAATCGTTTTGCCTACGACTTGAGATTTCGCTCTCGTTTAACCATCCAAGTTGGAGAGAGAGGTTATCAAGCAGGTCGTATTCCGCGGAGATATGGTAACCTGCCCGATCAATTCCGTATTCATATTGTGGTTCAAAATCATCTTCAAGTGAGTCAATTGTACCATTGTTGTTTAGGTCGACCAGGTCCGTAAAAATTGGTGGATCGGCTTCAAAGATGAGGAAGTCTTCTTGGTAGTCTAAGATACCGTTCTGATCCCTGTCATCAGCTCGGGGGAGAACGCCATCAAAGTCGTCATCATCTGGCCAATCATCATCATCGTCGTCATCTTCCACGAGAGCATAGTTTGTAACATCCCAGGGGGCTCTTTCTGCGCCTGAGAGTGGTGTTCTAGGTAGTGAATATGGTTGATCTCGGTCACCGTTAGAGCCAAAGTTCAGATAGGTAGTCGTGTAACCTGGGTCTATGTGATATAGAACACCTTCAAGGTAGAGTTTTCCGAATCTTGATTTGAGTTGAACAAACCAAGCGGTTTCCCTGCCGAGTTCCCCGTCTCCGTTTTCATCGGTCCCATCTCCACCGAGTAGAGCCTCAAATCGTTCCCCTTCGGTTTCTGAGTAAGTGGCGATACCAGTGCCATCTACAGCTATTCCATCTTCGTTGATTGAAATACCGGTTGGTTCTTCACCGTCTTCGGTTACGATATCAGTAGTGACTCGGCTAAACCCAACCTTATCTTGAGGAATAGTAGGATACTGTTTGTATTTTCCGTTGATAGAATAGTGTGCTTTGACGAAAACATTTCCAACGGTTCCTTCCAGATCAAGTCCGTAGAGAACGGCTGCTCGTGCTGCACCGTATTGATACCGGATTTTACGCGGTCTACCTTCATCTTCCCATGCACTGGGATTATTCCTAAGATTTGCTCTATTACTTGTATAATGCTCAGATTGTCCGTAGTTGCCAGGTGCTTCAATAATGTCCCGATACGGCATCTGAATATGTCCATCTTCGGTTTTGATCCACTCCTGAATATCGGGGTCAGATGCAGCCATGTTTGCTTCGCTGAATCCAATAACAGCGATATTGTAATCCCCTGCAACGACCATTTCAAATACGACAGATTTTACCGAGCGTGGATCAATCGGTACTCCATCTACGGGGTCAAAGTGGTCTGCAAAGACAAGGTCGTATTTCATCTTGTTGAACCCATCAACGATTTTCCATTGACCATCATCTGAGTCACGGACATTGTCTACGTCAGCGGTCACAGGTTCTATCTTGTCAACGTCAGGAAAAGTGCTGTTATCAGGATTAGCACTGACTGTAAATTGGTATGTTCTTTCAGGTAGAAGTGCCTGTTCTGGGGGTGATTCACCTTCTGCTAATTCAACATCGGGAGGATCTTCAAGTTTTTGGATGGTAACGGTGACTATCATACTCTTGAAAGCTGCACCGACACCTCCCTGAAAATTTTCTTCAAATATCCCTTGGATATCATCCTCACTTAACTGATTACGGTCTTCATCATTGATGAAATCCTCATAAGCATGGTTGTCTTCTGGTGAATCATCTCGGAAAACGACCGTAATACTTTCTGGGGGGGTATTGGCAACAGTTCCCATTAATGGGTTTTCAACACGTTCGGGGTGTTCTTTATGTAGGTTAATATAAGTGAACCCGACGCGGAAAATATCACCTAAGAGTCCTTGCCCTCTAAAACCGACGAGGCGTGCATTTTCGATATGGCGTACACCTGCCTCTTCATTTAACCCGTTTCTTCGTCCGAGCGTCGGTGCAAGGCTTGCTGCACCTTCTTGTATTTGGACTGGATTAGAGATACGTGAGTTAATCAATGTAAAAAGGTGACGTTCTTGGGCAAATGATACATCCCAACGGAAACCATCAAATTCGGTCTTGTAGAGAATATATCTATTTGGAAATAGAGTTGAAGGTTTGAGGCGCATATGGTCACCGATAGCAAACTCATTATATCTACCACGGTATGCATCTTCAGTCAAAATAGTACGGTCTAATATTGACGAGAATCGCTCACTATCAAGCTGTCCTGTCCAACCGACCACAAGCTCTCCATTCTGATTGAATGCCTTCCGTTCGCGATAGTTATAGACTTCACTACCTTCAAGTAGTTCTTTACCAAATAGATCATAGAAAAACTGAGGTTCTTCTTCTAATTGGAATCTATCAGAGAATTTTGAAGCACCCTCAATAGTAGGTAAGAGGGGTTCTTGCGGTCCCAAACTTTGTGCACCACAACCGTATAGCACAAATCCACATAGGACGCAGGACGTTACAAGCAAAACATTGGTTATGCGTTTTAACTTGTTCATTAGTTAGTATTCCTCCTTAGGAAATTATATATCGGATAATAACATTTTAGACTTAACAACGAAGTGTTTTATCGGGATGTATTATCTCAGAAAACCTTCTGCAAAATGATTGTTATTAACTGACAAATTATCATAGATAACGTTTTTTGTCAAGTTTTTGATAAATAGATTAAATCGTAAAAAGTTATTCAAGAGAATCATATCAAAAATGTGATTATTTTGCAACAATAAAATGTGTTTGGCAAAATTTGACATTCACATCAAAAGAGAATATAATTATATTTCAAAGTGGACAATTACTTGGACACTTCAATCTTAGGTTTCCCCTCTGACATGGAGGCAGAGCGGCTAATTTCCTTGGAACTGTCAACGTATTTTCAGATTTTACTATAAATGAAATAGGATAGCGTTATAGAAATGAAATTTGACTGGGACAAGCGCAAAAACCGAATGAACTTCAAAAAGCATCGGATTCGCTTTGAAGAAGCAATACGTATTTTTGATAGCGTTCATTTCACAAGAGTCGACCCCAGAGATTATTACGATGAACACAAGCAAACCGAGATTCGAGAGATAACTATTGGAACACTCGGAGGTGGAGCGGTGTTGGTAGTTTGTCACACAAATAGGAACGAACGGACACGAATTATCTCCGCCAGAAAAGCAACCCTCGAAGAAAGGAGAAAGTACCATGCGGCTGTCAAAAACCCGATTTTCTGAAATCGAGAACTTGCCTGAAGACAGAATTGATACATCAGAAATCCCTGAACTATCTGATGATTTTTGGGAACATGCCCAGCGGATTGTCCCTGAAAATTACCTTCAGATTGACCCTGAAATCTTGGAATGGTTCAAAGGACAAGGGCAAGATTACTACACACAGATGAATACAGTGCTTCGAGCGTATATGGAGGCACACCGGTAAATTAATGAAAGGCTAATTAATAGAATAGAAATGGTAAAATAAACTGTTAGTTTTGAAAGAACTCTATTGCCAGAGCAAGCGTAACACCTATACATAACCCGATAACGCCAGCAAGCACGGCTATTAGTTTGAACTGTGGACTGACTGCTATCTTTCTTGGAACAGCAATGTCTACAATTTCAATTCCACCTTTCTGAGCAGGTGTGCCATTTGACTCGGCACTCAATATCTCATATTCCAGATAACGCTTTTCGATTTCTTCTTTGAGTGTACCTACAAGTTCAATATTGGTGTGTAACTGCGTAAATGTATGCTGGTTTTCTGGGATTTTAGTTAGCAATTCATCTAATTGGTTTTGGGTCTTTTGTAACTCTTTCTTAAGTTGTTCAGTTTCGTTCTTGTGTCCTTCAATCGTTGGTGGTAATTCAATCAATTGATTTTCTAAATAGGTATAGTGAGCAGAAGTGCCATAGGTGCTGGTCGTTGTCAATTGCGGTGTATTTTCAGTTTGCTCTTGTATATCCTTAATTTGTGCGTTAAGTCCGCTCAATTCATGTGTACTTTTTCCTGCTTTCTCTGAATCTCCTATTCTCTGTGATTCTAAATCAATTAACTTCTCTTGTTGATATAACCAGATTGGATTTTTGTTCTGCGTTTCTGATGTTTTGGTTTGTTGTGGAAGTGTGTCTTGGCGGTTTTTAAAATGGGTTAGACGCCCTCGAGTGGTGTGGAGTGCTAGTTCTGAAATCCCAAGTCGTTCTTGTATATTTCTATACTGTTCTAACAGACTTGCCAATTGTGGGTACCATGTTTCTGGACTACCGTTTTTGCGAACAAAGGCGAGAGTTTCGTCTATGAGTTCTCGTATCTTCTTATCAATTTCGTCCCGTTTTTTTGCAAGTAATTTCCGATGTGTAGCCAATCTGTTTTTTTCGTTTTCGCTACGTAATGTTTGCATGTCTCGTGCTAATTGGTTGATTAACAGAGCGGCATTGCGTTCCCCCCCTTCATCTTCAGTCAGTTTAATTGAGAGCTCAATATAGTCCGCCTCTGGATCGATTTGTGCTTGCAATTTGCGTCTTAGAATACCGATACTTGGTAGGTGCTGTACGGCTCCAATTTGCTTATCATCCATGTTTTCAATTGCGGCATTCAGCATAGATTCTGTAGAGAATCTTTTGCTGATAGTTGCCATTTCGCTCCTATTAACACCACCTGAAAGGACTGTCTGGAACAGATTGGTGGAGGAAATAGGAGAGCTTGTGTTAGATTGGATGAGGCGTAACAACGTAGTGGCGGAATATGTTTTAGGAATTCGGAGGGAGATAATGAGTGCTGTTCCTAAAACCAATATAGTACACATGCAGATTACGAAAATGTGCTTTCTTATGAAATGAAGGTAGTCCTGTAAAACTTCCTCTTTCTGAAGCATCTATGTAAATTTCCCTCTATGCTTTTGGTGAAAAACGTGCTCCATTCATTTACGTTTTGGCGGCTTGCCGTTATAGGTTATTTGCAGCTCGAATTTCTTCATCGTTGAATGCTTCATCATGCCATTCTGTGATGCGCCATTCATCATTCCTTTTTTGAAAGATGAATAGGTTGTCACCTTCAGCGAACCATCCTGTAAAACCACCTTCAAGTGATTCACCATCAGCGACAAAACCTTGTATTCTATAATGGTTACGTACTTCTGCTTCGTCCCCATCTTCATTTACTGATACCTCTGGCGGTTTAGAAAGTTCTATCTCAATGTCCTGAAACCTACTAAAAACACGAATAGCAGAGTCTCTTTCATCTCGTATATCATCAAAGATGAGGTCGTCGGTTTTATCTCCATCAGTTCCCATATCAGATACATATCGGAAACCGTCTGACCAATATGTATTCATATACATTTCAACATCTTCGGTTTCATAACCTTCTCGCCACTGCTGTAAAACTTTGTTAATTGCTAAAAGGTCTTCGGGTAGTACAGGTTTGATTCTATCTACATCACCACAGCCTATAAGACTTGTTAATAAGATGAGTATACTACTCATCACTGCTAATTTCTTATACATGATATTCTATCTCCAAATCAAAATGCCAAGTTTAAAATACCAGATCTAAAATGCCAAATCTAAAACGGTCTCACAACCCCCAGATAGAGGCGTGATGGTGTGATTCCAACTTGGAGTCCTAAATTCTCTATGTGTTGTGCATCCTCTCTAATAGATTGAACTTGTGAGGTAGCATTGTAAAAATTGGCACTGACATAAGAATCAATAATACTGTAAACCCAAATGCCGATACCTGTATAGATAAAGAACATCCTGAGTTTATATTTCTGATTGGCATTGTCGTAACTCGATTGAACAGCGGTAATATTATCCGGTTCATTGCTTGCTGTTAATACATAGTTGTTATATTCTGTATTAAAGGAACGTTGTGCAAGCAGTGCTCCGGTGGTTGAAACTCCAATACCAATTAACATTAACCCCCCACGAAAATAATTACGACTATGAATTTGTCCCCATCCGGGAATTACGGCTGAACGGACCATAGTACCGACTGGCGAAACAAGTCGTATAGACCTTTCCGTTTCAAGAGTAGAAGTGATGTCTTCCATCTCTTTAGCGATGCAAATTTGTCCGCTCAATAGTAAGAGAAGAATAAATGATAAAGGACGCATATATTATGTTATTATTGTCAGTCAGTACAACGCATGAGAACTTGTGAATTCTCAATCTGTTTGGTATTAATGTTGACGATGCCAAGGGCAAAATTTGCGTTAGGCATCGCCAATGTTTAAGTTGCGTAAGTTAGTTGCTTGGAGTGTTTATCTTCTTCTTTTAATCCGTTCTGAAGAACGTCTCCGACTGTTAGTGTCATCGTCGCCATCATCATCACTACTTGAACTGCTTGATGAACGTGTTCTACTGGTCGTTGCTGAACGAGTCCGTGAACTACTAGATGGTGTGACCCGTGATGATTTAGTTGATGTCGGTCGTGTTTTCGACTGTGTTGTTGTTACTTTTGGTGTGCTGCGTTGTGTACTACTGCTGGTGCGTAGACGTGAATTAGATGACGAAGAACCTGAACGACTGGAAGAAGAGGTAATGGATCTTCTAAAGATTCTTGAAGACCTTTCTGTAACTGCAGACGAATTACTTCTTCCTGTATTTACCCTTGAACGTGTATTGTGTAGAATTCTACGGTTGTTGTCTGTGCTCAGGTTTGAATAACGCGAACGATTACTAAATGTTCTTGATGCATCATTCGTACGGATAACTGACCTTGTAGATGCGCGTTGTTTCTGTGAGATTAACGCAGACCGAGTAAGTCTTTCTGTAGCTGGAGGTGCTTGTCTGCGATGGTTCTCTATGACTACGCGAACGCTGTTGTTAATTTGTGTTCGGTCAACGCCTCGAGTTGGGACGGCTAATCTACTCCGTGAATACTGTTTGCGCACATTTTCGTGTTGCGCACTCCACCTATTCAACTGTGTCCGTTTAGAATAGACTACGTTAGCTCTGCCATATCCGTATCCATATCCATATCCACCACCATGATAGGGTGTGTTATAGTACGAATAACGTGCTGGGTGATATGTTCGGTAGCGCCCCAAGTATCCCCCATAATGTGTTCTGATGGAGAGATAACGATGGTCATAAACTGGGTAATTCCAGCACAGATATGAATTATATCCTGATGAATAGAATACGGGTCCGTCGTAGAAATAGAGATATGTATATCGGTTCCAAGGACGCCACCTATATGAAGGTGTGTAGTGCTGGACTACGCGTAGTTTCGGTGCCCGCCGGTAGGTTGATACTTCAATATATTCAACATCAAGCTGCTCGCCTCCTTCAGCAACGACATGAAGTTCCATCCACCCATCTTGTACGTGACCGGCAACCGGTATTTTTATAGTTTCTGACCGGTTTTTTGCCCGAAGCACAAAAGTGTCGCCATATCGTGTTTCAGAAGCACTTTGGTCATGGTATCCCCGTCTTGTCATTTCTCGCTTGATATTACGTATCCATACTCGCCCTGCAATTGGTTCGTATTGGTCGCTAATTTCAAACGTGTTCGGTTCACCTTTATAGCGAACTACGATTTCTATTGTCTGTGCAGAACGTGGAATTTCAAACAGATAAACCCCGCTTGCTATAGCAAATTGAAATTTGTCAGTATCCTGAAAGTTGTTTGCCCAAGCTGTCAATCGCATCCCATCCTCAAAGAGAGGACTTGCCGTGATGGTTGCGTTTCCACGTTCAATCCATTCATCAACATCATTTGCGATTCGATGTTCTCGACTCAGACGGTCTGCATAATTACCGTAATCAGCATCACTATCTGAGGCAAACAAACCGATAAGCATGCAGCTGAGGAGCCCTGTGATTGTTAGAGTAAAAATTCGTTTCAGCATGAGAATCCTCCAAAGTAATCATCTCAAACAGG
>CAZURU010000006.1:19932-27836 GCA_964623585.1 uncultured bacterium
TAAAGTGTTGACATGTTGCTGTTCAATTTCGTCAAGTATTAACGATTTTTTATTTTGCCACTCCCTTCTGTTCAAAAAATTCGCTGCTGCGATGACCTGTTTTCCACAAGATAGTGCATGAAAAATTAAGTATGTAACTGGCGTATCAACCAATTTCAGTGCTAACTTTCCCGCCATTGGATAAGAAAGGGCAGGTAAGACAATCTGCGAATATTCATCAACAATAACTGGAATGTTAGTCAGTTCATTTTCCTGAAGAATATTCTCATTACCTATCACTTCATCAATTAGAGCAAGATCAACTACTTTAGTTGCAAGTTCAGACAGAATTATTCTAATATTCCACCCTTTTTGCTTGCAGGCTTGTAATTGTTGAAGCGGCTGTTCTAAAGAAAGTTGCGTAGCACCAATGATTGCAAGTAGTTTTTTATCGTCTTGTTGGTTGTTGCTATGCTCTTGTAGCACGCGTTCAACGATCTTTTGAATTTGAGCAATCTGTTCTGGTGTCATGTGTTGTCGCGTAGTAGTTCAACAGCTTCGCCGCCTTTTAATCCTGCGGCATTAGAATCATCGGTATCAAGGTGCATCTGTAGTGCATAATCTTCATGTATTTTCGGACGAATATTCTCAAAGGTTAAAGCGCGTTCACCTGGAATGCGTACCTTTAATAAGTCTGTATCGCTAATACCAAAGGATTCAGCGTGTTTCGGTGTCATGTGTATATGTCGTGCAGCACAGATTGCCCCCTCGTTTAAATAGACACTGCCTTCGGGACCTACGAGGGTTATCGCTTCAGCCCCTTTGAGATCTCCGGAATCTCGAATTGGTGGGTTTAGACCGAGGCGAATTGCTTCGGTTTGTGCCACCTCAACTTGTGAATAATCCCGCACGGGTCCGAGGATGCGTACGTGCTCAATTGCCCGCATCCGTTTTCCGACAACAGTAACGGTTTCATTTGCAGCAAATGCCCCCGGTTGATATAGTGGGGCGTAGACGGTAAGTTGATGTCCAGCACCGTAAAGTATCTCCAAGTCTTTTTGGGTTACGTGTGCATGCCGAGCTGAAACACCGACAGGTATTTTCTGTTGTGCGGTAACCACGTCACATGCGCGCTCACCTGGTTCACAACTTCGTAGTGCACATCCACTACAAGGTTGATCGTTAGATAATCGACTTACCACACGACGGGTAATTAACTTTACTAAGTCTTTGTCGTGCATTTTTGTATGTTTCTATTCCAATACGAACTTCTAAGGAAATTCATGAAAGTATGTTTTATTTTTTTAGGATAGTTTCAACTTCAGGGTGTGGTCGTGGGATTACATGCACTGAGACAACTTCGCCTACGCGAGCTGCTGCTTCTGCCCCAACATCTGTTGCTGCTTTCACGGCACCTACGTCTCCACGTACCATCACAGTGACGTATCCTGCTCCAACCTCTTGACGACCTACGAGCCTTACATTGGCAGCCTTTACCATTGCATCTGCTGCCTCAATGCTGCCTACCAAACCTCTTGTTTCAACTAATCCTAATGCATCTTCAGTCATATTACTACTCATATCCTCCTATTGTAAGTATAATTATAATATATCAGAAACTTTTAATTTATTCAAGAAAAAATGTGTGTATAAACTGTAAACTTTTTTCAGATCATTTTCCGCTGCTTCGTCGTAATTCTGTTTTTTATAAGCAATTGCCCGCCACAAGTAGATAGTAAGCAGTCCATCAGCATCCTTTTGCCATTTTTCAATCGCATCGGTTAATAGGTCAATAGCCTTAGCATAGTCTTCGTCCTTTGTTTTATGTTGTCCGATATGGTTGTATACGTCTCCACGACTGAGATAGGCTATAGCAAATTGTGGGGCTAATTCCATTGCCTTATCAAAGTCAGACAGAGCGAATTTTACGGTTCCCCCTTCTTCAGGCAAGCGGAGAAGTTTTTGATAGTATGCTCTACCACGATTGTAGTATGCAATGGCACTGGGTCGTCGTTTAATGATGTAGTTATAGTCCTCCAGTGCTGCATCCAATTTACCTGTTTCAAGAAAACTTTCTGCCCGTTTTGACATCACGAGGGCATTTTTTCGTTTTTTGATGGAGGCGGTGTAATCACTGATTGCTCGAGGCATATCACCTAATGCATGATAGACATCCCCCCTGCTTGCATGTGCGTCCACGACATATCTTTTGAATGAAAGCGTTTTTGTGTAATCCTCAATTGCTTCTTTATACCGTGTAAGATGGTAATTGGCGCGACCACGTTGAATGTAAGCCTGAGCATATCTGGGGTCAATTTCAATAGCCTGTGTCAATTGCTTAATTGCTTGGTGATATTTTCCGCTCCTAAGGAATTGTGTCGCGATGTTCAGATGTTTCTCTGCTTCAGTGTCAACGCTCTTTAGTCTATCCCATGACACAAATCGTGAAGCGAATAAGAATGTCAGGATTAAGACAGGAGTCATTATGTAAATGAGTGTACGCATACTATTCTGGATAGAGACGATGGATGTTAACGCCTAATTTAAATTCATCAACAGATGTATAAGTTTTAGATAAATCAATTTCTATATATGTTTGCCCCTCCCTATTAAGTCCTCCGTACCCTGTAGAAAAGACAAGTTGTATTCCGCCGAGTCGTGCGACACCGTCTTTGATATTCTCTTTTGGGAAATAACTAATAGGTGTATGTCCTACGACAAGAAATTTTGCATTCAAGAACTTCAGAAAATCTTTGGTATGTTTGTGTGTATAGCCACCACCGAATGCGATATCTGGACGGTCCCATAGTATCTCATCAAGTAATTTTGGGTCGGGTTTAATAAGGGCATTGAGTTTAATTTTACTTCTTGCGGGGCCAGCATGAACAGCAGCAAAACCATTTTTAGCAACAACAATCGTGGGAATATTCATAAGGAATTCAAGATGCACATCGGACATGCGTTCAATGAAATTGAACTGTTGATAGCTAGCACCAAGAGGACTGTTGTATAAAGCATCAATAAATTCTTTGCGATTATGTCGGGTCATCCCTCTTTTTTTCAACATCTCATAGATGTCTGCAGCAGCGTATTCGTGGTTACCTCTTAGGTAGATAAACCTATGTCCGTTCTCACCGAGCTGCTGTTGAATCTCAATGACACGGTTGATTATCTGTATATCACCGTAAGGAGGTTGAGGTATTTCACCGGGTTTATAGTCAATTGCATCTCCAAGCATGAGACCGTAGACATCCTCTCCATCTTTAATCCTTTCAATCAGTTGAGTCTGTTGTAACCATTGATTGAAATCGTCCCAATGTGCATGTAAATCTGATACGATATAAACGGTTCCCTGGTCAGGTAGCACGATTAGATGTCCATCCCGGGTGAACTGATTTGGATATTGAGAGATATGTTTATGTTGCGCGGTCGCTGCAAAACTGATACAGATAAGAATAAGAAGAACGAGGGGGGTAATTAACGTACTATTCATAAGGTTTTACTCTATAAAGAACGGGTCTATACGGTTTTCTTGTTGAATAAGTCGGTCAAGTTGTTTTCGCCTACGACTTCTGGTAATAAGATAACATAAGAGAAACAATCCGCTGAGTCCTCCCCAGAATACATAGGAACTAGACAGAAAGGATGCCCAATGGTAACGTTGCGGTAAGGATTCACGCCAGAGTTGGTCAAAAGTTACAAGGTCGTAACCAACAACAACTGTGAAAGCTTCGTTTAAGGTTGCACCTTGATGTAGGTGGTCAATGACTGCCCAAAGTGTTTCAATACTGTTGACTTCAACGAACCATCGGAGCGCATCTTGACTCTGTGCGTAAGCTAAATCTGCCCCTTTCTGTGAAACAGGGAACTTTTCTGTTAATTCTTGCAGTGGGACAATGGATTTTGTGAAAACATTGTTCAATAGCGTTTTGTGGCGTCCCGGCACCCATTCCTTTGAAAAGTGGATAGCGATTCCCTCAACGAACCATAACGGTATACCTTTGACAGCTTTCTGAGTATACTGTCCGAACAAGACATGTGCTATTTCGTGTCGAAGTACTTGTGCTAATTGGATCTTTGCTGCCATTATCTGCGATGGATTTTGTAAAATGATACGACGACTTAAGGGAAATGCACACCCAACAGCCCAATCTTGAATTGGTGCATGAACGTAAGCTCGAAAATCTTCTTGTGTGTTACATATCCAGATCTTTATCGTTTCGTCCGGTATGCGGCGTGAAATCCGAGACATCTCGGCATAGAAACCTTCAGCTATTTGAAGTATCGGTTTTGGATCTACCATTTTTTCTCTGTAATAGACTCGGAAATGCGTACTTTCTGATGACTTCCAAGTAGCAGCCGTTGAAAAAATAGGTAGAAACATGAACACAAATATAAGGATCTTCATATCCTTCTCATTCAAAGCCTTTCAATGGAACTACTTGTTCTAAGTCTAATTGATTGATGTAGCATTGAGACAAGCTCTTCGACCTATTCATTGGTGAAGTTAGGTTGGATTTTCTTGATGTTTTGGAGTATAGCATCCAGTCTACCTTTTTCATCAGAATTGTCTCCTTTCTTGTTTGTGTTATCTACGGGTTTACGACAGCACCCATAAATAGTACCGTTTGCGTTTTATTATCACGTATTGCGAAGAAGAACGGTTTGTTAACGATGAACATCCTCGGTAGAGACTTAACACCAATCGTTACGCTTGTCGCTGCTGCTGCTTCAGCCCCTTCCTCGTTGACTTCAATAAATGTCTTATGTGCTACCTTGTCTATATATAGATTAGCAGTGGGTTTTTTTAGTGATGCCATTCGGCTGAAGTCTGCCCGATCTTCATCAAATGCTACACCCATTCCAAGTGATGATAATACATCATTGAGTTCTTTTGTGCCATATTCTATTTTGAATTTTGGAATTCGTATTGAGATATCCTGTTCTCGGAATTGTGTCATCCAATTTTCCCATCCTTCAGCGTTTATAGCAGCTACAAAGTCGTTAAGGTTAGACTTTTGTGAAGGTAGGAAGATATACATACTCACATGTCCTTTGCCATAAGGGAGGTTGATAGCTGCAACATTGTCTCCGTAATAGATAGGATACATTCCTTGTCTGTTCATCATCGGAACCTGTTTTGCGCTGCCATCGGTGAGATAGAAGTCTCCATCTTGCGTATTAGCGGAATCAAATTCAGTTTGCCACACACCCTTGAAATAGATTGCATTAATCAGAAACAGAACAGCATTTGATTCAATTTCTTCAAGAATCTCTGGAATTTTACCGTGTGTGTTGGTATTGACCCACTGATTGATTGTATGTAGTGTGTTTGGGTTCAAAAAATCAAGTGTTGAGACTTCAGCATCAAAATAATGCTCATTTCGCTGTAGAAAGTCCTGTTTGAATCGGTAATCCTGATTTGCCCAAAGTGAGTTGGCAATTGTAAGTGTTACTTTCGGATCGAATGTTTGTAGTTGCTGAAGCAGTTGACTAAAACTGTTATTAATTGCATCGTTACCGATATCCTGTAGTTGCAACGTGTCGGTCATTGCCTGTTCTGTTTCACCGGATGCGCCGTTCAAAGTCATTGTTAATGCAGTAGAAACGCTAAACGGAGAGATAAAGATATTCTGATTCTGTTCAGTTTTCCATATCTCTTTGAATAGGTCAAATCCAAATCTGGTATTTGCCGTAGATATATTTGAATCAATTGGAGCAACAGCCGGTTTGTCCGTATTCTGTGTGAGAGTGTCAACCGCATTATCAAAACACCCGATGAACAAGATAATACCAAGAAACATAATGCACAGGTTGGTTTTTCTAAATGTTATCTTACCATTCATTGGTTTCTCCATATCAGCAGTGCGTCTATTGGATTGTTTGCTTTACCTACTACCGAGGTAAAAAGCACGATTACTTTTAAAATTCACCACAAAAAACTACTCTTGCATAGGATCTTGCATAGGATCAACGACGGTTCCCATGAATAACACTGTTTTTGTTTCATTGTCATGAATTGCAAAGAAGAACGGACGATTAACGATAAATTGTGGTGGAGCAGATGTAACAGATATCCCAACATTCGTCACAGCAGCAGCCTCAGTTCCTTCTTCATTAACTTCTATATACGTTTCATGATCAACTCTGGAGATAAACAGATTCCTTGTAAGTATTACGTCATCAGATACCATCCTGTTGAAGTTAGCTAAAGATTCATCAAACGCTATACCCATACCGAGTGTGCTCAGAACATTTTTCAAATTAGTTTTATATTCAAATTTATATTTTGGAATTTGTAACCAGATTTTCTGTTCACTGAATTGTGCTATCCAATTCTGCCAATTTTCTGCGTTCAGATCCTCAAGAAATTGGTCAAGACTGGAGTTTTGGGATGGTAAGAAGATATACATACTTACCCTTCCATTTCCGTAAGGCAGACTAATTGCAGTAAAATCAGCTGCGTAATAAGACGGATACTGATCTTCACGCGTCATCATGGGTACCTGCTTTTGACTGCCATCAGCAAGGTGGAATGTATTATCACGTGTATCTGCAGGGTCAAATTCTGTTTGCCATGCGCCTTTAAAATAGATGGCATTGATAAGAAATAGTATGTCAGTTTCGTCAATTCGCTCAAGGATTTTCTCAATCTTTCCGTTCGTATTTGTATCGACCCATTGATTGATTGTGTCAACAGAATTCTGATCTTTAAAATCAAGTGTTGAAACTTCCGCCCCAAAATAGTCAATATTTCGCTGTAGAAAATCCTGGTTGAATGTGAAATGTTGATCCGCCCAGAGTGAGTTTGCGATTGCCAGCGTTACATTAGGATCAGAAGTTTTTAGGGCTTGAAGTAATAGTGCATAACTTGTATTGATCATTTCAGAATCGTTCCCTTCAAGTTGAAGGGTGTCTGTCATAGTTTGTTCAGTCGCCTCTGCTGCACCGTTTAAGGTCATCGCTAAGGCAACCGAAATACTGAATGGAGAGATAAGTATGTTTTTATCCTGTTCAGTATTTAGTATTTCGTTGAATAGGTTAAAACCGAATTGTGTGTTTGCTTCAACGACACCAGGTTCAATAGAACCCGCCATGTGCGGCTTAGTGTCTTGTATATTGGTATCGCGTTCACAACCGGCGCAAATAAACAACATAATTGCACACATGAAAATCGGGATGCATAATAAATGAATTATTTTAAAATTTATACCCATTACAGAAAGTCTCCTATATAAAGTCACCTATATATTATTTGTATAGATGCGCTACAACGTCTCCATAGCCGTTGTAGATTAACGTGGGGTGTCTTTCCATAGAACCAATCATCCATTCGGAAGATTGAGACCAACGTGGATGTGGTACATTCGGATCGACATTTGCTTCAAATCCGTATTCTCTTGGTAGTATGACGTTCCAGAAGTTTCGTGGTTTTTTCTTCGTGAGTTCAATGCTAACGATAGATTTGATACTCTTGAAACCGTATTTCCACGGAACGATTAATCGGAGAGGTGCGCCGTGCTGTGGTGGTAGAATATGTCCATAGATGCCAACACTTAACAGTGTCAGGTCATTCATTGCTTCTGCAAGTGTTAATCCCTCAAGATAAGGCCACGGCAATGTCGGGTCATTTTGCTGTACTGCTACATCGGGGTCAAAAAATGTGGTCATCTGTACATATTGTGCATCATCTTTTGGTTGAACTTTTTCGAGCAGTGCTTTCATTGGAAAACCGACCCACGGTACTACCATTGCCCAGGTTTCAACACAACGAAACCTGTAGATTCTTTCTTCAAGTGGCATCATTTTTATCAAGTCATCCACGTCCAGAGTCATCGGTTTCTCAACGAGTCCAGATATTTCAATTTCCCATGGACGTGTTTTGAATCTTTCAACTCGTCTCCACACAGTATTTTTTGAGCTTG
>CAZURU010000006.1:27846-34055 GCA_964623585.1 uncultured bacterium
AGTCTGTTTTCGTTTAACGTTGAAATCAGGGTTTTTCTTATGTTCAAGTTTTTGTGTTTGATAAGGTTCAAGCTGTTTTGCAAGTCTATCGTCTTGTGCACAAGCACTTGTGCCAAAAAGGGATAACGTTCCAGCACCTACTATTCCAAGGTCTTTGATGAATTTTCTGCGGTTGATATAGTCTGATTCAGGCGTAGCTCTGTTTTCTGTTATCTCCCATCCTTTAGGAATTTTTATGTTTGCCATGTTGTATCTCCTATATTTTATACTTCTTTGTGTAGTCTGTTCATTGTTTTCTTTACTTTAAACAAATTATACCCGTAAAAATAACACAATTTGATTTGCAAAGTCATTATTAGGCATCAGATCAGAATTTTTTGCTGCTATTCGGTTAGCACGTTCACATGATCTAAACTTTTGGCAAACTTTAAATAATCTATCACAGAAAAGGATAAAAATCAAGCAAATTGTGTCTCTGTTAAGTTGTCATAGAGGTTGTCTGTGATATTGGGATACTACCCATTACCTAAAAGTAAGGCTCTGGTTTCTTCGCAATTTTGCTTAATTTTAGAAAAAACAATCGTCTGTCTGTCGTTCCACTAAGACAGACAGGGAGGACGGGGGTTGAAACCCCCGTCTTGGGGAAACGACTAAAGATCCGCTTCCTTCAGGTAAGGTTGTAGATGTTTGCGGAGGTTACGATGTGCATGGAATAGGTGCGCTTTGACTGTGCCATCTGACCTGCCGACTACTGTCGCAATGTCTTTCAGGGATAATCCATCCCAGTGACGAAGGATAAAAATTTGACGTTGCTTAGGCGGCAGTTGATGGATCGCCTTGCGTATCTGTGATCTGAGTTCCTTGTTTTCAGCAGCTTTTGCGGGGGAAACTGATCGTAAGTCAGGGAAGTTCGCCATCGGCAATTCATCAGAGTCTTCAGACTCATATACCATGACTTCTGACCGCGATTTCTTACGCAAAAAATCTATACAGAGGTTGACTGTAATGCGGTAAAGCCAACTATAGAACTGGCATTGGCTCTTGAAATTACTTAATCCTTGGTAGGCGCGTATGAACGCATCTTGCGTAATATCAAGTGCATCTTCATGGTTTGGGACAAAACGTTGAACTAACCGATATGTGCGTTTCTGATAGCGGGTAAAAAGTGTATCAAATACAGCAGTATTGCCTTTCTGGAATTGCTCTATCAGCTCGGCATCATCGTTTTCGGATAGTGGAATATTTTCTTGGCTTTGGGACTGCATGTTCTCCCCTCAAGTGTAATTGACCAAGGCTGAGACTCAGTTGGCCTTTGATAGAATATGATAGATTAGAAGTCACCGATTTTTTTCTTTATGAACCCTTCGAAACCATTTTTTGTATCTATGGCTATCTTGAAGCATCTGTTGGAGAAGGACAAATTCTTCATCATCTTCGGTGCAAGGTGCATCATCAATTAATGATAATAACTCCTCATATACGACCTTATCTTCATCAACGAGTGATGACAGCAGTTTGTCAAAATGTTCTCCATGTCCGAGTAGAGAAAACAACTGGTTCGTATGTCGTATCTCTTCGGATGCAGCTTGATTAAGGTATGCGGCGAGTTCGTGCTCATTCCGTTTTTCTGCGATCTGTGCAAGTATTAACCGGATCCCGACAAGTTTGAGTTTAGTCTGTGCAAGTTCATCAATATCGGTTTCAAACTTTTCCTGCAAATGATCAGCATCACGTGGGTGTAGTTGTGAGTAACTTGGCCACACCGGTTTTGCCATCACCTGTTGCAGCTTTTTTAGGCATTCAATCAGATTTTGTTGTTCTTCGGCGGAAAGTTGCCCGACGGTCTGTTCCCAAAAGTTCACAACGTGTTCGACTCGTTCACGGAAAAGTTCCTTTGATTGCGGTGTAAGTTGAATACGAGCCCGTCTCCGATCTTCTTCACATTTACGACGTATTACCCAACCGTGGCGTTCAAGACGATCAACCAATCCAGAAACTGTGTTATGTGCCAGTCCCAGATGTTCACCTAATTCGCTGACATACATCCCCGCCTCTCGTCCGTACCAATGGAGATGTTGTAAAGCGTTGAACTGAACGATTGTTAGCCTGTTAGGGACAACATCTTGGATAAACCTGGATTTGACTGCTGCTTGGGCATGACGCATCACACGCATGACAACATCTATCTCTTTATTGAACCCTTGGTCTTGTGACATGTTTAGAATACGTCCTATATCAGATATATAATCTGTCGTATACGACATTAATTATATAGTAATCTGTAGCGAATGTCAAATAAAAATAGCATATATCTGGATTAATAGGCATTTTATGAAGTTTAAAAAATATTTAGGTAATTTGGCGAGGTTAGGAAACCTCACCAGCAGGACGGTGAACTTGCATCATGTAAACAGATAATTACCGAATTAATTATTTGCTCTTCATTTATGTCTATTAATTACTGCCAATCAATCGTTGTGCCTTCATTTTTCGCTTACGTTTAGACTTTGTCTTTTGCTGGGTCTTTGTGCGTTTTTGTGTGGACTCGCGCTGAACAGACTCCTGTTGAAGGATCTGTTTGTCTTCAACAGTCTGTTCCTGTTGCGTTTCTTCAAAGTCTGTATAAGTACCTGTGAACAAGAACGTGTTTGTTCCATCTTTGGTTACATCAAAAATCAGAAGTTTTGTTGCGAGTCGGTTTAAAAGGAAGCGGTCATGAGAGATAATGAACAACGTAGCGGGATATTCGGCGAGTGCGTTTTCAAGTGCTTCGCGTGCTGGAATGTCCAGATGGTTAGTCGGTTCATCAAGTAAAAGGACGTTTGCATTTTCTAATAGCAATTTCGCCAGTTGCACACGACTCTGTTCACCGCCACTTAGGTTTCCAATTTGTTTGAACACATCGTCCCCTGAAAAGAGGAATTTCGCCAAATAGCTTCGGATTTCAAATTGTGTTTTATCTGGACATAGTTCCCATACCTCATCCAGTACATCGTTTGTTAAGTTGAGTCCCTCTAATTCTTGTGTATAATACCCAAGTTTGAGATTAGGGCCGACCCATAGTTCTCCATCTGTAGGTTCTTCTTCTCCAAGCATCATGCGAAAAAACGTAGTCTTACCAGTGCCGTTAGGTCCTATAATTCCTACCACATCCCCCCGATAAACATCAAAAGTTAGGTCTGTAAATAGCACTTTATCATCAAATTGCTTACTAAGGTTTTTGCATCGCAGGATGTCGTCTCCTCCCCGTTTTGAAGGTGAGATATTAAGTTTCAACGTTGGAGTTTCAGATTTCGGTTTTTCAACTAACGCCACACGTTCCAGTTTTTTTCGTCTTCCTTGTGCTTCACGGGTGCGCTGTCCTGCGATATTACGATCAATGAACTCTTTTTCCTTTTCGATAAATGCTTGTTGCATTTTATATGCACGGTTGTCAACGAGTTTCTCAATATTCTTGATTTCCAAGAATTTAGAATAATTGCCTCGATATACATTTATTTTCTGTTCAGTAAGTTCCCATACCTTTCGAACAACCTTATCTAAAAAATACCTATCGTGAGAAACAACCAGAACACCCCCCTTGTATTCCGTGTTGAGATAGTTCTCTAACCACTGAATTCCATTTATGTCAAGATGATTTGTAGGTTCGTCAAACAGCAATAGATCAGGTTCTTCAAGGAGCAGTTTTGCCAATGTTGCTCTACTTTTTTGTCCACCACTGAGGACACGGATAGGTAGATTGAAGTCCTGTTGGGCAAAACCCAATCCACCTAAAACGCGATTTATTTTATGCTCATAATCATATCCACCGAGTCGTTCATGGTGTTCCTGAATACGTGCATACTGCTGTAGGAGTTGGGGTGATTCCTCCGTTTCCATCTTCTCCGCAAGCAGTAGCATTTTATCTTCAAGAGCCAATCGTCCTTGAAAAACTTTGAGCATCTCCTGTCGCAGTGTACAATCCCGTTCTATGTCAGGTTCTTGACTTAGGTATCCAATACGTCTACCTTTAGCTAAAACAACATCCCCTTTGTAATCGGTGATGATGCCGCACATTATCTTTATTAGAGTTGTCTTTCCACAACCGTTTCGACCAATTAGACCTATTCGGTCTCCTGGTGCGATTGCAATAGATATATCGTTTAGGATTATATCTGGATCATAAAGTTTTGTGACATTGCTTATCGTTATTAGTGACATATTTTTTTGTATTTAAGGTGTTCTCTTAACTACTATATTTGTATTGTTTGCCAATTTGCGCTGCGGGTAATCATCTCATGATACGTTTCTGCTCGCTGTGGATCGGGATGTCGTATATTGAATTGTCTAAAACGCCATACTGCAATTGACAACGCTGCATAGTAGACAAAACCGTCTAAACACTCCCATTCGTTTTCTGTCAAAGGACGTAACGCGTTATATGCCTCTAAAAACCCGTGTAACGCATCAATATCCAACGCATTATCTTTTTCATAGCAACAGCCAATAATTGTCATGGCGATATCAATTAGCAAGATATCATGACATCCTTCCTCAAAGTCAAGAATTGCCATCAGTTTATCAGCATCAAAGAGGGTATTGTCCAAAAACAGGTCTCCGTGCAGCAGTCCTGTTGGCAAGGGTTTCTCTATTTCAGGTATTATCCATTCAAGCTCCGATTGTAACCAAAGAAAAAAGGGATGTTGTGCAAATTCTGTGTCTTTTACATCCTTTAGAAAAGGTCTGATCTGTGTTATTCCCATTGGAAAACGTGGCAGATTTTCAAGCGGAGGAATGTGATGTAACTTTGCTAATGTTTCACCGATTTGTGCTAACACGTGTTTTGAAGGTTTCGGCGTCCCTCCATCCAAAAACGGATAGAGCATGATATATTTCTTTTGATTAACATTCTTTATAAAAACATGAAGGACATCACCATTTTTCTGTAGGATTGGGTACACAGTCGGATATGCGTGCTTTTGCAGATGTTTTAAAAGCGTGATCTGTTGATGAAGTTCTTCAAGGTTTTTCTCATCACAGATTTTCAGCAGGAACTTGCCATCTGTAGTTGTCAGTTTAAAGTTGCTATTTCCATACCCTCCCGGCAGTTCTTCTAAATCTACAGATGTGCCGATTTCATAATGCATAACAATATCATCAAGTTCATCATGTGAGAGAGTGGAGTATTGTGCCATGTGGTATTACTGTTCCGGTTCAGAGGAGCTTTCTGATGAATACTTAAGGAAATCTTTCCAGTAACGCAAGTGAATTTCTTTTATGTCCGTTTGATAAACATCATCTAAAATGCCGCGTATGTTGTTAATTGCATTCCCTTTAACTTGTACTGTTTTTCTATAGGAACATCAGAGACGCGTTGCCGAGCATACTCGCAATAATCTGTATTTATATCAAAACCGATATAATGTCTATCCAAGTTTTTGCAGGCAACTGCGGTAGAGCCAGAACCCATAAATGGATCAAGAACGACTGAACTTGCAGGCGTGAGAAGATGTAAAAACTCTTCTATAAGTTCAACAGGATAGATTGCGGGGTGTTTATTTCCTTTAACAGCAGCAACAGGGGTTTCAATTACATCTCGCTTGAGTTTATTACCGTGAATCCGAATGATTGTAAATCCTCTGTTTTTTAATTGTAATGTACGACCACCCATCTGTCCACCAAATGGAGGGGCATGAATTCCACGAATTTTCATGCGAAAACTTTTTGTTTTTCCGCGTTTTACTTCTTGAATGACCTCTGTAAGTTCAATCCGAGCAAGAGATTTTTCATCCTTAGATAAATCGGATTCTTCAATGAGCTCAAAATACCGTTGTCCAACTTTTGAATTGTCTTTTTTGTTTAAAGGTTGTGGTTCACGCGGTTCTGCTAAAAAAGCTTTGGGGTCATAGAAATAGTGGTCTGACTTGGCAAAATGGAAAAACGGTTCAGTGCTACTGACAAGGCGTCTGCTAAACTGACGTGGGGTCGGATTCTTTTTGACCCACGTAATTTCATTTACAAGTTTAACTAATCCTGTATCTGTTGCTGCAAGAGCGAAGCGATATGGAACAAGAAGTAAATTGCTATCCTGATACTTGTCACCGATATTGAAAACAATACTACCATCATCTTGCACAACACGGACACATTCGCGGAATAGGCAAATTAGAGTCTCAATTTGACATACTCACCGAGCTAAAGCTTCGGTGATTCTTCTATCGTCAGAGACA
>CAZURU010000007.1:0-32691 GCA_964623585.1 uncultured bacterium
CATAGTGAGAATTGACAGAGTATTGAAGTTTCATTTTCATTGAAGTGGGACAAAGACGATTTGGTCCACAAATTGATCTTCTTTGGATGTACCAGCGATTCGTATCAACTCGCGAAGAATCGTTCCCATTGACACATTGGGATTAATCATGAAAACTCCCGGCACATGGTGTCCTGCTGCCAGATGGTCAGAAAGATGTTTTGGTATAGTATTTGGATCATTTGTCACCAAAATGAAATTATGCTGCTCACACCACTTTAGGATTTCAGGGTCTGGTATGCTTCTCGCGGGGCACCATCATTGCCAATCGCCAAAACTGTTATTGATGGTTTATGAAATTGCAATTGCGTCCGGTATTTTGGAGAAATGTTTTCATCTATCAAATACCGAAGCATTTCTATTCCTGTTCTTTTTTTGATGGAGATGGTGTTGTTGCGGAGTCGTTTTTAGGAATGTTCATGTGTGAATCATCAGATACAACTTGTCTTTCTGCTTTAAGTTGACGTAGTCGAACAACACCCGACGGCGGATTCTTTTCGTATTCCTCCCGTAAGATCTGGCTGAACTGGAGTTTATCTGCTAAATAGCTTCCTATTTTTATGGGATTTTGGAGGTAATAAAGAATCGTAGCGTAAACCTCTTCCAATCTCAGTGTAGGATAGTTATCAACAATGTCCTCTGGAGTTTGTGACAGGTGAAGAGATTCATACAAGACAGTTTCAATACCGATGCGCGTGCCTTTTATTCGAATTTCATTCTCTGACAAAAAATCAAAGTTATCTTCAATAGTTGGATAGAATTGTGAGTAATCCTCAATTTGTCTAAGAATATGATTCTCAGTAGGGGAATATATAATATATCTGCCTTGAATTCGATTTGCAAGTTGTCTCAGTACTGCCTTGCTTGATCGTTCTGCCGTAAGTCCAGCCAATAATCCGAATGTCAGATATTTGCGCTGACTATGAAGCATTGGTTCTTGCAACAGCTGAAAGAGGAAATCGACTGAAGCGTTTAATGCTTTTTGTAGACCCATCTTTTGCCCGTTCAGAGCATGGACTAAACTATTAAAGGGCTCAATAAGGTTCCAATTTGCCTGTTTTAATGCTTCCATTAACGTGTCCGTATCAAACTCCGTGTGATAGTAGTTGGAACAGACAAGTTGAATTGCCATTTTATTGTACTCATTTTTATCAAGGACATTTTGATTTAGGCAATGTTCCAAAACAACTTGTGTCCACACACCTTCAATTTGGAAGTTTGTTCCAGCATCGTCGTTGAGCTGGGATTTTGCGTAGGTTCTAAGTCGTTCATCGTCCGAAAGGAGTAGGTATTCTGACTGACTTGCGATGAGAAGCGTGTCTATAAATAACGGTTGAAGCCTGCCATCTAATTCCTTTTTTCGGAGTTGATTCATTTGTAGTGCAGCGGTGCCTGGAATAACCTCACAGTTTTCCCTAATCCATTTGATCAGGTCTTTTAGACGTTCTACGCTACGTTTTACATCATCAGGGTTTATCATGTGTCTTACATATCGGTTCCCTTGTTTCTCAATGCTCATACCTTCTCGTTGCGACCACATACCTTCTTGTTCATGAATCATTTGCAAAAGGGCATCAATAGTTGTTTGTGCAACAGCAAGTTTTCCAAAAGTTTTGACAACAGTATTGGCAGCTTCTAAACAGTGTAAGGTAATTAGCGAAATAAAGTCCACTACTAATTTAGGCTGCGAATTTTCGAGCAATGCAAGAGCATTTCTTCTCTCTTCAGCACTTCCTAAACAACACCTGATACCTAAGTCAGGCTTATTTATGAGAAGACTCCACAAGTCTAACACATTGTGCCCTGTCCAACTCATGAAAACTCCGATTGGAGGTTGGTGTTCTTTATATACATTTTCAATCTGTAGCGAGGCTTCGTGTTGTTTGTTAACAATGTCATACAACGGTTGAAATTTTGCTGGATCATCAGTCTCTTTAGAATCGTCTAATGTTATGGACCCCATTCCTTGATCCTCAGGAAAGAGTTTAGGAAATTTGCGGAAACTCTCTTGGAGGGCATCAACATATTTGCTTTTAATGGCAGTGATTTTTCCCCTTCTTGTTGTACCGGTCAATGTTTTCCCATAGATAACTTTTTCATTTACAGTTTTACCAAGTAGTCGCTTTACAAAAGGTTTTTTGATATTTTGTTCTCTACGTTCAATATCTGCATCATCACGGTCAACTATAATATACGAGACAGATTCATCGGAACTGTCAATTTGGACAGCTGTATCTTTTCCAACTTTAGTGGGGTTTAATACCTCAGGAATTTGCTTTTCTACTTGATAGAACAATCCAATGTATTTCAGATGAGCATCAGGTTCTTTGGAATACGTCCTTCGCGCTTCGTACATGATCTGAAGTGCTTTTTCTGGTTGAGATCTGACCTGATGTAAATGGGAAAGCTGAACACATGCTGGCAAAGAAAGACCCTTAATAATAGTAATATCATTAGAATTGAGAATACTATCTAGCAAATTATCAATATCATCTTCTTTGCAAGCACGATAGTAAACCATTCCGAGACGGATTCGCATATCATTATCGTTATGATATTTCTTCAAATATTCCTTACATACTGCTTCGGCTTGGTTCATATCGCCGATTTGTACATAAATAATGACCTCCATCTCAGTTACATTTTCAAGCGGGCCATATTTCTTTCGGAGTCCTTTACAAATTTCAAGTGCCTTTCCTATTTCACCAGCGTTATAGTAACTTTGTAGCAACCATTGTGTCAATTGAGAATTCTGGTTTGTATTAGCAAGTTTTTCGTAAAGTGTTGCTGCTTCTTTAAATTGGTCATGATTGTAGAGTTGATCAGCTAATTCCAATTTATCATGTAGATTTTCACTATCTTGAACATAGTTGCATGCCAATTTGAGTTGGGAAATAGCCTCTTCACGCTTTCCAGTTTTACTTGAAATCATAGCCGCGTTGATAAGATTCAATACATTTGTCGGAGATGATTCCAGCATAGGTATTAGTATTTGTTCTGCATCTTCAAAACGTTCTATAGCTATATAATTACGAACAAGAAGACGATTTGCCTCATCTTGTAATTCAGAAGGTAAGTTGGTCTTTAAAAAATCGGTGAGTTTGGTTATTGCTTCTTCATAGCAATTATTTGCAAATAGAATATTAGCAATTAAAATCTGAGCTTCAAAGATTTCTGGTTCTGACTGAATTCTTTCCAAATATTCAATAGCAGCTTCATGATTCCCTTGTTCAAATGCCAATATCGCCCTATTTTTTAATAGCATAGATAACTTAGAGTCCAACGGTTCAATTTCTATGGCTACATCAAGATCTTTAATTGCGTCTTGTGATTTACCAAGAAGTCGTAGAGCTGTACTTCTGTTAATTATCCAATCTGTTCGAGCGATTCGTAACTCAGTATCGGCAACACTATCCCATGCTTCTGTTAAAAGTTCCACAGCTCGACTTAATTGTTCCTTTTCTGAATCGTGGGACTGAATGGTATACATGTCAGAACGATCATCCAATATTTCTTGGATCAAAATTGTTGCAAGTGAAGCTTTAAAACCCTGGTTATTTTCCAGTTCCCCTGCCACGGAGATTTCACCCCATTTTTTCGCTTCTTCAAAATTTCGGCGTTGCTTTGCGATCTCACTTATAGCATGTGCAATTTGTCGCGTATCTCGTAAATAGTCAGGAATTTTAGCAATTACTTCTTCAAGTGGTACTTCCGCCGCAGAAATTCCAATAAGGATAATATAGGCATCCTTATTTGTCTCATTCTTTTTTAATGCCTGCTTTGCGTAGTCCGCAGCTTTTTCCGTTTCTCCCAGTAAGTGGTGAGCTATAGCCCGATTAGAAAGTGCCTTTTCATCTTCAGAATTATATTGAAATGCTTCAATTATCAACTTTGCTGCTTCTCGTTCGTTATTAAGAACAGACTGAGCAGCTGCCATATTTGTTAAAATGTTAAATTTTGAGATTTTTGAAGTTGAAGTTTCATTCCCAATGCGCTGCCATAAGTCATCTAATCGTTTAAAAGCAGTTTTGGGGTTGTATTCAAGTAAATCTTCTTTCGCACTGTTAATTATTAATTGGTGTTCTTTTGCCAGTGCAGTATCAACTGCATCAGAAACAATCAAATCAATGTATTTGCTTGAAAGATTAGGTGGTTGTGCATGTAACCATTGGATTCCATCCAGGATTGCTTGGTTTTGTTCCCTTAAATGCTTTTGGCCTTCCAATTGTATTCTATCGGATTCAAGCATCATTTGAGTAGCAGCCTGTTGGTTGTGTGGTAAACGGTCATTGAAATTTGTGATTGCTTTTTCTATAACCGGTTGGAGTCTATGCACAAGTTCTTCAGTTGTAAATTGATTTCCGGGCCAAATAATACATTTTTGAAAAAGCTCTGTGACATTTAAAAGTTTTTCGTTTCTGTCTAATGAAACCAATTCAGTGATATTAAAATCTTCGAGAGAGGCAAGGACCTGATCAAGCGTGTTCTGATCTACCTTAATTATTTTTGGATTGTCGATATTGACAAGACGCGCAAGACGCGGGGCAATTTGCTTAACTGCATCAACAAATGATTTTTTGAAAAGATCTTCTGGTGTGCTGTTGGTAAAGTGTTTTCTAATGACATCAACACCACCAACAATTGAGGCACTGCCAGATACGAGATTTATAAGTTCAAGTATTTCCATCGATTTCTACCCTTGTCAAAAATTTATTTCATAGTGTCTTATCAGTTTATCTGTTGCTACTTTTATTTTATCATTATAGCATATTTATGTTGCGTAGTCAAGGTAAAAGGAGTCTGAGTTAAAATGATTAAAGTTGGTGATTGTTAGAACGGGATTAACCACTATACCAAATCGGGAAAGCAAGTTCTTTCTTCTTAAGCCCTACCAACTCCGAAGCAAGATCACATTTCAAAATTTCATAATGCAAAGTTGGCAATTTCTTCAAGTCCGATATTACGGATTAATCCTTACATTCCACACAGAAAGTTCACCTATAATTTCCTTGTCTGGAATTTTATCTAAATCCATTAAATCATATAGATCTTTTCCTAAATATGTTGGGGTTGCCAGAAGCATGTGACTCGCGCAAAATTTATAATCTTCAATTATTGGTGCTTGAGTTCCTGAAATTATATAATTTTTGATTAACTTTAACATTTCTCTACTTATGTTATGAAATTTATGTTTATCATCTTGGTTCATTTGATTTATTTTTTTTGCTAATTTATCATCATCAACTGGATCGTATTCCCATTTTCCATGTCCGTGGTCATACTCTATTATAAATTTGATAATACACAAACATCTATATGATATCGAATCTATTATATCAAAATATTCAAATGCACTCCCCGCATCTATTCTAGAGTTTTCCATTAGTTGTATATTTTTCCAAAAGGATCCGATATATCTACTTTTTTTACATTGAATGTCAAGTAGCATAGATTTTATGGTTCTATAAAATATTTTAGATGGGTTATTTGTAGTGTTTTCACTATACCAATCTGTCCTTAAAGATTTCTCTTGAAATTCGATATCATTTTGAGCTTGCTTTACTGCTTCAACTATCGAATGTGTTATATTTTCCTTTATAAATTCTGGCTCATTGGGTAACATTCTATTAATAAGATTTTTTAAATGCTTAGGTATAGACTGCATTGTCTCTATATTAGAAACAAAACTTAATATTTCCTTAGCTGCTATTTCTTCAGTAGCTATTTCAATTAATTGCATAATTTCATTCATTATATTATGATATACTCCTTAAACGTTCACAATGGATAGTTTGTACTGCCAGCGGATACTCCTTTCAGTATATGGATATTATACAACAATCTTGTTTTAGAGAGGGTCCGAATTTCCGATGGTTGTACACCTAACAAACTCACTTGTGTGATGTCCGCTTTCCTTCACTAACAACTTTTTTTGTTCAGTTTTGAGTTGAAGTAAGGGAACAACAGCGGATTACGGATTTTTCCCTTGTTCTTCTCGGGCCTTTAGGCAGAATTCCATATAATCCACAAAATGAGCACTTACTTTTTGTTGATTTTGAAGGAATATAGAATTGTGGCGTAGGCGTGTTATAACGTTACCGTGTGTAAACGTTGGTCAATCTCTTCTTGTGTTTTGCCATAGAACAGATTCTATACCTATAGGTGTTCCCTTGATAAGAACATCATCTTCAGCCAAAGAGTTGAAGTAATCTTCTATTTGCATGTTTAGATCTCTTAAGTTGAAATCAGCATTTGCTTCATTTTACCAATGTGATTCATCTGATATAAACCTTAAACTGATGACTCATTAAAAGCACAAGAGTTACTCTAAAATAAAATTACCTTCTGCATCAAAGGCAGGAATCCATTTTTTCTCAAAACCAAAAGCCTCATATACCTCTTCGACTAACTTATAAGCAACATGATCTGGGACAAAATTTGAGTCAACAGTCCGTTTGGAAACAATCGATTTTTGTTCCATGTATACATTTCTCTCGTCTTGAAATCCAGCAAATATAACATTGGATGGATTCCCTTTCGGTAACATAAATCCTTTAAGATTATGATACTCTTGTTGGACAGAAATTCTTGAATTAATACCAGATGTCTCATAGATTGTCTTAACCAATCTCAGGAATGACACCGGGAATTCACATACTACGAATGGATATAGCCACGGAGTGGAAATTCCTGACTCCTCACGTCTCCATTGAAATGTTCCAGAATTAAGTGGACAACGAACTTCAAGATAACCATTTTTTAATTGAATGATTTCCCCGCCGGTAACATTAGGACCTCTAATTCCCTCAAGCGAAAAGGATACTTCTCTTTCCAAGATTCCTGTCACGCCAAAGTTTCCGTAACGTCTATTTGGTGGATTAAATAAGATTCTACGTATATCCTCATTCTTTGTATTAACAACGTTAGGATTGAGGTTTTCAGGAACAGCGAGGATGCGGTAATAAGGTTGACCTGACAGATCATTATCAAATCGCAATTTCATTAGATGAAGTAAATCTTTCGCTTCAAATTGTTCTAAAGGATCATCCTCAAGTGTCATGGAATTTCTTCTGTCTACATCCATGTTTCGTAATATTGTATCCAATTTTGCCTCCATCTGAGTCGTAATTGGGGGTTGATAACGCATTAATAGATCTTGAATCAGCTCGGATATAGGAAATTCTCTTGTATCATCTCCATATCGCTTCACAAAATTGGTTGAGTTTTTCCATTTAAAACTGTGAGGACGCATTCCACTCTGCGGAATATGAATAATTACAAGATCAATATCTTTATTATTCCATTTCAGGGAGCAAGGCTCTACCTCAAAATTAGGGATTCGTGGATCAATATTTTGCAAGCAAATTCCCTTGATACTTTTAGCAATGTTTACAGCATCAGGTACTGGACAGAAACCTTGGGCAATCTTATTCTTTTCCGATATACCAATGATAATATAACCTCCTTCTGCGTTGGCCATTGCTGTAACATCTTTGCAAATTTCGCGTTTTCGCTTATCAGCATCATTGGGATCTTCGGGATAATCTTGCTGTTTGAAGTCAATCCATAGGTTTTCTTCCTGTTTACCAATAAGATCCTTCAGTTCTTGGTCAGTAATATGAGAAATGGGACGATTTTCAAACATCGTTAAATTCAGACTCCTTTTTAAAGCAGTATCACTATGAACAAGTGAGCATGCCCTACAATATGCAAAGGTATGAACGAGTATAAACACAACTAAAGTCATGAAATTATCCTCTGTATGAGTATGTTTAGCGTGTTTTGTTTAAAGGATCAGGTTGTTTAACCTTGTGCTGTTGACTAATCACACCTTGGATACTCGGTTCAGTCCTTTCGTGTTTCAAGATAATACCATCAGTTAGTAACGCCTAGTTTCGGTCAAATATACATTCACGAAGTTCCTCGTAGACCTTGGTTTCCTTCGTGATACATTTTGAGAGATTCTTTTTGAACATATCTGTACTGATGTTCGTCTTTATACCACAAAACTTCTTTATTCGATCAATTTCATCTTTGACGTTTTGATTATTAATATCCGTAACAAAGTTATCATAGTCTTCCTCACTGAACATTAGACCTTCAGACTGACAGTATTTTACTAGTATTTCTTTATCAAAGAGATAATTTTCTAATTCCCAACGTCTGAGGACTCTATGGTGAGTTGGATTGTTAACCAAATAAAATTGACGATCCCCCTCTTGAACTAATTTTCCAGATGCCATATCACGATCTTTGAGTACCCAAATTTCCATGTTTCGCAATTCCTTACCAAGAATTCGTATTGTTATGTCCCTTCGTTGATCCAGTTCGGTTTGTCCACCACTTGACACAAAAACAGTATCGGGAAAATCACGAGAAAATATAATTTCGTAAATAGAATTCTGATTTTTCAGTACCGTATGAACGAAACTTTTGTAATTCTTGCTCAAAAGCATCAAATACAGAACTCTTTCCACACCCGTTTGGTCCAACCATAGCAACTATCTTTTTTGGTTGTTGCCCAAGATCAATCGTCAAATCATCAAATCGCTTAAATCCAGTCATTTTTACGGTGTTAATTCTCATTTTTATTCTCCATTTTAGATTGTAATTAATTATGAATTCACTTAGAATAATGGTTCCAATATCAAGATAGGAAATTATTACTCATTGTAGACACTTGTGAAGTCAACCCATTCCAGCATAAGATAAAGGATCGGCTAACAATAAACATGTATAATTATACCATTAGGCGAAATAAATGTCAAGGCAAATTACGAATATTACATAATATATTTATTATTATTTTCATCTTTACTTAGAAATAGTCATGTGGTATAGTAAATACGGTATATCAACACCTAAAGGAGCATAACTATGAAATTAGGTCAACGCCTACGCCAGATCCGTAAGGGAAAGAAATTGACTCTTAAAGAACTGAGTCTACAAGCCAATATTTCAGTTCCATATTTGTCGGATATGGAACGTAGTGTTGTAAATCCATCAATTGACACACTTCAAAAGGTAGCAAAAGCGTATAACATGACCGTCAAAGATCTAATTACCGATGTTGATGAACTTGGTGAATCAACATATGCGAATTACCCTGACGAATTTACATCATTTCTTAATGAGTATGAAACGACCTACAATATTGATAATGATTGGAAAGAACTATTGATGAAAATTAACTTTCGGGGAAAACAACCCACAACTGTCACAGAATGGCTTGAGTTATATCTTTATCTCAAACGGATTTTATCACCAGGAGAAGATAATAATGAATAGTGTACAAAAACAGATAATTCAATTGGTGCGAAACACCGTCAATACATATTCGTCAACGCCTATTCCAAATATTGATGAGATTTGTGATGGTTTAGGATTAGAAATTAGGGAAGATACCATTACAGACGGTAGAGACGGGATGATTGTTGACAAAACCAATATTATTATCAACTCTAAAATAAGATACGAAGAACGAAAAAGGTTTACAATATTTCACGAAATCATGCATTATCTAATTGATAATGACGACGATTTAATCTCTATACTAAACGCATACACTCTTTATAAGGATGGTGAATATGATAGACAATTAGAGATATTTGCGAACATTGGAGCAGCTGAATTTCTGATGCCGAGTGAGGAATTAAGAAAACTATATGAAGAAAAAGATTTTAATGTTGAGTTGATTCTCTATGCTGCCAAACTATTTAAATCTTCAACAATTGCTGCAACAATCCAACTTGCTCAAGTTGCACCAAATGAATGTATTACAGCTATTTGCGAATTTACGCAGGATAAAACAACTCTTATGCAATCCCAGATTATTACTCAGAAAGAAAAATCTCTCAAACGAAAGTTGCATGTAAGCTATGCTGCTTCGTCACCAAATGTTAAATACATGTTGGCAAAAAATACAGTTATTCCGGGTGATCATCTGATACAGGATGCTTTTTTACAAGATGTTCCAGTTGAAGGAAAAAGTTACGTTCCTTTTCGGAGTGGTAAAAAAATGCCTTGCTACTGTGAAGCATTGGCAGATGGTGACAGGATCTATGCGTTATTCCATTTGACACCTCCACCGAATCCTGACCAATTGAGCCTTATTTAAGATTTTCTGTTGATGATATTAAATTTTAAGTACTTGAGGCATTAGGCATAGAAATGGAGTTTCGATTGCTTGATATGTATGGACTCATAGATCGTGTCTATTGGATCAACCATCATACCAACTCGGAAAAGCAACTCCCTTCAGCTTAAGCCCCATCAACTCCGCATCGAGATCACATTTAGACTGCTTCCCACCGTGGATACTCGGTTCAGCGCAGAGCATCTCGCGAAGTGTCTGCATAGACTCCAATACGTTATCACTTGTAATGCCCAACACATCAATCAACAGCGAACGGTCTAATTCCTCGCGTACAGGATCATGCGCGCATTCGTTAACTGGCAGCATCCGTTTATATTTCAACCGTTCAAATATCGCCTCAGCATTTGCTAATGCCTCATAGGAGAGTTCACGGACATCCAGCGTAGGTAGTGTCCCTAAGGTATTGAGTGTTAGAATACCGCGACCCGCTTGTTGCTTTCCACTATGTATCCAATGGCACATTAAGCCCAATGTTGAGTTACACCACAGCGCGAAAGCGGTTTCGTGCTGTGGACTTTCAAATGCTACGTTAGTTATCCTGTTAACCCCAACCGAAGGTGCCGCCGTTACGAGTACCAGGGTTGAGTTGGCATTGAATCTCAAGTACAAATTGTAATGAGCTCTACTGTTTTTAGTCAGGATTTTCCGAAGATTTTCTTCTGTGTTCCCACGCGGGATGCCTTTAGAGTCAGGTTCAACAAACATTGATCGCTGAGTTTCACTTTTCAAACTCCATAGACAAGGATATCCATCGCCCTTGGCATCACCTTTAATCATGTCAAACGGTCCGTCTTTTCCATAGACACTTTCTGGGTGCCATCCAACCTGCGCTATGTCCTCTACACGACACATAGGGACTTCAACATTAGTTGTTTGCATCGGTAAATATAGGACACCTCTTTGTATGCTATATGCAGCCTGAATCAATGCCATCGATCGTACGCGCGACACTCCCCAACCCTCACCAAGTAAGAGTGGACAGTCTAACATTTGTCCAACAGTGTCATTGCCAATTCTGATTATATCTCCGCCATTAGGCGCGTCTTCTAAGCGTCGTGTGCTGTCGTTTCGGTTAACATAGTTCGCAATTTCGACCGCTTCTAAGATGCTCTGTGGTCGCCTGTTCAGGGATATGAATTTCCCTAGTCCTGTATCGGCACCCGTTCCTTTCTTTGCTACCACAATGCATTCTGCCATGCCAGTATCCGCGGAGAACGCCGCGTCTTCTGCCTTTGCTTCGGCAATGGTAAGGACCATGACGTTGTGATATTCTATTGCCAACATGCCACGCATTTTTTGCATTGTAGATGACGTTAGAATTGTTGCTGGCAAAATGAAACCCATTGTGCCACCGTACTTAAGTTTCCTGTCTGCAAGGTCTACAAAATAGGATGCGAGTCCGCTCAAGCCATGTGCTATTCGCGAATCTTTACCTCGCAGTACTGCCTGCATTGCCTTCTTATCTACCTCTGGACGATCACTGCCCTGGAATGTGGTTTTTGGTATACTACTACCTTGATCTGTTCCTGGTTTCGTAAAGGGTGGGTTTTGAATCACAATGTCAACATCACTATGCTGGAACGTCTGCTGGAGTTTGACTACGGTGTTCTCCTCACCGCCTACTTGTTCAGCCTCTGTATCAAACAGTTTCATATCATCAAGCAATTCCAATGAACCGATAGCGTAACCGCCACTATCCATGATCCCATAAGGTGCAGTTACTATTTGTGTGCCACCGATTTTGATGTCAGCATAGGTACTGGCAAGTGCTGCAGCAGTAAGGTGTGTAGCATTTGGCATAATATCTACACCGCCAAGGTTCTCCTCTAACATTTTTTGATGGATCTCCCTGCCGTTGCCACCTGCTTGTTCATACAGAGACAAGATACGTTGATAGACTCCGTTGAGCAACGCGCCTGTGCCGCATGCAAAGTCTGCAACTTTCGGGAGTTTACCCTTCGGCAGTTCAGGCATCACAAGCGTAGAGAGCAACACCGCACTTTCGGGAAGTGTGTAGTTTGCTTTGACGTATTTTCTATCAGTGATGAGCTTCTGAAATACGATACCCGCGAGTTCGTGTATCTGTGCGATACCGGTATCAACAAGGTCTTTGGCAGCCTCACATAAGAGCCTTAAGATATGTTTGACAAGTTTGTCATCAGTCGCGAGTGCTTCAACGAGGTTACGCGCATCTTCAAAGATGGGACGATAGTTAACCTTGAGGATTGTGTTCCAGTCATCAATAACATCAGCATAATCAATTGTCGGGAGGAGTTGACGGAGTGAGCGGACATATTCCATCTCTGTTTTACCAGCAAGGGAACTCTGAAACACAAAAGCATCGGTGATTATCAGTGCTGCCATACGGAGCGTTTGAATGTTGGGGATTCGCGATTCAGGGATCGCTCCTACAGAAGAATCTTCCTCAGAAAAGACCTCTTGGTGCAGAATAGTCTCAATTTTCTTGCCGATAGCAGGATGTTCAACGATAGCATCTTCAAGTAGGTAAGCTGCCTTATTGACGCTTTTCTCCATATCTTCAGCTGCCGCTTCAAGGTGAGAGTTCGGCATTGCACCGACGCGGAGTGCATTTGCTATGTCCGCAACCGTACCTGTTGCCCATCCGTTTGCCGGGAAATGTCCAACGGTGTCACCCACGGTATTGACAAGCTTGTATTGGAGGTCATCCGCATCACGTAGTTGTGCGTTGATATCCCTTCCAGGCATCGTCTTAAATCGGTCAGGATATAGGATTGCCATGACGTTATTGAGGGTTTTTCCAACGACGTGGTATTCCGTTTCAAGTTCGAGAACAAGTCTGTCTTCTGCTTGGGTAATAAGATTCTTGGCATTCGTCGTGGTCAAAAACTTTGCTTCAATGCCGACAGGTTCTCTACCCCGTTCAATAACGATAGCATCAAGTTCACTGTTGCCTTTAAAGAAGGCATTGACTTCGGTTTCGAGTTCCCATCCGTGACGCATGTGCCGTAAGATGTTCACTAATTCATTTGTGATTGTGGTTTCGCGTCTTTTTGGCATACATTTCTTCCGCTTCTAGACCCATAAATATTTGTTAAATAAGAAGTTAGGGTGCTGAAACCCCTAATGAACGCTAAAAGCGAATTGCTTTCTCTGTGGATCAAACTTATCTGTTATTTTATCAGAAACCATCAGAATAAAGCAGCTCCTAATGCTCAAGGGTGTGTAGAGCTTTTGACACTTAACTGACAGAGAGGGAATATATTTAACCCAAGAAATCAATCCACTATAGAAATTACCGAAATATTTGTTTAATTTTCATACGGAACTAATACGGAAGTATCTATTGTTTTCTTTTGTCTGCTGACCATTGACACCTATCGATCCAATAACGCGCTGAGAGTTTTGTTCCTTTATGGAGTGTTTCAATATTTGCTATTTCTGTAAATATTGCCGCAGCAGTTGCGTAATCTTTCTGATAGTAATTACAGATTCCTAATAACCGCTGGGTTCTTAATAGTATATCTAAATGAATCTCTTTGTCATCCGAAACTTGATGGAGTTCCACTACCTTGTTCAAATAACGTATACTTAAATCCCATGACCTCTCTTTATACAGTAACTCAGCAATGAGATAATAAGCTAACCATTCTTCAGGTTCTCCAGCAATTATCTGATGCAGCAGTGCCATTTTGGTAGCACTTCCTACCTGTCCATCTGAACTAACTGAAATTAGGACATCTCTTAACAACTCTTGTGTTTCTTTGCCGTAGCGACTATTCAATGACGCAATCCGAGATAATATCCTGCGACTGGTCAATTCTCTTGGTGCATAAGATGTCGCATCTTCATATAGAAACAGTGCTTCGTTTACATTGTCATTCAACCATTGCATATCACCCAAAAGTAATGAAACTTCGGCTTTATAAGATGAATCCTGTCTCTTCATAAGTTGTCTTGCATACGATTCCGCGAGGTCAAAATCTTTCGCTTGAAATGTACTATACATCAGCCCTCGCAAGGTCAGTGGATTGTCAGGTTCATGGAATAGCATTGAATTAAATGTTCTGATAGCAGCCCTATAATCCTTTCTGTAATATGCGTTCCAGGCTTTTGCGCGTAATGAAGCCATCTCGTGCGCGCACACCTGTTCAAATATTCCACCACGTTTAAGTCGCCGTTCTGCATACCTCTTTTCTATTTCTGTCAATAGGACTGTATCTGATAAGAAGTCCAGCCATTCTTGCTCTAATTCAACTAATTCCTTCCCATATACCTGAGTTAAATTCCCAGTTGGAAAGGCATCCTTTAGCATATCAATACCATACGCATCAACAAGATAACGAATAAATGATCCAGCCAGTAGGTAGCTGCGTGATCCTGCATGTCTCCAAAACCCTAACCCGATTACACTGGATAGAGATGGTGCGACGTTGAGTTCACGCATCGCTCTTGCCCATTGGTGAACTGTGAGTTTTCCTTCATCCCAATCTGCTGCAACTGCAATACCCTCGTGAATACCTACGTTTAGACTTACTTTCCATGGAGACCAATCGGCTGTGAAGACGTGTGCAAGTTCATGCTTTAAGACAGGATGTGGGAATCCCTGAACATGTAAATGGAATCCGTACCCAAACGGGTCCTCAACATAAGTATTGCCAGCACCTATCAGCCGTTTCTTCTGCTCTGGTGAAGTATATAGATAAGCACGCACTTTTCTGGAAATGTCAGACTGCAAATATTTTTCCAACTGTGAGTACTGAAACTCACAGTCATCAGCGAATAGATCTATATCTTCTTCAAGGTCTTGTGAATAGTATATCTTAAAATGGGCTGTTTCTCTAAATCCTCCTAATGCTTGTTCTATATCACTGCGTGATGGACGGATGCCTATTTTCCCGGCGAATACTTCAAAGCACATAATAGAAATGAATAAGACACACACGACAGCAGTCCCCCAAACGGACTTTCTATATTTCAGAACGTTCAGTTTTCTCCAATTCAGTTTTGGTATAAAACCGCTCTCTCTCCCGATTTCACACGTCATGATAGAGACAGATGTAAACAAAAAAGCCAATACAAACGTTTCAGTTCTTGAAAATATCAACACATCTGTAATGGAGATTACGAAATCATAAATCGGACCTGGGAAATAACCGAGAATTGGATGATATGCAAATACAGGTGGGTGAAATATCAGATTAGAAATAACAGGAATTAACGACACTAACAGAAACACTATGTATGAGAGATAAGATAGCCATCTCTTCTTTATCAATAGACCGAAAAAAACACCTGCAGCCGTTACTGCTAAACAACTTAACACGGGTAGAATAAGATAGAAAAGAAAACCCTCGCTGTAATCGCAGTTTTTTACCCTTAACGAGTTTAGCAGTATGATCACTAAAGGGACAATTAGGAGAATAGCATTGGCGTATAGCGCACGGATGAGACATTCAAGGACGACTCGTTTAGGTGAACCCGACAGTAATTCCGGTTGTTTCTTTAGAACGTGAATTTCAGTGATAGCAACATGTGCTGCAGCAAATGAAATACATAAGGTTACTATAGCACAGAACTCATATCCCAAGATATTAAACAGGGGAATTGTCGTAAGAATGAATGATAGACCAACAAAACCAGCGAACCAAAGCCAGTATGAAACAGTTTTAAAAATCATATTTGAAAATAAGGAGCAACTAAAATGAAAAATATTTACAGAATCTCATTAACCCTATTTCTACTTTCATTTGCATTTTTTCTGCACGGTTGCGAAGAATCGAGGTCTGGCGGCAGTGGAACCATTGACCTCGCTCGCGGTGAACCCAATATCATTGAATCAGTTCTTGCAATATCAGTCTTTGAAGATAGACCAGATGGTATTATAGATACATTCGATCCAGAACTGGATAAACAGGTCTATCTCTGGATGCTATGGGAAAATATAGATAAAACCCACTCTGTCAGGGTTGATTGGTATTCCCCAGATCAAGACGAAGATGATCCACCATTTTGGAGTGAAGAGAGACGAATCACCTCAAATACGGGTGAAAAAATAACATGGTTCTATATTGATGCCCCAGAAGGCGGATTAAGTCTCAATCGCTTTACCTCAGGTTATTGGACTGTGGAAGTCTTCCTTGACGATCTCTTTGAACGTAGTCATTTTTTCTTTATGGAATAATACACAATCACTTTATACTATCGTAGTTCTTCACCAACAATTAGTTGGTATGCCTCGCGATATTTCTCACTCGTCTTTTCAATGACAGTATCAGGTAATTCTGGTGCAGGGGGTTGCTTATTCCATCCGATTTCTGACAAGTAATCTCTAACGAACTGTTTGTCAAAACTCTGTTGGGGTCTACCCGGTTCATATTGGTCTGCTGGCCAAAATCTTGAAGAATCTGGCGTAAAAACTTCATCAATCAGAATTACCTTACCATCCCGTTGACCAAATTCAAACTTCGTATCACAAAGGATGATGCCGGATTGTTCAGCATGTTGGCTTGCTTTATTAAACAGCGCAAAACTGATTTCTATCAAATTGTCTGTCAGCTCTGATCCAATCTGCTCCCGCATTTCATCAATCGTAATAGGTTCATCATGTTCTCCCTGTTCTGCTTTCGTTGTCGGTGTAAATAGCAGTTCAGGTAACCTTTCAGATTCCCTTAAGCCTGTTGGCAGTTTTTGTCCACAGATCTCGCCAGTTTTCTGATATGATGACCAACCTGACCCAGCAAGGTAACCTCTGACAACACATTCTACATCAACCCTGTCCGCCTTCTTTACGAGCATAGACCGTCCCGCTAACATGTCAGAATCCGGTTGTAAAACATCTGGATAATCATCAACTTGTGTTGTGATTACATGATTATCCACGACTGATTCTGTATATTCAAACCAGAATTCAGAAAGACCGGTCAAAACTTTGCCTTTATCCGGTATGCCATTTGGCAAGACGACATCAAATGCAGAAATGCGATCAGTAGAAATGATTAGAAATTCATCACCAAGATCATATAGATCACGGACTTTTCCGTTATGTGAAGCCGTTAAGTTGGTTAGTTTTGTTGAAGTGATAATATCACTCATCACGGTATTTGTCATAAAACCCTCCTAAAGATTGTTTATAAGTTTTTGGAGTAAAATTGCCGTCTTATTGTTCTTATCGATGCTCAATACATGTTCAATTTCTTGATTAGCCTTATGAAGATCTCCGAGGTAAAAGTAGCAACATGCTTTTAACGCATAGAGATCTGATTCAGCAGTATAGTCGTGTCTATATAAATACTGTTTCTCCGCCTGCAGCGCATTATCAATTGCTAACAATGCAGACTCAAAATCCGTTTTGTCATTCTGTCTTAAATAGAGTACATTCGCGAGTCCGACCCATGCATCTCCGTTTGATGTATCTAATTTGATAGCTGTTTGAAAAGCCTCTTGAGCAAGCGACAAAGGCAGTCCAAGGCTTAAATTGCTCCAACCGACACCATTATGTGCATCTGCTAACTCGGGGTCTGCATTTAATGCACGTTCAAAGTTCAATATTGCTTGCGTAAAATCATCTGAATCGTAAGCAGTCCATCCTTGCTGAATATGGTTGGATGAGGTAGTGCCTTCAACGTTGGTATCGTTTGAACAACTCATGTGAAGCATTGATGTCACAATGATTAGAAAGAGGATTGGAAATGTACAAATTACGTTTTTCATGGATACTTTTTTATTCTGATTTCAGTGATGTTAACAAAGGTAATCTGAGCGAAAAGAAGACTGCTATTGCATTAGCAATTATACCAAAACCAAATATCAAAAACAATGTAATTATCATTGAACTCCATGGAAGAGAAGGACTACTATCTTGGGAAAAAATTGCACCCAATAGACCTGCAACAACACCGATGAACATGCCAACGAACAGTAGAAAACTGCTTTCAAGGAATAACATCCGATAGAGAAGTTCTCGTTTAAAACCGATCGCTCGTAACGTGGCTAATTCACCTCTGCGTTCCATGATGTTTCTGACAAGTACTAACGCTAATCCAAATGTACCTAACAGTACACCTAATCCTCCAAGACTTTGAAATGTAGAAATGTAAGTATTCTGAACAGACCGAAAATTTGCCAACCTTTGTGATGCAGAGGTAACATCAAATCCATAATCCTCCAGCGTTTTTTCCAGGATTTGTGGTGTCTGTTCTTGAAGAATAGCAGGTGTTTTGATGAGGAAAAACTGATAACCATTCTGACTCGGAAAAGCGTTCTTAAAATCGGATTCTGAGATGATTAACTGACTCTGAAACAGACTATTGCTGATTGTCTCAATCTTTAGACTTAGGTTATTGCCAGCTTCATCATGAATTACGAAGTCGTCCTTTGGATTGTGGTGTAGTATCCAACGTAGTGAATTCTCATCACCAACTGCCGGGATGTATGTGTTAGTCTGTTCTAAATCTGCTAAGTTATCCCACTCCTCAACGGCAAGTATTGTATCCGGCGCGCCTAAAATCTGGGGTTTCTCCGGTTTGTATAGATTCAGACAACTGACATCTTCCCCCGGCAACACTCTAAAGGGATATATGACAGACTTTGACAATACTTCAGCATCTTCATCGCTAAAACCGAGTTCAAATCGTCCATCGGAAGAATTAAGGTCATGGTGTAAGGGTAATGCGGATTCTGCAACATACGTATAATCACTCACAGGTGCGGTGTCTTGTCTGTTCGCGCCAACAACCACAATTATACAGCAAGCTAAACTAATGGTTAGAACACACGTTTTGCTCCGGGAGGGTTGCCTTGCAGTATTCTTTAAGGCAAATCGAATTCTACTCAACTGAGATGAGAAACTTTGGTATTTTAACCACTTGTCAAAGTAATACCAACCGATTGAAAGTACTGTGAGTGTAATCAGAAAGAACGCAAACACGGGTTGGTTGGCAAAATTATTGATTGCCTCTGTTACCTTACTTGTAAATGGCAGTATATTCAGCAAGCTTCCTAAAAATGCACAGATACTATACACTATTACGTGCGGTATTAGATTCTTGGAAAAGTTCGCCAAACTATACGCTGCGACTTTAATTTGAAGCAAACGTATAAGTATGATGAGTAATGCACCTATGAACAGAATCATGATTAGACTTAACCAATCACCTGTGAATATCACACCTCTTTCCACAATACCGATAAAGATGGCGATTAGACCTAACAATACTAAAGTCAATTTTTTGCCAATAATTCTCTTTTTGTTGAGCTTTGACGGAATTGCGGTATCACCAGAATCTGTTTTACCTGCAAGTAGTGATACTGTTGACATCTTACCCAATCTTCCTACAGTTCTATATATTGAGAACATGACCACAACAAATGAGATGAATGCACCTATGAGTAAACTCCAAATGCTGATATGAATCTGAAGGAAAGGTGTACCGATAGCTGGAAGCCACCATGTCTTCAATCCATATATCATGAGTTGTGCATAGCCTACAGCAAGCAAACATCCTAAGATACTTCCAATGCATGTAATAATCACACCTTCAAATAGGAATCTGCTGCGGATATTAGCAACTAGGTATCCAACTGCTTGAAGTATACCTATCTCTCGTGATCTCTGTTCTACTCCCAAACGGAAAACCATACCAACCAACAACGCAACTGCTATGATGATAAACCCGCTCATACTGCTGAACAGCATTCCAAAGTCTGATGAACCTTTAGATGACTTTAGACCTTCTGAACGGAGTGCTATAGACTGAAAACCGATCTGCTCAGGATGAATAGTCTTCAAAAACTCTGATACAAAGAGCTCTTTTGTAGCCTTAATATCTTTTCCATGAGCAGATTCCAGTCTTATTGTTGTTAGATCACCGAATCTATTCCTCCACAGTTTCTTGCCTAATTCTAATGGAATAAATGCTTTAGGGGTAGATTTATAATCATCCCAATAGATTTCATCTTTTGGACGAATTAGACCATTATCATACGGGAAAGGTGGATCCCAATCATATATGTCGTTAGATGCACTGACACCAGGGAAATCTGGAATTATATCGGTATCAGCTGCGATGCTCTCAATCGGTACTATGCCTTTCAAGAGAAAGTGTGTTGTTTCTGTAATGTATGCATCGTTAGAATCTATGCTGAAGTATTTGACTGCTATTCTATCCCCAACTCTTACGTCAAGATCATCCGCTGCCCACTCATTAAGGTATATTTCATGAACCTCAATTGGTTCTTTTAATTCGGATAATCTTTTCTTTATGTCCGCATAAGTGCGTTTAACAGTATCATGTCTCTCTTTAAATTCATAAGTATGTCCATATTCTTTAAATCTGTTATTTAGTTTATCTAACTCCTCGCTTAAATTGTCCGTATCTATTGAGACTTTCTTTACCTTTTTTTCCTTTTCCTTTACGATTCTGAGTTGCTCCAGAAGTTCTTTCTCCTGATATGTATTCTGATCTATCTCGGTCGTATTAGAACTGAATAACGCCTCAAATAGACCTTCCTCAACCGGTAACGCCAAGATTGTCGAATATGGAATTGATTTTGATATAACTGATTGTTCATCAGAGGTTTTTTCTGCAACAATGCTATTGGCAAGATATGTGAGTGTTGGCAAGACAGGTATGTTGTTCTCTGATGCAACTGTAAGAGCTGCTTCTGATAGAACAGGTTTAATTAAGAAGTTATCGCTTTGTAGGTCAAAATAATCGTCGTGTTCGGACAGATATATACCGAGTTCATCAAGTGTAAGTTTTAGGTCATTGTGTGTTATTGGATCCTCATCCGATGTAAAAAGCGCATTTACACTGTCAGACTGCATGAGTGCTTTTTGCAGTTCTGGTAGTGCAATGTATGCATTCATCGGAAGGCTCTGGCTTGCATGTAGACTAAATCTACCCGCATTCTCCGTGGGGATAATATCACTTATTACCAACCGCATACGTTTGATGGATTCTGTTGCATCGCGTTCACCGAGCAGAAATTCGGGGTGAATCTCATAAGACTGTGGTAAACTAACAAGTATAGAATCTCCAATGTTTGCATTAAGCTCTTTTTGCAGTGAAGCATTTATGACGACTTGAGGGAAAGGACTCTGGGTCTGACTATCCAATGTTGGAATTACGTCATCTTCCCAGAGACCGAAAAAACCGTCTGTTACACCGTAAATGTTTACTTTAGATGCGCGACTATCTGAATCGACTGCAGAAACAGAACCGTTGAGTATTATGGCAGGAACGCTGTTCTGATGGTCAACTATTTCTGGACTAAAAAAGTGTTCTGCAATTAGTATCTGTTGGATAGAACCGAGTCGTTCTAAGGTAATATTTCGCAAACTGCCACGCATTGAGTCGCCAACGATCAATGCCCCAGCAAGCACCCCAGTAGCTACAGCTGTACACAAGACAACTGTCAGATGTATTTGCCAATAGTATCTGAATGTAATCCAAAGAGACCGCATAGTTTTTCCAATCAGAAATTCGTTTCACGAATGTTATATATATATATCAATAAACCGAAAACTAAATAACCATGACAGACACCCCGTTTACACAAGGGTTAATCGATGTTTCTTCAAGTCCATAACTACTCATTGCGTTTATTTTTTGTCTGGCTTTTTGGGTTTGGTCGGTTCCCACTTTGTTGTCCGATATTTCTCATTCACCTCTATATTGGGAGGATAGTGAATTTCCCAAACTTTAACGTCTATGCCATCACTTTCATTTGTTGGGTACACAGGCATGAATGCCTCACTATGTTCACCTCTGAATAGTTTTACAGCGAGACTATTCCAACCAATAGGTGGTATATAATAAGCCCTTTGCAATCTAATTTCAGGATCAAGGTATAAAACGACTCCGCCATTTTCAATATCCACAAAAACTTGAGAGGTAAGATTGCTAACAACATGCTGAACAGTTGCGTCAGATATTTTTTCCTGACGTTCACCAAGTTTTTGGGTTGTAAATTTATCTGCATCGCTTTCGTCTCTAAATTTTGTTGTTATCGCTAACGTTTCAGGTGTAGGACGGGAAATATCAATAAAGGATAACAAACATTCTTCGTCTCGTGATTGCATTCGGTGTGGTGTCCCGATCGGAGTTTCTGTTCGCGTTAACCGATAGGTTTTGAACTTCCTGTCACCGTTTTCATCGCTGCCAATAGATGAATAGTCTCTGGACCGAGATATCATAATTCGATCCGTCAACATCAGATGTGTGACTTTATATGTTTTTAAAAAGGAGAGTGCCTCTTGCTCGTTCTGTGCACAGAAGACATGTCGGAAAAAAAGAGATATCCGTTTTATGAACTGATCAGGGTCAATGATTGTACCTACATTGCCAAGGACATTTAGTTGTAGGCCATAAGTCCAATGTGCAGCCATGATAGATTCTTGTGGAAGTGTGTGTGTCATCCATTTATAAGCTTCTGTGTAACTATTTAGCCAGGGAATTGGAGGGTGTCCTCGGGCAGCATGAAATGACAGGTGTGCGTGTCCGCCAAAGGGCGGCCAGAAGAGAACAAGTATTAAAACGATAATAGTAATAGCTTTTGTGAAAAGTTGATCTTGTACCCTTTGGCAAACAATCTGCATGTCTTTGAGTTTTTGTATGAGGTGCGCGGAAGATATCCATAGGATCCATGCGGTACCATAGGCGAGCGGCATACCAACAAAGAAATCATTTCGTACAGCACTCCGTGATAGTCCTACCCATAAAAAAAACCATCCAAGCGTAGCGAATATAACAAGCTCATTTTCTGATTTTTCTTTTCGGAAGCTGGCAATTCCAAAAGATAAAACACTTAGAACTAACGAAACGAAGAAAAGGATATTACATGTGCCTTCTCCAACCCATCCGTTGAGCTGATCCCGAAAGAACGTTGTTGCGGCAAACAGGGACAGAGATGCCGCTATCGGAATTCCTTTTAATTTCCATGAATGGAGACTCGCTGCTATTAACCCGATACTACCGAAAACAAAAATCGTACCATGTCGATTCCACCAATATCGGAAATCGGGGTCGGTTAATTCCGCGATAGTCTTTATGAACTGGTTCTCATGAAACGGATATGCTGTTTCTTCTAAAGTATTAGCGTGCGTAACAATATAAACGATCCCCGCAGTAATGCTAAGTAACGTTAACCCCCAAGCCAGTTTTCGGGCATAAAGGTGTAATTGTTCTACGTGGGTCAGTAGCAGATATCTTATGCCGCGCAATATAAGGACTGCCAAGGGTGGAAAGAGCATAATCGCAACAAGGTGCGTATTAGAACTGTATCCACTTCGGTAGGCGGGGCTTATAAAATAGAGCCATGGAACAAACATAAACACCCAGAGGACATACTCTATTAAGCGATCTTCTGTGTCTGTGGTACAAAATTTCCAAAGTTCTATACCTATTATAATTATTAGAAAGAATCCAAATCCTTCCCAACTCATTCCGCCAAGGAAGACGATGACGCTGCAGAGAGCCGTTGTTACCCACCTTCGTCCTCCCGATTCCATTCGTTCCTTCCAAAGATAGCTGATCACCGCAAGAATACCGAACATCCAGCACCATGCGTCTCTGTCGCCGAATCCCGCTGCACTTCGAGCAATACTACCAGGTAAAGTCGCGAGTAGCAGGATAACAATAGCGGCGAAGTAGACTCCATGGACGCGAACTAGAAAAAGACATAACACACTGAGACCTATAATGAAACAGATACAGGGTAAGTAAACTTGGATATGGTATAATGTAAGCTTTGGAAATATCCATCCGATTGACTTATGAATATAAGCAATACCATAGGCATAGAGATACAAACGTTGTCCATTTTCTCTACCCTCCGGCAACCAACGGTGCATATCGCGAGCAGGAAGTATCCCGTGTTCAGCAATCTCTTGCGCCTGCAGAGCGTAGAGATAGGCATCATTAGAGGAATATTGATTGTCAGGTAATCTTTCAACACCTTGGATACGAATCCAGAAGGCAAGTAGCAAGATAGCACATAATAAGATTTTTTGATAGTGCTCCATAGTGTATTACAACCGAAAGTTATATTGCCAATAGAATGTGATACCCACGTTTTTTCAGTTGTATCCTTGTAAGATAAAGCTTTTGTAAAAACACTGATGTTAGGCCTATTAGTTTTAAGAAATATCCGTTAATCGGTATTACTGAAAGTTTATATTGTATGTTGGGTTTCGCTTCACACTACCCATAGGTGTCATTTTAAGGATTTTACTAATATATGAACGAGACGTTATTATGGACAAAGAAGTGTCTGAAATTACTGATAACGTAGAAGAACTAAATGCTGTTCTGAAAGAATCTAAGAATACGACTGAAAAGTATAGATTGCGTATGCTTTATCTGCCAAAAGTGGAGAAGCGAAAACGCGCATAGAAGTCGTACGCTTGCTCGGTATGTATTCCGGGCAGTTGCTGATGTGCCATAAATCTTTCAAACGCAAGAAAAATTCGTCCAGTTTACAAAAAAGTGATATAATCTTCATAGAGAACTCCGTTGTAAAGTTTGATTTACTTATTATACCAAAGGGGTTCTTATAAACAAACTCCTAATTTATTTCGAAACTCACGTTAAATATACTTTAATGTCATACAAAAAGTCAATAGAAATTTGCGATTAATTCAGAGGCATTCAATTGTCGGTATTTATCCCGATTAGTTTTAATGCTTTTTTTGAATGTGCTGCAAAATAACGAAGTGCGTTTTCTATTTCTGTGTGTTCTGAAATGCGTAGCAAGCTTATTACAGTATTTCGTAATGCTGCCATGACTTATGGTATGCTACTACACCGAACTTGTGATACGTCTTCACCGAACAGCATATCCCGATTGCTAAGAGAGGCAGGTTCTCTATTTCCCAATGTCCGTGTCGGAGTTCAAAATAACCTTGCTACGGATTCCTACAAAAAGTTTACACACACCTCAGGACCATCTGGTGACAAAAACTTGACACCCGCATTGCACAATTGCGAAAATTTATGTTGACTTTTGTATGAAATATAAGTATAATTAATGTTATCAATACCTTCGCCAATTATCCGGGTTTTAATTCAGGTTGCATGTTGTGAATAGCACCGATTGATCCCAGATGTTCATTGATTTGCTGAATAACAATAGGTTCAGGTTTTTGCGGAAGTATTTTTAATGTTTCGATCATATACTTCAATCCTCGGTAGTGTGCCTTAAGGTCTAAGACACTATACGGTGTATTTTTGCAACGGTGCGTATCTATGAGTTTAGCACTCACATTGACCATAAACATTGAAAGGTTCACCGCATTGTTTACCGGTGTCTTGTTAACATTCATAAAACTTTGTAATCCCCAGTTTTGTTTTGCATCTCGGAAGTTGAACTCGATTTGAAAACGGAGTGAATAATAATCAACCATTTTTTCAGCGTCTAACGACACATCAGAACTGAACAATAGAACATGTGCTTGTTGTTCCGTAGTCAAGTTTGTTTTGAGGATGCAAACTACATTTAGGGGGTCTGTGAACTTTTTGTGGCGTAGCTGCATTTGATACACTTCGGTTTTCAGATTTCCCTGTATATTGACAGAGACACAGTATTTAGGGTCAATCTGTCGTGGGTCGAAACGGTCTCCGTAGATGCGTGGGGGTCCCTTTCCTGCGTAAGGTGTAATCGGTGGTAAATGCAGTGCAGCATCTATGCGTAGTTTTGAAATGAGGTGGAGCCCTGCTTGTTTCGTCATTTGAAGTGCGTTATTGTGTCCAAAATATCCATCAAGCACAAAATAACGAAGTGGGATTAGGTCTTTTATCTCTGGCAGTATAGACATTAGCATTGTATTAAGTTGTTTCAAAATACCGGTAAGCACGACATCGTCTTTATTGCGGTTTCGGCTGCCTTTTGGACGCCCGGGTGGGCGTTTCGCTGTTGTTTCTGTAGTATCTTGTTGTTTTGGTTCAGAAGTGGCAGGTGCTGAAGATGTTTCGTCTCGGACGATTTGCTCTATAGCCATCGGATAAGAACGCCGTTCTGTGACACCCACTATGGACATGGCTAAGAACGACACACCTGGGACCGTTTTCCCGTGTATAGAGGAAAAGAAACGGGATAAACCATAGGTATTTTTGCCTGATTTCGGCGTGACTGTTTCGTCTGCTACGAGGATATAATCGCTTTCAGGATCAAAGAGATGTGTGCGAAAAAACACCCAGCAGAGTGTTGTCCACGGCACAACCGCGTTGAAAAAGCGTTGTATAGTACGGTAGCTACCGCCTTCTGATGTCCAACGTGAGATATTTAACATTGTCACTCTTCCTGTCATCGCAAGTTGTGCAAATACAATGTGCGATAACTGACGTATAAGCGTTATAGATAAATATGGAATAAAAACCTTAAACAGTGCTATAATTTGTTGCATGGGGGATTGTCCTTCAAAGTTATTTGTAATTGTATCTATAACTTTAGGACATCTGCCCACTTTATTCAACTATTTTTGGCGAAGGTATTGATGTTATAAGACACAATATTATATATGTCTTGTACCGATATATAGTGGTTAGTTTTTTACAAAAGGTTAACTGGCACTTCATAGGTTATACTAATAATACTATAGTTTGGACAGTTTCTATAATGACTTAACTTAAGATTACAATAACTGTCTGCATAACTATACACCTGTCGCCCCGCTGGGGCTAAAGATTATTGTATATTTGCATTTCTATACACCTGTCGCCCCGCTGGGGCTGCTCTGTTCTATTAGTGAAGTTATATGGGGTTTAGAAACTCAGCGAAAATAGAAACGACATCAATGCGACAGTCCCAGAGGGACGAAAGGTGTATAGTAACATATTCGTATCTCAAACCTAAGCCCCAGAGGGGCGAAAGGTGTATTTCATTCATTACATAAGAAATGCATATTCTAATGAAGGATACAACAAAAAAAGATCTGAAAATTGTCCAAACTATAGTAATAATAAGTTATACTAATTATTATATGAAACGCCCATTATAATTATAATTGTTTTTAAAATTGTGAGCAAATCTATATTTTGCTCGGTGTAGAGGAGATTCCTGATGTATCGTTATGCTCTCTTTAACAAATGGGTTATTAGCTGCGTTGGTTTCCTAATTTTGATTTCTGTTGCATGTTATTTATGGTATAAGCATGATACGGCAGATGGTAGAAGGGAATTAAATGAGGTAAAGGAAATGGTGCGCCGATATGAGGCAGCAAGAAAATTATCCGATACGGACAGCGAAGCGGAACAGACTGTGGATATAGTACCTGCAGAAAGCGCGACACCAATCGCAGAGAAACCTATAACAAAAGTAAATGTTGAAGTTGAAAGTAATACGGAAACGGTAGAACAACAGCAATCTGAAACACCAACGGAAACCGCAACGGATGCAAAAGTCTCAGTGTCCCCAAATGGTTTTGGACCCTATCCAGAAATTCCAGATGAGATGGGTATTCCAAAGGATAAGGAGAATAATTTTTGGGAGAATATCTCAAAGATTCCTAATCAAGAGTTACTCGCTCGTGTTCGAATTAAGTTATACCAACAAGGTATACAAGCTGATGGAGCAACTTATAAACGAAATGGACTCATTTATCCGGTTATAAATGGTATCCGTTACGTTGAATGGGATACACGTGAAAATCCTGACGGTAGTGTTGAAAGATATGTTGCTCGTTCTACGGGACATCCAGACGATGGTTTTAATGACATAACAAAGGGTGTCGTTTTAGAGTCTGATATACCAAGTCATTTTAAAATTTATACATACCCTGATGGGGGTATTGATCCCTACAAATTTTTAAATTTATCAAAGGAGTAATTTGATATGAAGAATTATTTTTACGTTTCACTTATTATTACCGTCCTGTTTGTTAGTATGTTTATAACAGGGATGCGCGGTTCTCATGACGGTAGATGGCAAAATAGAGATTTCCAAAACGTCGTGAGGGGAATCGCAATTGGTTCCATTTCTTTAGAGGCGATTGGTAGAGATTCTGATCATAGTCCTGAAAATGGTCCGCTAAAAACAAGTGCGAATGGTATGGTGACGAACACCTTGTCATGGCATCAGTGGGAAGCGAGTTCGTGGCTTTCTAATAAGAGTAAACAACACTATGGAAATTGGGCAGGATATGCCGATGTACCAAACAAAAGACCTGATACAGATGCTGCTCTCGCTGATGATGAAGGCAATACTGGTTACCAAGGCAAAGTTAACGAGAGTTTCAGCAGATCAGACACGGATTGGTGGGAATACCTTAACCTTGCCGATACTTTAGAGGAGTGCGAGGCATGGGCGTCAATAGATGCCCAAGAATTTTTAAATTTTAAACATAGTTGGTATTCACATTCAGAAGTTCCGTTTGATGAATGAGACCTTCTATAAATTTGAATCTAACATTTATTATCTGGGAAAATATACTTCTTTTCTCATAAGAGTCAATAGTCCTATGGTATCACGTCGCTACTTGCAATGGATAGAGAATCGTTGGTGTATATGCCAATTGTTCTTCTATTTGCAAGTGCGACGTCCCATCCTTTGCCAGCAATACCAAGAAACCACCGCCACCAGCCCCAGCTATCCCGTAACCGGAACATAAATCAGAGACAGATTTCAATAACGCGTTGATCGTTGGATTCGTCGTGTGAGGATTGAGGATTTTCTTTCCTTCCCAGTAGCGTGTAAGCAGATTACCAAACTGTTCAATATTTCCTGTTCCCAAAGCGTCGCGCATCAAATACGCATCAGACCGTAGTTGTGTTAAGGTCGCGACCATTTCTTCCCGTCGGGAGAGCCAATCAGCGACAACCTGATCCAGAATATTCTTTGCTACCCGCTGTTGCCCTGTATAAACCAATAGAAGCCGTTCCGCTAATGCTTGTGATATATCAGGCGTCAGAGAAATCGCCTCAACGGAGAACTGCTGTGGTATTCCCGGTTCTGTTGTCGTCAGTTTCCACCCTGGCACGATACCACCGACTTGATCTTGCCAGCCTCCACCGGACGTAAGCATTTGCTCGACGGCAAGCACTTGATTGAATAAATCCTCGTCTGTCCATTGCGTTCCCATTAACTGCCAAAGTGCTTTCACTAATCCACCTGCCAGGATGCTGCTGGTTCCGAGTCCTGACCCCATTGGAATATCACAGTGGCTGATCAGTTCTAAACCTTGGAAATTATCTGTGGCACCTCTGATATTGATCGTGTTATTTGACACTTCAATCAGACCTAACGCCTTCAACACTGTGCGATGTAATGCTAAAGGGTCATTTAAATGGATAGGAGTCTCAAATGAGTCAACATCGTGAATCTCCGCTTCCTTTTTCTGATCGACAGACTTTATGCGGATGATGGATTCAGGGATCCAGCGAGCGGTAACAGAGATGGGATGCTGTCCATTCAATAACACGGCAACATTCAGCACAGCACCACCCTTTTCTAAGCTGATAGGTGGGGTATCGGTCCAACCACCCGCGAGATCGACCCGAACAGGCAGATGGACGGTCACAGCAGTGGGAATGTCCCCTTTGAATTCGGAATTATACGGCAATTTCATAGTTGGTGCTACGATGCTCTTCGATACGGCTTCACGAACAGCGGCAAATGCCTGCGTATAGTGGTAATCTCTCTTTTGCTTATAGTCTGTCAGTTCATTCAACGGAGGTGTTTCTATAAATGGTGAGCAAAGGTCGGCTGCAATTTTGTTTAATCTAGCTCGGTGCAACGGGTTCTCAATGCGTCCGATTACCTCATCAAAGACAGACATCGCCCTTTGATATCCGTAAGATGTCAATATCTGCCAAAACATCGGACGGACATCAATATCTGATTCTGTCTCAACCGTCTCTATGATGGTTACCGCCATTTTTGCAGCTTCCACTTGTTGTTGTTGAACAAAAGCTTTCACCCTATCAGCACGTTGCATGATCTCTCCCATAGAGAGTCGCTCACTTTTTCACCATTCTGCTCCGGGATCCTGAAACCAATCAGGACGTTCAATTGCATCTTCTATTGAAATGTCAAAGGAAACATTCAAATCATCTGTGTGATAGACAGGATAGAGCCGTGCATTCCAGAGACAACGTTGGGACACGTCTACCACCTGTTCTTTGTGCCAAATCACATCAAGCGATAATTCGTGCTGTTGGAGCCATTTGTGAATCGATTCACCAAAAAGGGTGGCTCCGTCTCCACAAGCAGTCGGTACATCCGTCACTCCGCAAGTTAAGTTTACCCATTCCTCGTCTAATAACGGAACCTGATATGAGATTGACGTGTGTTGATTAAATGGGTATCCAATTAGTTCGAGATACTCTCGCGTCGTACCGGTGTGGATAAACTCCAGCGTCGGTGGACTACAAGCATTGAATCTAAGCGTAGACAGCATTTCCCACAATGTATTCCGAAGGGATGGATGTTTGTTTGCGAACTGGTGATGATCTGTTTGGGTTGCCATCGCAGGAAGCATGTCCCCGTATAGATCAACGGAAATATCTTCATCAAGACAATCTGCTAACGACTGTAACTGCTTTACAGCAGCGGGATGGAAAAGTAAAACGCCAGTATCGATAGCCACGCGACCATTGGAATCGCAAACGCCTGCCTCGTGCAACTTTGGGACTGGATATTTTTGTAAACAGCGTTGGACCTCATGCGTATCAGGATCAACCTTATAGACACCGAGTCGACTCCCTAATTCAGGAGATCCCCAATAGACGATTCCTGTCACGTCGGAGTTTTTCGGAAGTGCAATTGCATTTGGAGGTGAAGACGAATCGTCTGAGTCGTTCAGTTGTATCCAAGTGTCTCCACATGCAACGACTATCCCCGCATCAATCTGAGCTCCAAGGGACGTCAGAAAGTCGGATATCACCTCAAAGATTGAGTTCATTGGAGGTGGGAGCGGAGCAAAGATTTTCCCTAAAATACTTTGATGGGGAATTCGTTTGCTGTCGCCACCAGAATGAAGTATAAGAATACGGTTGTCTATTCCGTCTGCTTCTTGACCAATGCTTTTCAAATATCTGAGGACGTGAAGTGTTGCTCCACCACTACCGACACGTTCCCCCTTAGGATCGGGAATGACAAGGTATTCTGTTTCTGGATGAAGCACGCCAGCCCTTTTGAGACGTTGGATCTGGAGCCGGTAGATAATCGCTTGGGACTCATTTGCGGCAGTGAGTACACATTTGTCCCATACCTTATTGTACATTGTCATTTTCCCTATATTTATAAGTTATCCTCAATCCCCAATAATATCGTTATCTACGATAATATCGCTGTACTTCTTCCAATGATTCTTTTTATTGCAGAGCATGACTTTTAACCAAAGTGGCATATATTTATGGTTGCTTCCTAAGAAATAGCCCAAGAACCTCATAAACTCATAAAGCATGGCATAAGGAAGACGTTTTACCTTGCCATGTTTTACTATGTATTGAAATTCCGCTTTGAGATACTTTAAGCCTTCAATGATAAAAATTGATTTCGGATATTCTATCTTTTCATGATGATAAACATACGGTAATGTTGCTCCAGTATCAAAGAACCGATGGAAAACCTGCTTTAAAGAGTAATTATGAGAATGATACACGACAGACTCACTTGTATAAGCAATCTTATAACCTGCGAACAACACCCTTTTTGCCCATTCATGATCCTCACACATCAACATCTCTGGTAGTTTTATTTTTTCCCAAACATCCTTTCGTATTGCAGAATTTGCATTGGAGAAAAACATAAGATTTGTCAGTTGAATTTTTCCTTGATCGTCCATTTCTCGTATATCATTCTTTGTTGGATAAAAGTATTGGAGAAAGAATTCTTCCATGGGGCTCGCGTCTTTTTTCGGATGCTGTCTACCAAATACACCGGCTACCATAGTATCTTTAAATGGCATTAGCAACTTTGTGAGCCACTGCGGATCTTTTATAACAACATCCGCTGACAAGAAGATCAAGTATTTTCCACTTGCCATACGCGCACCGTAGTTCCGAGTGCCACCATAATTATAATTATCTTCTTCAACGCGAATAAACTCTACTGGAAAGCGTTTTGCAATTTCAGGAGTCTTATCGTTAGAGGAATCTAAAATAATCGCTTCAATCTCGCCCGAATAATCTTGATGATATACACTGCTCAGTAAGTCGCCAATATACTCTTCAACATTTTTGGTAGGTAGGATTACACTGACTTTTGTCATACAAATACTCACAGTAAGTTTAATAACCATTATCTGTTGAATTCAAACGATTATTGATTATCAAAAAGGGACTTATACCATTTCTATTAATTAGCCTTTCATTACTGGTTATTTAGAATGAAGCGGGGAACGGCGCAAACTAAAAGTTTATGCTACAAAAATGAAACATTATCAATTAGAAATGGTATTACTAACACTGCAATACAGAGAGAAAACAAGTTTCGCCCGTTGCCTCTCCTTTGTAAAGTTGATATGAAGTTAAAATAATACTTTGGGTAATTTGGCGAGGTTAGGAAACCTCGCCAGC